>JAJZTK010000040.1 GCA_021849045.1 Deltaproteobacteria bacterium | reverse complement strand
AAGTGGATACATGGGAAAAAAACCGAAACAACCGCACGAAAAAAATATCCTGGCAGTTCACGACATCGGACGCTCGAACCAAGCTAAAGCGCCTCTACCCGAAATTGTAGCTGTTACATGGTACTAGGGCATTATTCCCCATCCATTTGAACATTCCTTGCGCATTGATAAAGGGTTTCGTCTCCCCCCGCAGGCTGTCCACCCGAAACCGGTAATCGCCGCCAATGGTCAGCCATTTGCCGAGGGACTTGTCTTCGGTCTTCTTGACCTGCTGCTTCAGGATGTCGATCTCTTTCGACAGGGAGTCGATCTTCTTCTCCAGATCCTGGTCGGCGGCCAGGGCGGCAGCCGGCATGACCAGTCCGGCCAGCAGTGCACCTGTTAGAAATTGTTTTCCTGTTTTTTTCATGGGATCTCCTTTTTATTGGTTTTGGCTTATGATTGGGCTCAACTAATTTCGTCCTCTTCTCTTGAGGTGTATCACCTTCTTTCTGCCTGAGGATTTAACGTCGTAACTCATTAAAATGGCAGCTATATCTAATAATGCGGAATTAGCAATATGTGGGCCAATATGTGTATATTCTTATTTGCACAGGGTTTGTGCGGAAAAACACGCTGTAGATGAGGAGTATTTTACGGTTATTTGGCGTAGAATTGGTCAAATGCCTGACAGTATCTCCATGCATGTGGAATGCACGACTGTTTCGAGAGTTGATCATTGCACCTTGAACCAACTGACCTTGTCATTAAGTTTTTGGGCCAGCTGTGACAGAGAACTGGAAGAGGCCTGAACTTCCTGGAACGCCAGGAAAAGCTTCCGGGTTACCGCGTCAATGGCAGTCATGTTGTGGTTGATCTCCTCGCTGGTTGACGACTGCTGCTCGGCTGCCACAGCGGTACGCTGGACCATGTCGGTGACCTGTCCCACATAGTCGACAATCTCGTCGATGGCGGCCAGGGTCTGGTTGACGTGGATCACCACCTTGTCCAGGGAACTGCTCTCCTGGTGCATGAACTGCACGGCGTGGGCAACGCTCTGCTGCATTCCCCCGACCATGTGACTGATTTCCTCGGTTGACGCGGTTGTCCGTTCCGCAAGCGCCCGGACACTGTCGGCCACGACCGCGAAACCACGCCCCATGTCGCCGGCCCGTGCTGCCTCGATCGCTGCGTTCAGGGCGAGGAGGTTGGTCTGGTCGGCAATATCCTTGATGAGCGATACGACCTCGTTGATCTGCTGCGACTGGTTGCCAAGGGATTCAACCCGTGCGGATGCCTCTCGTACCGATAGAGCGAAACGGTCCATTTCGTTGACGGTTTCAGTCATTGCCCCTTTGCCCTGCTCGGCCACCTGTTTCATCTTCTGCGCGGCATCTGCGGTCTCCGAGGAGTTTCTGGCCACTTCCAGAGTCGTCTGGGTCATCTCGGCCATTGCGGTAACAGCCTGCTCGATCTGGCCAGTCTGCAGGCTGGCCCCTTCCTGCAATTCAACGGCAGTCCTTGACAGCTCTTCCGAGCTGCTGCTCAGGTCACGGCTGACGTCATTGATATTCCCGACCATCCCCCGCAGGCTTCCGACCATTTCGCCTACCTTTGCCTGAACCTCACCCACTTCGTCATTGCTGACATCAGAAAGATTGCCGGTCAGGTCACCCTTTGCAACTTGGGCTGAGGCGCCAAGGAGTTGTTGCAACGGCCCGGCAACGGAGCGATAGATCCAAAAGCCGAAGAATACGCCGATGACGATTGACGCAATGCCGATACCACCGATGAGCGCGGTGTTGAAACGGACTATCCGGTTGACCGTGGCGATGGCCTTTTCCTGACCTTCCTGGGCACCTGCAGCAGTCCTTTTCCCCTGCTCGGCCTGGGCCGTTACGATGCCGCGGAGTTTAGCGGCTACCGCCGTAGCCTTGGCCTCCATCTCCATTTTTCGTTTCAGTTTGGTGATAATGCCTTCTTCGGCAAACAGAATCGTTCGGGTGCCATTAAGGGAGGCAACGGCTGCTGCCAACATTTTCTGTTCTCTGGTGGCGCCGATTTTTTTCAGGGAGGTGTCCAGGTTTTTGTATACGGCGTTGATCTTGGCAAAGGCTGTGTTTGTTTCTGCTGCAATGATGTCCAGATCCTTGGGACTGTTGACGGTAAAGAGGCGAGTGGCGAATCCTTCAACGGATATCCCGAGCGCAACCAGTTCCGAGTTCGCTGCCAGAGAGGTGACGGCAATGGTGGCCTGGGACTGGAAGCCACCCTGCTTGCCGGTGATGGCGCTGTATTTCTCATCCTCATTATCTGCTTCGTCCGAAATATCCTCGATGAGCGCATCCAGACGGGTGTTGACGTCAGCGAGCCTGGAGTCGCTTCCCGTATCACGTGACTTGGTGATTTCTTCAATTTTGGCAGCCAATGATTTCACTTCTGCCAGGATCTTTGGGTTGCTGCGGACAAAAGAGTTTTGCACTGCCTTGTTCAGCAGCTTTCCCGGATCGCTTTTTGCCCCTTTGCGATTTGTCTCATATATGGACAGCTTGAGCTCTTTCAGGGTGGTCTTGAGCATCTCCAGGCTACGGACCCTGGTGAGGATCGCATCCTTGTTGTCGGCAGAGGTTGAGTAGGCTTTTGAGCGGCTGACTTGCAGTGCCTTGATCTGAGAGTCGAGTTCTTTGAGGCGGGCTGTTGTTTCTTTGAGTCGCTGCGTTGTCTGCTGGCCTGCTTTGGTTGCCTCGTTCTCGGCTTTGAGCCGATTTTCCGTCACCGAGGTCAACTCTCCGGCTATGGTCGTCAGATCATCGGACGTTGACAACCGTTCGCCGGACATTGTCTCAAGGGTTTTCTGGGCTTCTCTGGCAGCAAGCAGAGAGGCGTCCGCCTCTTTCCTTGAAAAGACAAATTCGTCATGCGAGTGCGAGGCACCGACTTTTGTCAGGTCGGCAGTTACGGCCTGCACAGCGCGTTGGAACTCGATCGTACGCAGTTGAAACGGTGTGCTTTTTTCCGTCAGATATGAAAGCTTCTCCTTGACAAACCGCATTCCCAAAAAACTGGTCGCTGCTACTGCTCCGATCATGACAACTACCAAAAGTACGTTTGCGGTCAGTTTTGCTCTGATGGTCATCAAAAGTTTCCTTGCTGATACGTACGGCGCATTTCCGCACTGTTTGTTGGAGAATTATTCGGCAAGCTTAAAAAGTTCTTGAATGATTAGTGCGTAAATATTTTTTGCTGTGCCGCCAACGTTGTCCGGCCCACCGTATCCAGGTCTGAGTAATTTTCGTTAGAGATCTCCGGACGGGAAACTACTGTTCCCGAGTCGCGAGCACCGAATCTCTTGTGCAATTTGGGCAAAACAAGTATGCTGAGCTTCCATGTGGCGTAGTTAATACAGATTTTGCAGGAGTTTCGGAATGTCAAACGTGAAATGGTTATTAGTGGCAGGATTCGTTGCAGTGTTGCCGGCAGGGGCGATGGCTATGCCCAATATGGTTCCTCCTGCCAACACCAATGCCGAGAAGAAGACGGAAAAAACTGCCGAGCAGCCTCCTTTGGCCGGTAAGGTCATGGAGACCATGGACAGTGGCGGGTATACCTATGTCCTGCTGGAAATCAAGGGCGAGAAAAAGTGGGTGGCGATCCCCGAGATGGTTATCAAGGTCGGAGATTCCGTTGAACTTGAGCCCGGCGTGCAGATGGGCAAATTTACCAGCAAGCCGCTTGACCGGACGTTTGATAGCATTCTTTTCTCCGGTGGGCCGACGGAGACGTTCAATGAAGAGCGCAAGAAGAACGCCCATGCCGGGGTGAAGTTGGAAGATGTCAAGATAGGGTCGGCGACGAAGACGGAAGGAAAGGTCATTGAAGGGTTGAAGGTGGACAAGGCAGCCGGAGCAAATGCCTACACCGTGGCGGAAGTTTTCGGCAAGAAGGCCGAGCTCAACGACAAGGCCATTGCCGTTCGTGGCCAGGTGGTCAAGGTTTCAATGTCGATCATGGACCACAACTGGGTCCATCTCCAGGATGGCACCGGTGAGGCTGCCAAGCAGAACAACAAACTGGTGGTGACCACCAAGGACAAGGCGACCGTGGGTGACATCATCACTGCTACCGGCACGTTTCACCAGAATCGGGACTTCGGTGCCGGTTACAAATACGACGCGATCCTTGAGGATGCCAATCTGAAGTAATGGCCACGACGTTAGCCCGTGATACCAAAGCCCCCCGATGCGATGCACCGGGGGGCTTTGGCGTTGTTGCTTACAGCAGTGTATATGGCTGCCGACGTTTACTGCAGCTGCGGTTTTGCCAGGGTGCCGCGGATCGGGATCTGGTAGTGTCCCGGCGAGGTCAGGTACTTGACCAGGAGCAGAAACACGAATTTCTGCCGTTCCAGAAATTCCGGCTTGGGCATAAGCTCCAGAGTCAGATTGAGGGGAGAGGCGTTGAGGGGGGCGCTGATCGGCATGTCGCCTTTGAGTCGGACATACAGGCCGTCGCCCTGGAGCGTGAAGCTCTCCAGGCTCGCCCTGCCGCCACCGATCCTGAGCATTCCCTGTACTTCACGATACGTCGCATCCGGTAGCGGTGTCTCGCCGATTTTGATGCCGTTCAGTTCCGCACCGCGTACTTGCAACTGCATGGTTCCCTTTGCTCCGGAGCCGACCCCCTGAATCGTGGTGCTGACGCGCGCGATCCCCTTTGCCTGCGTTCCGGCGACGGTTGCAAAAAATGGGACGGCGTCAAGCGAGAGGTCCCTGATCGTCAACTCCAGTTTCTTCTGCGGTGCAACGGTGATGGTGCCGTTTATGGTGCCGGCGCCGATCCTGCCGTCGAGGGCAACGGTAACGCGGCCGGTCAGCAGGGGGAGGACTTTGAGACGGATCGCGGCCCGGTCAAGGACCAGGATCGGCCCTGCGTCAGTACCGATCTCCAGACGCTTTCCCTGCAGTCCGAGCGGGAAGGCCTTGCCGAAAGCTACTGCCTTGAGGGTGTACCCTTCCGCTGTCAATGCCCTGGTCACGGCCTGCTCCAGAGCCCGGTCCGGAATGAACGCGAGACTGAGGAGCAGGAAGAGCAGCACTCCACCTGCAGTGGCGGCAGCGATGATGACGTGGCGGGGAATGGTCATCGTGCTCCCTGGGGAGCCGGTTTGAGCAGGGCCAGGCTCAACGACAGGTCGAGCTTTGCCGGGTCGTCGAAGCGGGTCCTCACCAGGGCCTTCTTGATCAGCACCGGTTTCGTCCCCTTTTCCAGCCTATGGAGCAGGTTTAGGGCCTCGTTGGCCGTAAGCCCTTCCAGTTTGACCTCCGCAGCATCCTCCACCATGCCGGGCCGCTCGTCCCCCTTCACGGGACGGATCTGGCTCCCTTTTCCCTTGATGCCGATTTCATCGATCAGTTTGGCAGGCGAGTCGTCGGCCCTCACCGCGGAAAGGCGGTTGGCGAGTTTCTGGGCACCGGCATTCGTCTCGCGAAAGCGCTGACGCAGCACCATCATCTCGGCAAGGGCAGCCTCCCGGCTCTGGCGCTTACTACCAAGGCGTTTCACCTGGTCGTTGGCCGCCGAATAAAGGATGGCGAGGGCAAGGATGGCGGCAACGGCAATACCGATGCGCAGGCGGGTTGCCTGGTCCATCCGGTCGTAGGTCTCTTTCACCCGGTCGAGGACGCTCATTTTCCCCCCTCCTTAAGCGTGCCCCTCAGGGAGAAGGTAACACTGCCGTCGGGACGTGATTTGATCTCGCCAACCTCAAGCGAGGCGAACACCGGTTTCAGGCGGGCCTTGAAATCGTTGACAGCCAAGGCCGAACGGGCGTCTCCCTTGATCCGGAGTTGACTGCCGTCCAAGTCGGTCTCCACAATGCCGGTCAGCTCGTCCCCTTTGGCATCGGCCAGGAGTTTCAGTGTTGCCAGGACTCCGCCGCTGCCGGAACTGCTGCCGAGTCGCCGGATTTCGGCTTTCAGCTCGGCAACCTCGTCCACCGGTTTTGTCCGGCCCGGGAAGACGTCTTTGTAGATGGTCCGGATGGAGCCGTTCAGGGAATCCAGGTCGCGTTTGACAAGAAACCAGCGGAGTCCGGTCTCCGCGAAGAGGAGGGTAACGACGGTCGCGGCAAGGATGGCGGTGAGACGGAGCCTTTTTCGGAGCTTTTCGTGTCCGCGGGTGTAGGCGAGGGGACCGTTGCGCAGATCCAGCGGTGCACCGAAGCAGACGGCACGGGCCGTGGCAAACGCTGCCGCCAGGTCGCGGCCGGCGGCCTGGTCGGCGGCAAATGTCTCGGCCAGCGGCCCGTCCATCGGCAGCGGCGTAACCTTGGGCATGGTTTCGCCGGCCGGCTCCTGCCGTGCGGCGGCGCCGATGGCGTAGACCGTGGTAACGGTGATCCCTTTGCCGAGCTCAAGGGCGCTGATGGTCCGGGCCAGTTCGGCCGCCGATGCGGATGGGAGGGCGCGGCAGAAGGCCAGTTCCCCCCCCTGGAAGAGTGCCACGGCCGACCCGTCGGTAATCGCCACATCGTCAGGTGCGGAAAGAAGGCCGGTCCAGTCGAGGAAGGAGGCGGTGACCACCTCAGGCTCGACCCCATTGTCGGCCAGAAACCTGATCAGGTCGGCAACTGCTTCCCGTGGGGACCAGACGGCCAGGACAACGCCTTCGGCCAGCGGAACGGCGTCGCAGGCCAGTTCTTCGCTCTCCAGGGCGGTTTCGCCCCGCAGTTCCAGCGGGAGGATCTCCCGGAGCTTGCGCCGGTCGACGATCGGCAGGGCCATCTCCCGCAGGGTGAGAAGCGCCGGCGGCAGGGAGAGAATGATCCTGGACGCTCCTGCATGGGGGAGGAGATGGGCGGCAATGAGTCCGGCCAGTACGGTGCGGTCGGCACAGTCATGGCGGGAACCGTCGAGAAACAGGAGCCTGTTCCGCTCCCGGCGAAAGCGGGCAAAAACGACTTCCCCGTCGTTCAGGTTAATGATCTGGATGTCCATAATCCCTCGAAAAATGCAGTCCCGGACCGATGGGGCCAGTACCCTGTAACTCTTGAACTAACCTTTACCGGTCCCTGTCTAATACTCCCGCCAATAAAGGACGGTCGGCGGCATTGCCGTGGGACGGACCACCGCTTCGATGACCCGGATGGTGCCGTTGACGGTCGCCTCGGCCCGCAGGCGGTAGACGCTCCCCTTGGTCCTCAGCACGGTCTGGAGGCCAGTGGCGATGCTTTCCATCCCCGACACCCGGGTCAGTTCGGCCGGGGACTTGAAGGGGGTGGTCTTCCGGTACTCGATGATGTTATCCGCCAGTGCACCGGTCATCCGGTCGTCCAGGGCCAACAGCAGTTCCCTGGGGGCGGTGTTGATGTTGATGGGCGCTGCCGGAGCTGCCGGGTCGTCTGCATAGACCGTGACAAAAGGACGGAGCTGCTCCAGCGGCTTACCGCTGAACCCCTTGACCAGCGACAGCTCCTCCAGGGTCTCCAGGCGGCTGTTCTTGGCATGGTAGGGAGGCTTTTGGGCCAGGTACCAGACGGATTCCGCTCCCCCGGGGTGGGGTTCCTCGTTTTCATCCACCCAGTCGGCCAGGGTGTCGCACAGGTCAGGCGACAGGCCGAGCTTTTTCAGCAGCCTGACCGCTATCCCATAGTAGACTTCATTGAAGGTGCCATTGGGGAGTGCCACGTGGTTCAGGCTCAGCTTGCCGTTTTCCTCCTCAACGGTCACCCGAAGTGAGCCCTTTTCTTCCTCCAGGACCAGCGGCGTTGCCCAGCGGTCCTGGAGCGAGGAGTAGCTCTGTCCCCCCAGTTCACGCTGCAGGAGCTTGATGGAGCCGAACACCCCGGATTCGGCGAGCAGGCTTGCCTGCTGGGCGTCCACTGCGTACTGCCGGGACGAGGTGTCCACGTAGACCTCGGTGATGAATTCCGTCACCAGGGCCACGAGGATGGCCGTGACCACCAGGGTCAGGACGAGTGCGAACCCCCGCTCCCCCTTCATGATCCGGTTATCCGCAGTGTGGCTATGGTCGAAAAGTCGACGGTCCGCTCCCCGTCCTTTACCGAGACCGTCACCCGGACTGCCTTTGGCAACCCCATGTTGATGGACGTATCCCAGCTCTTCACCCACTTGCCGCCGTCGTAGCATTCCACCAGGAAACCGGTCAGCTCCTCCATCTGCGGGTAACGGGGAGGATCGCCTTCCAGGTATAGATCCCGGCTCTGCCGGGTGAGCACCATCTTCTGATCCGTAACTACCGGCTGGTAGCGGACCACGATCTGGTCTGAGCTGCCGCTGTCCGGAGAGGGCGGGGCAATTGCGGTAAACTCCAGAGTCGATGCCGGCTTGCCGTACTCGTCCCGGTCTTCCACCACAAAGTGAAGCCGTTTGTTTCCCCGGCCGTAATAGGCAGCCGAGAGTTCCCGCCGCAGGAGATCGAGACTGCTCCGCAGCTCACGGCGGGCCTCCATCCCGGCTATTGCCGCTTCCCGTCCGGCGGTGAGGGAAAAGAAGGTGCCGTAGAGGGCGCCTGCCACCAGGGAGAGGAGAGCCAGGGCGATCAGCACCTCAAGCAGCGTGAAGCCGCGCGCTGCACAATGCCCGGTCCGGCTACAATTTTGCCACATACTGGACAAGGGAGAGCTTTCTCCTGGTTCCATCCCAGGTGACCGTCAGGGTGAGGCGGCTGACGCCGGGGAGCTCAGTCGGGACAATGGCGGTATCCCAGGCGATGAGCGGCCACTGGGGGGCAAAGGTCCCTTTGCTGCCGGCCGGCAGGTCACGGAAGCCGGGCTCGTCGAGTTTCGACCGCGCCAGGAGCAGGGCGATTGTTTCCTCCTTGTCCCTGCTCACCAGCGACAGATGTCGGTTGAATACGGCGATTACGGTGGTGACCACGCCGGCCATGATGGCCAGGGCGATCAGCACCTCCAGGAGCGTGAAGCCCCTCACCCCGGACCCTGGATACCGGTTCATATTCCGGCCTCCTGGTAGCCGCTCGCCACCTTCACCTTGCCGCTGGCCGGATAGGCCGCGACCGTGTAGTTCTCGCCGCCCTTTCCCTGGAGATGGATGACCAGCAGATCGGCCAGCCCGCCGGGACCGACATCGACCAGGACTTCGCCGCCGGTCACTCTGCCGAGCCGGCCGGTCTCCACGTCGCGGATGGTGATCCCTGACGCCAGCTGCGGTTTGGTCAGCAGGGTGTCGCTTGGCGGGACTTCGTCGCCCGAGGCGAGCCGCTTCATGACCATCAGCCCGGTGCCGCCCGGTTCCAGGTGCAGGCGGTACACACTCTTGGTGGTAATCGCCTGTTCGCCGAGATAGCGGAGCATGGCCGACACCCCACGGGCCGAGCTTCTGAGCGCCCCCGTTTCGGTGGAGGGGAGGCGCGGGAACACCAGTGCCGCGGTGAGTGACAGGATGGCGACCACCACCAGCAGCTCTAAAAGCGTGAAGCCGTGACTCGTGATTCGTGACCCGTGACTCGTATCCCCCATCATGTTCTCCTGCCTGTTACGAGTCACCAGTCACGGCTTTTCACTGCATGTTCCAACTACAGATGTCCGCCGCCTTTCCTTCCCCTCCTTTGGCGCCGTCGGCGCCGTAGGAGCAAAGGTCATAGTCGCCGTGCTCGCCCGGGGAGAGGTAGATGTAGTCATTTCCCCACGGGTCCTTGGGGAGCTGCTTGTTCTCCAGGTACCCCTCAGCCTTGTAGTTCTTGGGGATCGTCCCAATGATCGGCTTGGTCACCAGGGCCTGCAGCCCCTGCTCCGTGGCCGGGAACAGGCTGTTGTCCAGCTTGTAGAGCTTGAGAGCGGTCTCGATGTTGCGGATCTGCACCTTGGCGTCGGCGATTTTGGCGTCGTCGGAACGGCCGATGATCTTCGGTCCGACCAGGGCTGCCAGGAGCGCCAGGATGACGATAACCACCATGATCTCGATGAGGGTGAAGCCGCGGTTGTTGTGAAAAGTAGTCCTCATGAATAGAGCCTCCAATTGGAGTTCAAGGTTCATAAGTTCAAAGTTCAAGGTTGAAAGAAAAAACGTTGAACGTAGAACATGGAACGTTGAACGGTTTATTTTACCAGCTGGTTCAACTGGAAGATCGGGAGCAGCACAGCCACCACCACGAGTCCGACCGCCAGCCCCATGGCCAGGACCAGGAGCGGCTCCAGAAGGGCCAGAAAACGCCCCACAGAGGCCTCGAACTCCCGCTCATAGGCGCTGCCCGATTTCTCCAGCATCCCTTCCAGGGTGCCACTCTTCTCGCCTACGGCGATCATGTGGACTAACAGCGGCGGGAAGATGCTGCTCCGTGCCAGGCTGGCCGAGAGTTTCCCCCCCTCCGCCAGCTCCAGTCTGGCCTCGGCCAGGACGGCACGGTAGGCCCGGTTCACCACTGCCTCGCCGGTGATCTCCAGTGCCCGGATGACCGGTACACCGCTGGCCAGGAGCAGGCCAAGAACCCGGGCAAAGCGGGACAGGACAAGCTTCTGGACCAGGGCACCGGCAAAGGGGAGGCGGAGCAGGAACCGGTCCCGTTTGAGGCGGAATTCCTCCTTCTGTGCCAGGCGACGGTAGATGAACGTCGCAGCTGCGACCAGGATGAGGATGAGCCACCACCCCTTGCGCAGCGCGTTGCTCACGGCAATCAGGGCAACGGTGATGAGCGGCAGGGCCGCCTTGTTGTCGGCAAAGACACCGGTGATCTTCGGGATGACAAAGGCGAGCAGAAAGAGCATCACCCCGCTCCCCACTACCACCATCAGGATCGGGTAGGCAAGGGCGCTGGTCACCTTGCTCCGGACCACCTCCTGTCCCTCCAGGAAGTCGGCGAGCCGCTCCAGCACCTGGTCCAGTGCGCCGCTTGCCTCGCCGGCCGCGACCATGCTGACGTAGCTCTCGCTGAAGATGCGCGGTTCCTGGCCAAGCGCCTTGGCCAGCCCGGCCCCTTCCGACAGTCGATCCCGCACCCTTCCCAGGACCTTGCGGAGTTCGCCCGGCCGTTCCTGTTCCAAAAGGGCGGTGAGGGCTTCGTGGATCGGTACTGCCGAGGAGACCAGGGTGGCCAGCCGCCGGGTGAAGAGGGCGAGCTCTGCCACCGGCACGCCACTGCGAAACGTTCGCGACAGCCCCTTGGCCGGGGCCTCGTCTGCCGGGATCAGGTCGATGGGGAGCAGCCCCTGTTGCTTCAGCCGTTCCCGCGCCGTCCGGATGCTGTCGCTGTCGACCGTGCCGTTGGTCTCCCGGCCGTCGGCCCGATATGCCCTATACTGGAAGGTCGGCATAATCGTCCTGGGTCACCCGCAGCACCTCCTCAATGGTGGTGATGCCGGCGGCGGCCTTGTCCAGGCCGTCGTCCCGCAGGGTGCGCATTCCTTTGGAGACCGCGTATTCCTTGATGACGCCGGCAGGGGTCCGCTTGATGATCATGGAGCAGAGTTCGCTGTCGATGAGGAGCATCTCGTAGATGCCGATCCGCCCCAGCATTCCCAGGCCGAAGCAGTGGTCGCAGCCGCGACCCCGGTAGAGGCGCGGGGGGAGGGTGATGCCGGCGTATTCCCGCTCCGGCTGGTACTCTTCCCGGCAGTGGGGGCAGATGACCCGCACCAGCCGCTGGGCCAGGACCCCGGAGAGGGTGGAGGCAACCATGAACGGCTCGATACCCATGTCGACGAGCCGCGTCACGGCCGTGGCCGCGTCGTTGGTGTGCAGGGTGGACAGGACCAGGTGGCCGGTGAGGGAGGCCTGCATGGCGATCTCCGCCGTCTCCGCGTCCCGGATCTCACCCACCATGACGATGTCCGGGTCCTGGCGGAGGATGGAGCGGAGTCCGTTGGCAAAGGTCAGGTCGATCTTCGGGTTCACCTGGATCTGCCCGACCCCGGCCAACTGGTACTCGATCGGGTCCTCAATGGTGATGATGTTTTTCTCCGGCGCATTCAGGCGGGAAAGGGCCGCGTAAAGGGTGGTGGTCTTGCCGCTGCCGGTGGGGCCGGTTACGAGGATGATGCCGTTCGACCGGGTGAGGAGCCGCTCCATGACGGTTTTGTCCCGGTCGGAAAAGCCGATGTCCGTGAGCGAGAGGACGCCCCGCTGCTTGTCCAAAAGGCGCAGCACGGTCCGTTCGCCGAAAAAGGTGGGGATGATGGAGACCCGGATATCCACCTCCCGTCCGGCCACGATTACCTTCAGGCGGCCGTCCTGGGGGAGGCGCTTCTCGGCAATGTTCAGCCCGGCCATGATCTTCACCCGGGAGACCAGGGCGTCCAGGATCACCCGGGGTGGGGCGAGCATCTTGTAGAGGATGCCGTCGACCCGGAAGCGGACATCCAACTCCCGTTCATACGGTTCGATGTGGATGTCGCTGGCCCGCTCCTTCACCGCCTGGAACAGGATCGAGTTCAGGAGCCGGATGACCGGGGCCTCGTCGGTCAGGTCCAGGAGATCCTGGGGCTGGGAGAGCTCGGTGGCGATGGCCGACAGGTCTTCACCGGCCAGTTCTGCCACTACCTCCCGGGCACTGCCGGCAAAGCGGCTGTAGAGGCGGTTGACCGCGTCCAGCACCTCTTGCCGCGGCACCACCGTTCCCTGAAGCGGCAGGCCGAAGATGGCAGCAACCTCGTCCTGGGCCAGGAGATCGGTCGGTTCCCCCAGGGCGACCAGCAGCCGTCCAGCTTCCTGGCGCAGCGGCAGGAGTGCGTGTTTCCGGGCAAAGGCCAGGGGAAGACGGGCCAACAGGGCGCCATCGACCTGGTTGTCGTCGATGGTTGCCAGGAAAGGGAGGCCGAGGCGTTCGGCTATCTGTTCTTGATCATATATGTTTGGCATGGCTCTCTCGAGAAGCTAACTTGGCTTTTTGTTGTTTCGTTGTCAACGAATTCTTAATCCGTCTGCGATTACAACGCCGTCAAGAATGCTCAGACTCCCTTTCAAAACCATTTCGCCGGTTATGTTCTTGAAACTACTGTCATACCCCCCTTGGAAGGTAACCTCCAATGGTCTATTACAGATGAGGGATTCAGTGTAGGTAGTTGCCCAGAGTTTGATGACATCCCCATGCGCAGCGGCGTTGTAAGCGGCCTGGATGGTGGGGTAATATGTCGTTGCTGCGCCGCCGATACTTACCTGATGGGCGGCGTCGTAATCAAAGACAGCGGTTTCGGTGGTGTCCGCATTGAGAGTCAACAGGCAGACGCCGGTCCCGGCACACTGGCCGTTTTGCCAGCGAGTGAACAGGGAGTAGGAGGCCGCAGCCGGAGAAAGTGTCAGTTGGGTGCCGGACGGAAATGTCGAAGTGCAGTTGGTGTTGCAGACCGTTCCAGCAGGCGCGATGGTGGTGAAGCCGTTCCCCGTGCCGGCAAAGACGAGATTCAGCACTCGGGGTGCACCGGTTATGGCAAAAGAGCGGCCGGCCACGCTGGATACGGGAGCGACACTGGCGGTTAAATTCAGATAGTGGCTCCCGTCGTTCTTCGAGATTCCGGAGCCGAAATCGGCGCTGTTGATGGCGCTGAACGATCGGTAATCAGCCCTGATACGGCCATCCGACAACAATATGACTTCAAAGTTGTTGGGACGGAATGACCCTTCGTCGCTGTATGTTTCTGCCTGCCACTCGATTACCACCCGTTCGGGGCTGGTTTTATGCTGCACGAAGACGCCGCCCTGGTAAAGGGACGACAGGTCGTTGTTCCATGCGGAGATGACCGGTCCGGTAGTCGCCAGGTTGAAGGAGTTAACGCCTCCGTTTGCGCCGAACCAGATAGTGCCGTTGGTATCGATGGTGATCTGGCTGTAGCTCTGGCCGTAGAAGACGAACGGCCACGGCAGGATATAGGTGACGCTGCTTTCGTCTCCATAGCTGTATTCGTAATCGGGAGTCGGATTGTTGAGAAGGCTGGCGTCGGTGCCGTCCCAGGAATACGTGGTTTCGGAAAGAACATAGATGCCATCGGTGGCAGCAAAAACGTTGCCTTCAAGCAGAAGGAAAAGGCAGGCAACGATTAATGCAATGAGTTTTCTTTCGCTACGCATCTTAATCGATCTCACCAACCGTCAGTCTATTCTTTGCGATTTGCGTACTAAGCTGGGTGTCACGTACTATGCCGGTAAGCTCGATTTCAGGTTACCCACTTGAAACAACGAAGAGTCCCTATACTTATGTTGGTTTAGATTGTGTCACGTAGGGGGGACAACCCATGGCAACTTTCTCAAGGTGCCATACCTCTAAATTCCCATAGGACTTGAACCACAAGTTGCTCAATTAGCCACCATTGACCAACTACAAGACAAAAAGCAACCAGAAATATTGTGCGCCATGCAAAGCAGCTTTTCAGAACTAACCACCCCCCCAAACATGCGCTAGCTATTCCGAGTAAAGTGAGAATCAGGCGATATGAAGCCATCATCCATAACTTCGAGTAGACAAGCAATGTTAAGATAGTAGTCAGCCCAAATACTAACCAAATAATTTTTCGCCATTTATTGTTCATCTGAAGTACCGAATAGCCCAATCTCTATAATTCCTACTATCTCCTTCAGTTCCAGGCCTCGGAGGATTTGACCATTGCCTAGGGTCATTGGGTAGTTGGGTTAATTCATCTACCAGTCTTCTATTACAAACAGGATTGTTGTCGCCATTTGATATAAAGCATTCATCATGTCGCTTATAACATTGATCCCCACTGTCTGTGGGCGGCGCATTGCCTGGGCCATTTCCACCACATGAATATTGCCCACCGCTCCAGCACTTACCGCCCCAATTTCCGTTTGTTGGACCATTGAAACGACTTCTACCACCTGTAGTGTTATTCCAGCTGGTCGCATCTAATCCCAAGGGGTCTATGGGAAGACCCATGTGGTGTCAGACCTACATTCTTGACAATGTCAAATGTGTAGCTCTGACACTGACACTCTCTGCTGTGGCGAGGAGCCCCCCCCGACCGGAGGGAGAGGGGTCGTGCCAAGTGTTATGCAATCTCAAATTGCCCCGCTTATCACGATGACTACGAGCAGCAGGATTATTATGAGCAATATGTGCTCCTGCAAAAATGCCGGTCCGATAGTAAGTGCCGTGACACACAGAATTAGAACGGCAAGGCCTAACACTTCGCCTACATACTTGTTTTTCAGAAAGTGTCTGACTCTAGCCAACAAGCTCTGCTCCTTCAACTTTCGTCTTCTTTGTTTTTTTCATCTGTTCTGAAGAAGTACAACAACAAGAATAAGAACTACCCAAAACAGCCCACTTGCAACTACTAAATCTCTTTCAGATTTTTTGGGTTTCCCGCTGCCTTTTTGTGAATTGGACGTTTTTCTTTTTCCAAGAGAGAGGATAAAAAGAAGGCACCTACCGGGGGACAAGAAAATATACTCTAGGAAAATGTCAAAAAGCGCCCCCATAATCATTGCCTTTCTTCTCTCTTTATTTCTTGCATATGTGTCTGCACTCCTATTGGGTCTTCTTGTGCTTGAAGACAATAACTATATTTGTCACTATTGCAGCCACAGAAAATATAAGTATAGACAATATACAATACAGTGCTGGGTTACCAGATATTACATAGTTACCTTTGGTATGAAAATATCCGTAAAGGTGATATTCCTTCAACCACAGCAAACCCACTACACTAAATGGAATACCTATTATTATCAGTAAGTACCTATTGAGCATATTAACTCCAAGTCATTTGTTAACTTGTTGAATAACTTGACCGGTAGTCCATCCTAAATAACCAGGTATAGTTTGTGGCGGTGGGTTGTCTCCCGGCATTATGGCATCAATGAAATCTGGTGCATTGTTAAAAATATTTTGTCCTAGGGGGGTCCCTGCAGCAGTCATTATTGCCGGCATCACATCAGCAATTGTTGTGGCGGTCGACAATCTGGGTGAGGCTGCCGCTCGTGTCGAAATTGTAGGTCAGGCCGTCCCGGTTCGTCAGGACGGCGGTGTTGTCGGGATTCCGGGTAAGAGTGGACGAGTCGCCGGCAGGGGGAAGAAATTGGCCGTTGGTCAGCGTAAAAACTGTGATCACGCCGTTGCCGGACCGCAGGTAGATATGGTTGGCGTCGCTGAGCGAGGGGCCGATCAGTTTCGCGCCGAAACCGTGGCTCCACCCCCTGCCGAGCGGGCTGATGTTTCTGTTGAGGCTGTTGTAATAGAGGGAGAAGGTCGTGGAAAAGGTACCGCTGGTTGCGAACAGCAGCTGGTCATGCGAATAGCTGCCGCTGCCGACGTCCGCTTTTGAGCTAAGTGGGACCTTGGGAGTACTGTCACAGGGTGGAGACGGCGGTCCGGGATTCGGGTCCGGTCCTGTATTTGGGGCCGGCGACGGGTTGTTAGCCCCTCCGCCACCGTGGTTCCGGTCGCCGGATGTTTCACAAGGCGAACAAGGACCACCGCAATCGACTCCTGTCTCCCCCTGGTTCTGAATGCCGTCATCACAGGTTGGATCGCATTGCCATTGAAATACCTGATTCACATAGGCAACCATGACTTGAGTGGAGCCCGGACTATATTGGTTGTCACACGAACAGATCGGTGCCTTTGGGCCGGAAGCATCTTTGTGGAAATGAACCGAACCATCCCACCATGCATACCCGGGGACCACGGTAAAACCGTAAGTCGTCAGGCTTTTAGTCGTGCCGTTTACGCTTTCACAATACAGGTAACCCGGGGAACTCCCGCCACATGCGTAGGTTACTCTATCCACCGTATCGTAAGCCCACTGGCCCGCACATATCTGACCATTGTCGCAGTCCGCATAGGTGGTGCCCGTTTGCACCCAGCTTCCGGGTTTTGAAGTGTCGCAAGCTCCCCATGCCGATGAAGAAACGGATACATTCAAGAGAGCGGTAATAACAAGCAGACGCCATAACTTCACCCGGCTGCTTGACATATTCACTCCAACACTCCTGAACATCGCGGTTCCTCATGGCCTGCAGATGGCACAACGATCCGTGACAATACGTGTTCATCCGTGGTCAAATCGGAGTTTCTCTTCAATCCCTTCTCTCATGGTCGGGTTATTGTTGCGGCTTTGCGGGTTGCTTCAGTGCGGCCGGGATATCCAGCGGCGTGGTCCGCTTGATCGCCTCGTCAAGCTTCTCTCGCTGCCGCTCGGAAACCTCGGCCAGGTCCCTGGCGTCCCGGATGACGCGGGGGGTCAGCAGGATCATCAGGTTGGTCTTGTTCCGCTTCGTGCTCTTGGTCTTGAAGAGCCAGCCAAGAATCGGGATGTCTCCCAGGACCGGCACCTTGCTGATCGTGTCCTGCTCGGTTTCCTGGATCAACCCGCCAATGGCGACGGTTTCCTGGTTCTTCACCACCACCGAGGTCTTGGCCGACCGTTTGGTGGTGGTCCGGTCGGTGGCGTTGGCACCGATGGCCACCGTATCCTTCAGCGCTGAGATCTCCTGGTAGAGGTCGAGTTTGACGTAGTCCCCTTCGCTGACCTGGGGAGTCAGTTTCAGCGTGATGCCGGTGTCCTTTCGTTCGATGGACTGCTGGGCAAGTCCGGTGGAGGTCAGGCTGGACTGGCCGAGGAACGGGATGTTTTCGCCGACGAAGATCTCCGCCTCCTTGTTGTCAGAGGTGAGGATTGTCGGATTGGAGAGGACGTTCAACAGGCCGTTGGTTTGCAGCGCCTTGAGCACTGCCGGGAAGTTGGCCGGGCTCGCCAGGGCGAGCTCGGGGTTGGTGATGCCGGCTCCCTTGAGCTGGCTAAGTGCCGAGAGGAGCGGGGCCAGGGTGCCGAACGGGTCATAGACGCCGGCCGTGGACACCGTACCGTTGCTCCCGCCGCCGACGAACCCCCACTGGACGCCGAGCTCCTTTGCCCGGTCCAGGGAGACCTCGGCGATCAGTGCCTGGACAAAGACCTGGCGCCGCCGTTTGTCCAGCTTCTGGATCACCTGGAGCACGTTCTGGTAGTCGTTAGGGGAGGCCATGACGACCAGGGAGTTGGTCGCCTTGTCCGGGGTGATGGTAATTTTCCCCCCCTCGAAGGGGGACTGCTGGGGAGCCGTTGCCGGCTGGCCCGGAGCGGGTGCGGCCGCAGACCCTTTCACCACGCCGTCCAGGACCTTGGCGACCTCGGTGGCGTCGGCATTCTCCATGTAGTAGACGTTTACCTTGCTGCTGGTCGTGGGGGGCGGGACATCGAGCAGGGCGACGAACCGCTTCACCTCTTCCTTGTCCTTGTCGCTGCCGAAGACCACCAGGGCGTTCAGTCGGGCATCGGCCACCACGAGGCCGCCGGTCGGGGCCGGCTGGCCCTGCTGGGTCGGCGCCTTGCCGGCGCGGCCGGCCAGCCACTCCTGGACCACTTTGGCCAGCGAATCGGCTGCCGCGTGCTGGAGAAAGACAAGTTCCGCCTTTTCCCGGGGCTTTTCCGTGTCGATCTGATCCACGATCTCCAGGAGCTTGCGGATGTTCATAGCGGAGTCAACCACCAGCACCATGTTGGCCGGGCCGAACGGGGCTATGTGGCCGTCCTTGGAGACCAGTGGCTGCAGGAACGTGACCGCCTCCTGGGGAGCGACGTTCTCCAGGGTGATGACCCTGGCCACGTAGGTCTCGTTTACCGGCACCTTCTCGGCGTCGGTGAGCAGCCGGGTTCCGAGCTGCTTGGCTGCCGCGGTTGGAACTATCTTGTTGACCCTGCCGGCCTGGATCAGGGTGAACCCCTTCAGCTCCAGAACCGACGTGAAGACATTGAACGCCTCCTCGGGGGAGAGCTTGGCCGGGGAGTAGACCGAAATCTTTCCCTTGACCCGTTCGTCCATGACGAAGTTCCTGCCGGTGAGGTCGCTGATGAATTTCACCATGGTCGAGATGTCCACGTCGGTGAAGTTGAGCACGACCCCCTTGGCGGCAAAGGCCTGGAGTGGCAGCGTCAGCAGCAGGAGGAGCAGGGCAATTATGATGGTATGGGAACGTCTCTTCACGATGGGAACCTCCGGGCAGGCGGGGGCAGCGATGAAGGCGGCACCGGTTCGGTGTTTGTTGCCGTTATCGCTGCCGTTGCCTGATTCATCGTATGTCATAGGTAAATGTCGTCGGCTGGCCGTCCCGGATCAGGTCAAGCTTGATCCGGGACTGCCCCTTCAGAGAGGCAAAGGACTGGATGGCCTTTTCCGGGGAGTCGATGGGAAAGTCGTTGATCCGCAGGAGCACGTCTCCGTTTTTGATCCCGATCGTGCCGAAGATCCCCTGGGGCTTGACCTCGGAAACCCGGAATCCTTCAACCTTTCCGTCTTTGCTGCTGGGAAGGAGCCGGGCATCGGTCATGGCCTGGCCGATGTTGTCCAGGGACGCATTCAGTGCCCGCTGGTCGATTACATAGCTGCCGGCGCCGACCTGGGCGGCGAGCGTCCCGCCCGGCCCCGGTTGCCCCGCCGCAGGAGGCGGCTGGCTGCCCGGCATGCCACCGCCGGCAGTCGGCGTGGTGAGGGTGATGATCTGTCCGCCCGCCTTGATTGAGACCGACTCCTTTTTCACCGTCATCAGTGGCCCCAGGTCGAAGACGCTGTCTCCGAGGCGGAACACCCGCTCTTCCTTGCTGCTGGTGCGCTGGACCAGGGCGAAGGTCTCACGGAACGAGCCGATGGCCGTCCCCAGGAGCACCAGGTCGCCTTGGGAAACGGTGGCTGCTCCCTTCTGCTGGGACTGTGCGGCAACAAACGGGGTGAGTTTTCCCCGGGTCGCCGGACCGAAGAGTCCCTTGTCGAGAATGGTGCCGAAAGAGGCGAGGTCCTCGGCCGGTGCTGCTATCGCAGGTGCCGGCCGTGATTTTCCCATCGACGTTCCGGGGAAGAGCCGGCCGAGCCTGAAGGTAGCCAGGTCAGAGGTGATGAGTGCGAGGGCCGCGATGACGAGTACGGTCAGAAGGATGTTTATGGGGGCAACCAGTTTGTCCATTCCAAGGCCTTACGCGAGGGTGAAATGCTGGGAAATAGTATCAAAATGCCCGCAGTATGCAAGGGAAAAGAGTATCTGCCGACCGCTGGGAGCGGGTTTGGCGGGAGTCGAGGCGGCAGCGGGGGAATGCTCCGGTTTGACTGACAGTTAAACTGTTCAGCTCTTGTATGCAGCCTTGAATAAAGGTATAGTGTGCGGAATTTCATGATTGATGCTAAACGGGAGTCTGTGATGGGTGCAGCCATAAATGAGGGGCGAAAGGGCGTTGGTCCGCTCCTGATCACTGCCGCAACCGATCGGGAGATTGCCCAACTGGTGCGGGAGACCGGAGGGGTACTGGCGCCCGGCACTGAACCCCGCCCTGTTTGGGAATGCGAGTTCGCCGGGCACCGTCTGGTCCTGGCCATTACCGGAATCGGCAAGGTGAACGCCGCATCGTCAGTGACCGCCCTGGTGGCTGGCTACCGGCCGAGCCTCATCATCAATACCGGTTGCGGCGGGGCCTATCCCGAGACCGGCATTCGGGTGGGTGAGCTGGCAATTGCCACGTCAGAGATTTATGGCGACGAAGGGGTCTTGACCGCTGACGGCTGGCATTCCCTGGAACTGATCGGCATTCCTTCCGTGGAGCGGCGGGGGAACCGTTATGCCAACGAGTTTCCCCTGTCACTGGAGGCTGCGGAAAAGGCGTTCCAGTTGGGGATGTCCCTGAACCTGCAGATCCGGCGCGGGAAGTTTGTCACCGTTTCCACCTGCAGCGGCACGGCTGTCCGGGGTGCAGAGCTTTACCGGCTGTTCAACGGCATCTGCGAAAATATGGAAGGTGCTGCTGTGGCCCATGTGGCACTGCTTTACGGAGTGGATGCCCTGGAGGTGCGGGGGATCAGCAACATGGTGGAGGACCGGGATATTTCCCGCTGGGACATTCCGCTGGCCGCGGAGATGGCCCAGCGTTTTCTGCTGAAGTACCTGGAAAACTACTGACACAAGGACGTGCCTCGCGCATTCAGACTGGATGTATTTGTTCATGAAAACCTCGAACCTCGAACCTCGAACCTCAAACCTGACGTTGGGCTTCTCTCCCTGCCCCAACGATACCTATATCTTCCACGCCCTGGTGCACGGTCTGGTGCCATCCCCCGGCATTGCCTTTCATGAGCGGCTGGAGGACGTGGAGACCCTGAACGCGCTGATTTTGGCCGGGGAGCTGGATGTGAGCAAGATCTCCTACCACCTTCTCGGTCATGTGCGGGAACAGTACTGCCTGTTGTCGGCAGGGGGGGCGTTGGGGCGCGGTTGCGGACCGCTTGTTGTGGCACGCCCCGGCACGACCCTGGCGGACCTGGCGGGGAAGCCGATTGCCATACCGGGGCGGTATACCACGGCCTGTCTGCTGCTGCGGCTCTTCGATCCTTCCCTGGCTAACCTGCTGTTCGTGCCGTTTCACGAGATCATGGGGATGGTCGAACGCGGCGCTGTGGCGGCCGGGGTGATCATTCACGAATCCCGGTTCACCTACCGGGAGCAGGGACTCGTGCAACTCCTGGATCTCGGCGCATGGTGGGAGGAGACCACCGGTTGCCCGATCCCGCTGGGCGGAATCGTGGCGCGGCGCTCTCTGGGCGTGGAAACAATCAGGACCGTTGGTGCTGCCATCCGGGCGAGCCTGCTCCATGCCCGGAACAATCCGCATGTGGCGTTGCCGTATATCCGCGACCACGCCCAGGAGATGGACGATGAGGTCTGCGCGGCCCACATCGGCCTGTACGTGAACGATTTTTCCCTCGACCTGGCCGAGGAGGGGAGAAGCGCAGTGACCACGCTGCTTCGGCTGGCCGAGGAACGTGGTGTGATACCTCGTTTCGAGGGCAACCTGTTTGAATCGTGAAGCAGTAAGCGAGCCATAAGACGTAAGAATCCGGCCCTTACCCCGAGCCCTGAGTCAAGAACATGTACAACGAAAAGATTCGTATACTACTGGTCGATGATTCCGGCGACAACCGCCACTGTTTGCTCCAGTTGCTGGACAGGGTGACATGGTTTGCCTACGACCTTGATTACTGCAATGATTTGTCCTCGGCGCCGGAGAAGCTCCTCAGTGCTGCCCATGACGTCTATCTGATCGCCTACCGCCTGGAAGGGACGGACGGCGTCGAGCTCATGCAACAGATTCAGCAGCAGGGGTGTCTGGTTCCGGTCATCATCGTGGCGAGCCGGGAGGAACGCGGATACGATCTGAATGCCCTGAAGTCCGGAGCCGCTGACTTCCTGATTCTGGACGATATCACGCCGGCCGGTTTGCAACGCATCATCCGTTATGCCATGGAGCGGCGGCGCCAGGGGGAGGCGCTGCGGCGCAGCGAGGAGGGGCTGATCAAGGCCCAGCGAATTGCCCACTTGGGCAACTGGGACTGGAATATTGCCACCGGTGAATTCCATTGGTCGGACGAGGTGTTCAGGATCTTTGGCCTGCGCCCCGGTGACTTTTCACCCACCTACGAGTCGTTTCTCGGTTTTGTGCGCCAGGACGACAAGCTTCTGGTCAATCGAGCGATCAACGAGGCGCTCTATGAGCGAAAGCCATACCAGATCGAATACCGGATTACCCTGGCGAACGGCGAAGAGCGCTATGTGGACTGTCAGGCGGAGGTGACGTACGATCGGGCCGACTACCCGATGCGGATGGTCGGTACCATCCAGGACATCACCACGCGCCGGAAGGCCGAGGTGTCACTGCGCCTGATGGAAGAGAAGTTTTCCATGGCGTTTCGCAACAGCCCCGACTGGATCGTGGTCACGCGGATCGCTGATGGACGGTACATCGAGGTGAACGAATCGTACCTGCAGATCACCGGTTATAGCCGTGACGAAGTGATCGGCCGTACATCAGTCGAGCTCGGCATCTGGCAGGATGCGAAGGACCGGGCCAATATGCTGAAGCATTTGGATGAGTATGGCCGGGTGCGGAATCTGGAGGTCCACTTCCGGGTCAAGTCCGGGGATGTCAGGACCATGCTCTGGTCTGCGGAGGTTATCGAATACGGCGAGGAGGCCTGTCTCATCGTAGTTGCCCACGATATCACCGAGAAACGCCAGTTGGAGGAGGAACTGCTCCGGAGCCAGGTCAAGCTGTACCAGAATCATGAAGAACTGAAGCGTTATTTCGCCCAGGTGGAACAGGCCAAGAAGGAGTGGGAACGTACCCTGGACTGCATTGGCGATATGGTGATTCTGGGGGACCGGCAGGGGAAGATCGTACGCTGCAACAAGGCCTTTCAGGAGTTTATGGGGATTCCCTATGAACGGATCATCGGTGCCGATTGGACCGAACTTTTGTACAGTCGTGAATTGAGTATCGGCACCATTTTCCTCCAGAGTATGGAGTTGTCACACGAGCCGACCGGTCGCTGGTTTGTTCTGAATCCGTATCAGTTCAGGGACCAAGGGGACGAGGTCACCGGTACGGTGGTCACCATTCATGACATGACCGAGCTGAAGCAGTTGACCGAGCAGTTGCAGCGCATCACCGGCAATGATGGTGTTGGCTGTGATGGGTAACATGTTGTAAAATAGGGCTAATTCCCCTACCCCCTCGCCTTTTGCTTGACCCCTGTGTGACGCCTGTGCTATAAGAACGCCTCGCCCAAGAAGGAGGTGCGCATGGCGCAACTGAACTTGGGGGGCAGACTGGCGCTCATGTTGGTGATTTGCCAGCTGTTCCTTGCGTTCCACACACTTCCCCTGCAGGCAGAAGGACTTGCACAGACGTCGCAAGAAGAACCGGCCGCTAAATCGGATGAAGTGGCCAAAGGCGTGGCAGGGACCGCCACTTACTACGCCAGGAAGTACAATGGACGGCGGACATATTCCGGGGCGCGCTACAATCCGCAGAAACTGACGGCGGCCCATGCAACCCTGCCGATGGGAAGCACGGTCAAGGTGGTCAACCTGGCCAATGATCGGGAGGTTGTTGTTACCATCAACGACCGTTGCCGCAAGAGAAAGTCGAGTCACATCGACTTGTCACAGGCAGCGGCCAGGGAGCTCCGTTTTCTCGGCAAGGGGATGACGAAGGTGCGGATCATTTCCCTGACAGAGACCGAAAAACAGGCTTCCTAACAAAAAATCATCTGGGCGAAAACAAGAAAAGAGGCCGGGGAAACCCGGCCTCTTTTCTTGTTCACAGGTGCTGTTCTTATTGTCTCCGCTGCAAGGATTGTTTTCTTGGCTGTCGACTTAAACAGTCGCTCCGGAGCCCGACTTGAACCAGGACGCACGTCGACCCAACTCGGCTGCCAGCTTTTCAAGCTCTGCCGTAGCTGCACTTATCTGCCCTGCCGCCGCCCTGGTTTGTTCTGACATCTCGGACATTTTCACAACCCCTGACGATACCTCGGTCGCAGTCGCTGCCTGTTCCTCAGTGGCCGTGGCAATCTGGGCAACCATCTGTGACGCGCTGTCACAAACGGTCACGATCTCATTGAGTGATTTCTGGGCTCCACCAGCCAACGTCACTCCGACATCGACCTGCTTGCGTCCCTCATTCATGGCTTTTTGCGTCGAATTTATGTCGGACTGGATCACACCAATCATATTGGCAATCTCCTTGGTTGCCTCGGTTGTTCTCGTTGCCAGAGCGCGAACCTCATCGGCAACTACGGCGAAACCCTTACCCTGCTCACCGGCCCGTGCCGCTTCGATGGCTGCGTTGAGGGCAAGGAGATTGGTCTGGTCGGCTATCTCGTTTATTACGCCGACAACCCCGCCCACTCGCTCGGAACTCTCGGCCAGCCTCGTCATTACTGTCGCGGCCGTGCTGACCGCAGCGGCAATCCCCGTCATGGCAGTTACCGTTTCTGCGACGGCCTGATGTCCCGCCCGGGCCGTGCGTTGTGACTGAGCGGTCAACTCGGAGGTGTTGACGGCAGTCCTGGCCACATCGCTGACCGTAGCCGACATCTGTTCGATGGCGGTGGCCGACCCTTGGGCCAGGGACGCCTGCATGTCGACTGCGCGGTCGATGGTGGTGACAGCGCTGGTAAGGTCGGTTACCGAGCCGACCATTTTTTTGATGGCCCCAGTCAATTCGACCACGATTTCGCTTAGAGTCTCGCTCGACCCGTTGAAGTCCGCTGCAAGCACCCCGAACTCATCTTTGCGTTGGGCATCGAGCCTTGTCGAAAAATCTCCATTGCCAAATTGTGCGGCAAACTGCTCCAGGTCACCAATAGGGCGCATGACCGATTTGAGCAGGTGTCGACTGGAGAACATGGCAAGGGCCAGTACGGCCGCCCCGATGGAAACCACCAGTATGATTGACGAACGGAACATAGCGTTGACGCTGGTGATTGCCAGGGCTTGGGCTGTCTTGGCCTTTTCGACGCCACTGTCGCCGAGGCTTCTCTGCTCGGCGACAATCCCCTTGAGGCGTTCAGCAGAGGCAGTTGCCTGGGCCGTGACCTTGACAATGTTCGTCAGTCGCTCATAGGCGCCGTTTTGGCCGAACAAGGCGCCGTTGATGGCGCTGAAATTAGCTGCCACGGCATCTATCCCGGCGACGCCACGGAGCCCTTGGCGCAGAGAGTCGGCCCGGGCGAGAAGGGCATTGATATCTCCCTTTGTCTGGTCCAACTCTGCCTGGTTACGCGCGGTAAACATGTCGCGAACCCGCGCCTTGACCTCCGCACCCAACGAGACGAGGTCGCCGTTTTTGGCCAGCTGTGCACTCACTGCCACAGAATTTGCAAGTGTCTCGTCCAGATGCTTGCCATCGCTGGCAGCTGCCTGGTTCGAGGCCTCAATTGTCTCGCCAAGCGCCCGGATATGCCGGTTGACCACCTTCATGGACTTTGATATGTCCGCCAACGCCCTGGCCCGCTTAACTTCATCGCGCGGGTCGAGAGAGGCTGAGACGGCGTCGCACAGCACAGGGTAGTTTTTGCCGAAATCGGCCAAAGAATCGGCCAGTTCCCGGATACTCTTTGTTCCCTTCTCGACCTTCAGAACGGTGGAGGCACCCAGGGCCTTAACGGCACCATCGAGTCGGCTGCGTATCGAAGCGACCTCTTCGCTTGCCTCGGCTGCTGAAAGCTCGGTGAGGGCCAGTTTTATGTCGTTCAGGTGGCCGAGTGCCTGTTGAACCGCCTTGATCCTGGCAGATGAGCGCTTGAAAGAGTCGTTCGCCGAAGCGATATCCCGCACCATCTTCTGTTGCGTCCCTTTCATGGTACGGTCGACCCCCTTAAGGGAACTGCCGATCCTCTCCAGGCTCACATCGATCTGCCGAAGGGCCTTTTGGACTTCATCAAAAGCGGCAATCCGTGCCGACGAGGCAGATTCTATCTCGCGCGTAATCTCGCGCAGGGTCGTCATCTGGCTGTCGCTCAGGTTCGTCTCCCCCTTAAAGGCGGCCAGTTCCGTCGTCACCCTTTCGACTGCAACAAGTGTCTTTTCGGCATTCTGCCTGGTCGTCACAAGTTCTTGTGAGGTGGTCGCAACCGAAAAACGAAGCAGATTGCCGATGTGCTCCTGCAGGGCACGCTGCTGCTCATAAACCTTGAGCTGGTAGGGTGTACTCTGCTCCGTCAAGACATGGAGCTTGTTCTGCACAAAGCGCATTCCTGACAACGAAAACCCGGCAATAATGACGATGCCCAACGCCGTCAACGTCATATTGACAACCAGTTTTTGCTTTAATGTCACGTGGCACCCCTCTGCGGTTCACAGAATGAAATAGGCTTTCCGGAACGGCTCTTCATGTTTTGCATCTGCTCTCGCCCGGGCAAGTAGAAACACCGTCTCTGTCAGATGGTATTCCGAACCATGGCTTTTTACGGATTATCGTCACCGCGGACTCGTAACTTTAAATTATTACTAAAGAAATTGTATGTTGGGACGAACAGCTAACGTACAAAACGGAGAAACAGATTCTCTAAGCCATATTCCAAGGAGGTTGTTCATGAAGAAATTACTGTCAATTGTGTGCCTGCTTGCCTTTGGTGTATTGACCACTGCTGTATGGGGCGACGAACGGGGTTCCAAAGATGAGGCCAAGGTCCTGGTGGAAAAATGTGTCGCATACATCAAGGAACAGGGTAAGGATAAGGCCTTTGCCGAAATTAACAACCCAAAGGGTGGGTTCGTTAATAAAGACCTCTACATCTTTGCCTATGACTTTCAAGGTGAAGTCCTTGCCCATGGTGCCAACCAAAAACTGATCGGCAAAAATCTCATCGATATGAAGGATCCCGACGGGGTATTTGTCATCAAGGGTCTTATTGAACAGGCCAGCAAAGGGGAGGGGTGGTTCAAGTACAAATGGACGCACCCCCAGACGAAAAAGGTCGAAGGAAAGGACGCCTTTGTCAAGAAAGTAGATGACACACTGTGGATTGGGAGCGGGGTTTATCGCGAAGTGAACTGATGAATGATAGCCGGAGAATACGTCTGAAAAGTCCCGCAACATTGACATGTGTTGCGGGACTTTTTTTATCATGCTGTGCCGGGGAACCCGGCCTCTTATACACCAGCCTCACTGCTAACGGGCGGCCTTCTTCCCCTTCTTGCCGGTTGCGACCTTTTTTGAACCCCTTTTACTCCCTTTTTTCGAGACCTTCCCCTTTTTGCCCTTTTTGTGCTTCGTGTACTTTCTGGGTTCGGGAGAGAGTTCATCCTTTATGTTGCTCAGGAGCAGGGTTGTTTCCTCCAGGTTTGGATCGGCCTGTTTGGCCTTTTCCAGGGCCACTTTCGCTTCCTGTATCCGTCCGGTCTTCATGTACACCCGGCCGAGGGCGTTCAGGGCCTTGGCGTGATCCTCCTTGAGTTTCACCGTCTCCTGGTAGCTGGTTGCCGCGTTGTCGTAATCCTTGTTGAATTCATACACCAAGCCCAGTTTGTACTGGTTGTTGGGATCGGCGGGCGAAAGTTCGGCTGACTCCTTCAAGAGGGCGATCAGCGGTTCGTAGGTCTTGGCCTTCACGTAGATTGAGGTGAGTGCCGTCCGCGCGTCCTGGTCACCCTTTTTCAGGCGCAGCACCTCTTTGTACTGCTTTGCGGCCTCGTCCAGCGCATTGTTCCGCCGAAGCAGGCTTGCCAGTTCTCGATGGGCCTCGATATTGTCGGGGTCGAGTTTGAGGGATTCTCTGTATGCCTCTTGGGCCTCCCGGTACTGTTTGTTGTTCGTGTAAGCCTGGGCCAGCTTGAAGTGGACGACCGGATTGTCGGCCCGTGTCTTGAGCAGTTCCTTGTACTGTTCAATCGCTTGGACATGGGTGCCGCGCAGCGTATAGATATCTGCCAGCCGGCGGCGGGCGTCCGCACTCAGGGGGGTGATGCCGATGACCCGTCGGTATTCCACCACGGCTTCATCGAGAAACGCCTTTTTTTCATAGAGCTTTCCCAGCCCGAGGTGGAGTTCGGCGCTCTGGTCCTTGAGACGGACCGCCTCCTTGTAAGCGGCGATGGCCTCATCGTCGCGTCCTGCGGCAGCCAGCGCCGCGCCGAGCAACTGGTGGGCTTCGGCCGAGTCGGGGCGGGCGGTGACGACGGACTTGAACGCTTGAACCGCCTTTTCGAACTCCCGGGCCTTCATGTACTCGTCACCGCTTTTCAGCAGATCATCCGGCTGCGTCGAAGCGGGTGGC
Source organism: Deltaproteobacteria bacterium (assembly GCA_021849045.1). GTDB lineage: Bacteria > Desulfobacterota > Desulfuromonadia > Geobacterales > DSM-12255 > Geomobilibacter. Next base: position 1,047 of record JAJZTK010000040.1, on the reverse strand, counting down.
GTTACCGGCACGCCAGCCAGGAGGAATTCGTACTCAGCCCCCTTCTTGTCCCCCTTGTGAACCAGGACCTCGGCCAGGCGACGATGAATCTCCTTGCTGTGCGCGTTGGCGGCCTCAGCCTTTCGCAGTTCGGCCAGGGCCTGGTCGTACTGTTCCTGGTCACGGTAGGTGTCGGCAAGGCCCAGGAGGGCCTGTTCATTTCCCGGTGCCACGGTCAGCGATTTGCGGTACGCGTCGGCTGCCTTGGAGAGCATGCCGCTTGCGCGGTACGTTTCGGCCATGCCGATCAGAAGCAGGGAGTCGGTAGGGTATGCGGCGATTGCTTCCTGGTAATGGTGCAGGGCAAGGGAGTAAAGCTTTTTGTCGCTGAAGATCCGGGCCAGTCCCTTGTGATACTCCGGGTTGCTTCCCCCCATCAGCCCCCTGGTGAGGTCGGCGGCTGCCTCATCTTGATTGGACTGTTCGAGGAGCAGCAGACCTATGCGACCATTGGCGAGGAAGAAATCGGGGTCGAGGCGCAGAGACTCACGATACTCGGTGATGGCACGTTCACTGTTGCCGGCCTGCTCGAAACCGAACCCTTTGGCGTAGTGACCGGCCGCCCCATCGCTGCAGAGTTCCTGGATGCGCGCTTCGGTTTCCAGCCGTTTCCTGACATCGCCGGTTGCCAACGTCGCGGCTATCTTCTTGGCCTCGTCGCATTTCTCAGCCGGCGCCTTGCCCCAGGTGAAGCCGCAGAAGAGCAGGACCGGCAGAAGCAGAGTTATGCCTTTAATCAGAAATTTCATGAGGTTCTCTCCAGTGCTGCGTACGTGTGGTGATCTGGCAAAAAGCCGTATGCAATGGGGAACGAACAGTTCCCATGGTAGATTGCTGGCCCCGGAAAAGTGCGAAGTATACACAGCATAGGGCCATATTTCAACCTGATTAGCACTAATCTTCCGCCCGCTTGAAAAAAATCCCCTCCCCCCTGGCGGGGGAGGGTGATGGTGGGGGGGAAGTTGCCACGAAGTCCGCTGGTTGCAGCTTCACCCACCCCCCCGCCCC
>JAJZTK010000201.1 GCA_021849045.1 Deltaproteobacteria bacterium | reverse complement strand
AGACATGGTTCGTTCCCGATGCGGTCGTCCCGTGCCACGGGGCATCGGGGTGGGGAGCCCGGGTATGGCACGAGAGGCAGGAGCGGGCCGCCCCGTTGCTGTACAGCGAACCGTGACAGCGGCTGCAATAGGCAAACCCCGCGGATACTGCCGGTGCCGCCATGGCGCCGCTGCGCCCGTGCTGGGAAGCGGCCCCCCATCCGACCGGATGGCCTGCCGGTCCGTTGGAGTGGCAGATCTGCGCCCCCATGTTGGCGGAGAAGCAGCTAACGCCGGAGATTCCGCCCGACTGGGCACTGACGGTGAACGAACCGTGGCACTGCACGCACTGGTCGTTGTTCTTCCGGAATTCGAGCCAGTGGCTCTCGATCCAGTTGGCGGGATGCTTGCCGGTGACCGGATCGAACAGGGGTGAGTTGTCGTTGCTGCTGGAACATCCCCAGAACACGGCCCCGGCAGCGAGGAGAAGAATGACGCTCGCAAGTCGTTTCATTGGTTCCCTCCTACCGGTGGCATGCAACGCACTGTTCGTTATTGGTCCTGCCGTGGCACTTGAAGCAGCTGGTCGGGTCGATCTTCCCGTCGATCCGGTGCCGCGTCAGGTAGTCGCCCCGGTGGACGAGCTCCCGGTCCGGCCGGTTGCCGTACCTGATCGACGGCTTTATCTCAAGCTCGTTGGCGTGGCAGTCGGTGCAGAAGGAAGGCTTGTGGCAGACGCCGCAGAGCCGGCCGTCCTCCCCGGCATAGAAGCGGTGGTTTTTGACGAAGACCGGGGTGTGACTGAAGGAGGCATAGGGCTTGAGGACCCCCTTGATCTTGTCCTCGTGGCACTCGGAGCAGTCGACACGTCCCTCCCCCAGGGCCTCGGGATGCGACGACGGCAGGCTCGTCTCCTGGGATATCACATGGGTGCAGGCGGTCAGGGCCATCGCACCCACAAACGCTGCGCATAGACTCAAGAGCTTGATCCGTCTCATTTTGCCGCTCCTTTGCTTGTGGAGGTAAAGTTCCAGGTGAGCCTCACGACCCCCCGCAATTCGGAATCGAGGCGGGGATTGCGGCCATAGGCGATGTCCCCCGAAAGGGCGAGGTTCGGAAGAATCCGGTAGCCGGCGGAGCCGACGAACTCGTAATCGTGGCTCCTCGTGTCAATGGACTGGCGGTAGAAATGGGCGATGGCGTCGAGGCTCGCAAAGTACGCCGTGGCGTCGTAAAGCCCCCACCCCCGCACCTCGTGGTACGAGTTGACGTCGGCCCTGCTGCTGTCGGCCCGGTGGTAGGAGACCCCCGCCCGGACTTTCCGGTCGGCCAGGGTAAGCCGCACCTCGCCGCCGTAGCGATGGGTGTTGCCATGGCTGTCGCCGTGATAGTTGATCCGCTTGTAGTCGGCGCTCACCTCCACCGGCTTGGCGATCACGTAGGTTACGCTCCCGCCGTAACTGCGGAGGGTCTCTCCCTTGTCGGGGTTGAAGAGGGAGCGAAGATTGGTGGAGGCGAAGTAGTCCTTCAGTCGGTAGTCGTTGTATTCGGCCGAGATCGACAGGTCCTTGAGCGGCTGGAACAGGACCAAGTAGGAGTGCTCGGCGAAACCGTCGGTGGCGGTATTATAGCTGGAATGCCCCCGCACCTCGATCATCCGGAAGGGGGCGAGCCAGATATCCCCACCCACCAGCTGCCGGTAATTCTTGAGATCGGCGGTCTGGCCGGTGTCGGTGTTCCCCTCCCGCAGCGCCGACGCCCCGATCTCCAGGATGCCGGGGACGCGGAAACCGACCCTCCCGCCGACCACATAGTCTCCCTTGTTCCTGTCAGTAATGTCCAGGCGAACCGGCGCTCCCCCGAAGAGCGACGCGGTGAATCCCTTCGCCAGGTCCCCCCGCACGCTTACCCCGTCCAGCTGCTCGGCCGCTATCCCTTCGTAGACGTAGAACCGGCCGAGACGGATCAGGCCGTCCGCCTTCGGGAAGCGGTAGGCGAGGTAGGCATAGGAGAGGTCGCCGTCCGTCGTCCCTTCGTCGGTGCTGCGATGGGCCAGATCCACCCGCCCCCAGCCATGGAGATGGAACGAGAGGTTGCCGTCACCCAACTTGTCGAGGTCGACGCCGAGGAACTGGGTGGCCGGGACGACGTTCTCGTCCTTGAACCCGGGGACGCTCCGTTCCTCCAGGCGGATCAGGGAGGTGGCGTCGATACCGAGGTCGGCCGCCGCCGCCAGCGACGGAAGGGAGGCGAACGCCAGGGTCATGAGCCGCAGCTTGTGTTTCATGGCACGCTCCTAGTAGTGAGGTTGACTCGGGGAACAGCGCAAAATGGCGTTTGAATCCGACTGCCCGATTGAAAAAAAGTGTAGAGGTAAAGAATCTCTTGTCAAACGAAGCTGTGCATTTTCTCATGCAAAAGTGGCGGTCGGAATCCCTGCGTCGGGAGATGACGACTATGTTCTTAAGGGACTTTCGCCCGTGCGGCGGGAGCATTCGACGGCACTTCAACGTCGCAGAGATAGCGGTACGCAGGGACCACGCGTACCGTTCTTCCCCCTTCACTGATTTCATCCTCATCTTCATAGGTAACTATCGTACCCGTTTCCAATCCCGACTCCTCAAGGGCTCTGAAAAGGGCTTTGAGTTCGCGGTTTCTCGCATTCTCGCCCCTCAGGTCCCTTGCCACCTGGATGAGTTCGGTAAGCCGCCCTTTCTCCCGGCATGCGAAATCAACCTCGAGGCCGGTGACAGTCTTGTAGTAGTAGACCTCGCGTCCCTGGCGCCTCAAGGCAAGATAGACCAGATTCTCCAGATAATGGCCGATGTTTTCCGAAAAGCCGAAAGCCGTTGCCACAGCCATGCCAGTATCGATTGCATAGACTTTCTTCGGGCTCTTGATCTGCTCTTTCACTGAAAAATCAAAGGAATCGAGGGTAAAGAGAAGATAGGCATCGGCAAAATACGCGAGGTACTCCTTCACCGTCTTGTCGGCAAGCCCCACAAGCGCCGACAAACGATTGAACGTATAGAGGGACGCCACGTTTGAGGTCAGATAAAAAAAGAGATTTTCAAGCTCCTGGGCTTTTTTCACGCCGAAACGGGGGGCGATATCCTGGTAGAGGATGTTACGATCAGTTGCTTGTGCTTCAAATGGCTTTTCTGTGATGCTCCCCTAACAACTACAGGCGGTCGTGAAAAAGGAAAAGCCCCCGCCGAGGCGGGGGCTTTTGGGTGCTGCACTTCCAGTTGCGGTGACACTAGGGGCGGGTAGCCGTGTAGTTGCCCGTCGTGCCGGCAGGCGCCCCGAACCAGGCGGCGGCATTCGGATAGGTCGTGGCATCGATGGTGATCGTGCCGTCGAACGTGCTGTTATCCAGGAAGTCGATGGAGTCGAAGATCAGGCGCTTGACGTAGTAACGGTTGTGGGCATATCCGCCGGGGTCTTCCGACGGGAAGAGCGAGTTCTGGTATGCCCCGTACTCATTGTCAGACATCGTGGCAGGGTTGGAAGAATATACGATGGCCGCATTCTTGTAGTTCACGATCGTATTGGCCAGATAGGCCTTGAGGATGGTGCCCGCTTCCTGATAGCCGGCAGACTCTTCCTCAAGCTTCGCAGCCGTCATGGCGTAACTGCCGCTGTGGCAGGAATCGCAGACCGCCTGGGACTTGATGGCGGTGATCACACCGTTGGCATCTTTCGTGACGACGTCGAAGGTGTGGCTGTTCGCCGCCTTCATGTGGCAGCTGACGCACGGACCAGAGCCGTCGGTCATGCCGATGGTGTCATGCTCGAAGTATGACTTCTTGGTGTAGTCAAGACCGGCAAACTCGTAGCCGAGGTGGGTGTATTCCGCGAACAGGTCCGCACCGGTCGGTGCGTGGTGACCGGCAAAACGCGAAGACCTGGCGGACTGCCCGTTGCCGCGACCGCTGTGACAGACGAGGCAGAGGTTGGAGTCCTTGGCATCCGGAAGCGTGATGGGCGCGGCATTGTAAGTGTACTCGAGGGTCTGGGCGCCGATGTTGCGACGCTTCCAGCTGTAATCCTGGTGGCAGGCCGAGCACATGATGGTCTCGTTCTTCTTGTTGTTGCTCATGTACGGTGCGGCATTGCCGTTGGTGAAATTCTTGTAGCCGGTGGTGGTGTGACATTTGGAGCAGGCGTCGCGGCTCGACGTGGTCCATGCATAGTGGGAGTTGACGCTGCTGGCGTTGGCGTTGCCCGGGACGTAGGTGGTGCTGCCGTGGCCGGAGTCGGCCCAATCCTTGTTGTACTGGATCAGGGAGGTGGTGTCGTGGGGGTTGTGGCACTGGCGGCACTGAACGCCCGCGGCGTCGCTCTGGCTTACGTACTGCGAAGCGAGGCTCGTGGTGTAATTGGCAAAGTGCGGCGAGCCGAGCTTGACGGTGGTATGGCAGGTGGCACACTGCGTATCCTGGACGGCCTTCACGATGCTCCCGCCGTTCGGGTGACCGCTGTTGGTATGGCAGTCGGCACAGGCTGCCCCGTTCTTAGTATTGTGGGCCGACTTCTGCCACTCGTCGGTGATCTGTGCCCCCGTGACAGGGGAGGTTTTGTTTCCGGCATGGCAGCTTATACACCCGGCCGAGGCCTGGAATGAAGCGGTCTGCTGGTCAATGGCGCTCTCGCGATTGCTGCTGCCGCAGCCGGCAAGGGCAAACAGTGCGGTGGCGCCCAGCAGGAGTACGGTTTGGTTGCGCAAATTCATGCTGCTTTCCTCCTTTGATGGTTAGTGGTGTTAGAGGTTGTGACACTTGCGACAGGAGCGGTCGCTTCTGCGGATCAGGTTGTCACCCTTGAAGTTCCTCGGGTGCGGATTGATCCCCGACCCACCTTTCGCCGTGGTGCCGTGACATTTGATGCAGACGTCCCCGTCCGGGTGGCAGGTCTGGCAGGACTGGAGGTTCCTGCGGGCCTCGGCGGCGTGTTCGCTGTTCCAGATGAAGGTCTGTCCTCCCAGGTGCGACTTGATCCGTAGCGCCCCCTTCGGGTAGCGGCTGTGGCATTCGTTGCAGTAGGAAGGCTCGTGGCAGCGGGTGCAGGTCTGGGGATTGTCCAGGGCCTTGATCGGATGGATCATGATGAAATCCGTCCGGTGGCTCTTGGGGACGTAGTCGCGCTGGTAGTTGCGGGTCGACAGCTTGGCGTCGATTCCGCCTCCCTGGTGGCAGTCGAGGCAGAACTGCTGGACGTGGCACTGGGCGCAGTTGCTACCCGCCTTGCTGGCCAGGACCCGGTGGCCCCGGACCCAGTCGGCGTCGTGGTTCGGGGCGACCCCCTCTTCCTTGTGGCACGAGTTGCAGTCGGCGATGGGGGTCGAGGCGTACTCCTTGTGCGCCACCTTGTCGGCCAGGGCCATCTGGACCGAGAAGGTCGACGCCGCCAGGAGCAGGAGTGCGATAAACCATTTTTTCACGGATTTCCCCCCTTTCTAGAAGTCGTAGTCAAAGACGAAGCGCCCTTGAGTATCGCTCTCGTATTGGGCATTCACGTTGTTTTCGACGCGCAGCGAGGTGGCCATGCCCTTGCTCAGCCGGTACTTGCCGCCGAGCCAGTAGGTGCGGGCAATCTCGTCGTTGTTCATGACGTCGCGCTTGTAGACGTCGTAGCCGAAACCGCCGGCCAGCTGCAGCGCCCGGGTTACGTCATAGTATGCATCGACCAGAACGCCGTTGGTCTTGCCGTTGTATCCCTGGTTGTTGTCATACTCGACATTGAGCTGCAGCGGCTCCACCGGCCGCACGCTGCACCCCAGATGATAGATGTGGCCACGCCCCCCCTCTTCGAACCACTGGGAGGTGTAGCCGCCGTTGACGGCGATCCTGTCGTTGATGGTGTAGTCGGCGCGGAAGACGGCCTCCTGGTAACGGTCAACGGCGAAGACCGAGTAGATCGAGGTGGTGTCGAAGGTCGGATAGCTCTGGTACCACTCGCCGGTGAAGATCAGGTTGCTCCAGGGGTAGTACTTCACCCCGGCCAGCACCTCGCTGAAGGTCTCGGAGACCAGATCGTACCGGGTATTGCCGTACAGCCGCACGTTGTTGAACAGGTA
>JAJZTK010000200.1 GCA_021849045.1 Deltaproteobacteria bacterium | reverse complement strand
TCCGAACTGGCCGAGGTGATGATCCCGCTGCCGCAGGTGCTGGTGAACGTGCGGGTGGCCGAGAAGAAGGATATCATGACCATCCCGGCGGTGGCCGGGCTGGTGCGGGACGTGGAGCAGAAGCTGGGGGACGAGGGGCGGATCCTGATCCGTTACTCCGGTACCGAGCCGCTCCTGCGGATCATGCTGGAAGGGCAGGACAAATACCGGATTACCGGCTGGGCAAAGGAGATTGCCGAAGCGGTTGAAACAGCGATCGGAGGGAAGTAGGATGGCAAGGCTGGGGGTAAACATCGATCACATCGCAACGGTCCGTCAGGCCAGGGGGGGCGCAGAGCCCGATCCGGTGGCGGCGGCCGCCATCGCCGAGCTGGCGGGTGCCGATGGCATCACCATTCATCTGCGCGAGGACCGGCGGCATATCCAGGACCGGGACCTGAAGATCCTGCGGCAGACCGTGAAGACCAGGCTCAACCTGGAGATGGCCGCGACCCACGAGATGGTCGGCGTTGCCATTACCGTGAAGCCGGAGATGTGCACCCTGGTGCCGGAAAAGCGCCAGGAGCTGACCACCGAGGGGGGGCTGGATGTCCGCTACAACCTGGACCAGGTGAAGGCGTCGGTGGAGAGCCTGCAAAGCGGCGGGATCGTGGTCTCCCTGTTCGTCGATCCCGACCCTGACCAGATCAAGGCGGCCACCAAGGCCGGGGCCGACTATATCGAGATCCATACCGGCGCCTTTGCCGGGGCAACGGACTGGAAGGCCGTCGACCAGGAACTGATCAAGATCGAGAATGCCGTCAAGCTGGCCCAGAAGCTGGGGCTGGGGGTCAATGCCGGTCACGGTCTCAACTACACGAACATCAAGTTGATTTCCGCGATCCGCGGGATCGAGGAGTACAACATAGGCCACTCCATCATCTCCCGGGCCGTGCTGGTAGGGTTGGACAAGGCGGTGCGGGACATGGTGGAGCTGGTGAGATTCGCCTGAGCGTTGCGAGTTGGTTGCTGAAAAAATGTGCAGTTTGGGGGGCTGGTGCCGATCACCAGCCCTTTTTTTGTGCCCCTGTTTTGGTGCTGATCATGTAATACGCTGAATTCATTGGTAGTGTATTGCTGCTGTAACACTGGCACGGCCTGTGCTTTACCAGGAAAAACAATGAGCCGGACACAACGACTGTGCCGCGATGACGATGATGACGATTCAGTATGGCAAAGGCGCCATATCACCGCACGGTGATTGGTGCCTTTTGTTTTAATGCCGAGTTCGGCAAACAAACCCACGCAAGGAGGCTGGAAAATGAAGAAGTTTATTGCAACGACCGCACTGGCAGCAACGATGACCCTGGCAGCAGCAGGAGCAGCACTGGCAACCCCCTCCACTACCTACTGGACTCCGATGGTGATGGACATTCAGGGGTACAAGGTGGGGCATCTGACTCTCGACAACTATTTTAGCGTTGAGAAGCCCAAAAGCGATTCCGTCGCCGTGAACTCGTTTCCGACGGACGTGGGTCTGACGGTAGGCATACTTCCCTTCGACAAAATCCAGATGGAGATCGGCGTCGATGCCCTCTGGCCATCAGACAACCCTTATTTCTTCAACGCAAAGATCGGCGCCCCGGAAGGCGCTCTTTTCAGCGGCGCTCCAGCCCTTCAGGTCGGTATTTTCAACGTGGGAACGAAAAACAAGGTAACCAATCAAAATATCGTTTTTGGTGTAATCGGGAAAACCATCCCGGTGCTGGGGCGTGTGACGGCCGGCCCGTATATCGGCAACAGCGCGGTGCTTAAGGACAGTAACGGCAAAACGGAAAATGCCGGCTTCATGGTAGCTTACGACCGCGGGTTCCTACTGACGAAGGACGCTGAAGGCAACGAGTACAGCAAGGTTGTCCTTGCGGCGGACTATGCTTCCGGCAAGAATGCCATCGGCGGCGGCGGCTTCGGCCTCTATTACTACTTCACCAAGAACATCGACCTTCTGACCGGCCCGGTCTGGTTCAACGATAAGGGGATCAACGGCGCCTGGAAGTGGACGACCCAGATCGACATCAACTTCCCCTAGTACCCCGGAACATTATTTGTTTCGAATTGTTGATTTCGTAGGTTGGGTTAGGCGGGTGTATGCCGTAACCCAACATGACCAAGCCGGCAACACGCAAGGCTGTTGGGTTACGCGATGAGGCCGCTAACCCAACCTACGAAGAAATAAGAGTTACAAGGTGCTAGGCTTCCTTCACTGTTAAGGGGGTGGAGCGAGCCCCGCGCATTTTTCAGGAAAAGCATCATTCGTGTTATGAATGGCAAGACCACATAAACCATCAAAGGAGATGAACAAATGAAAAAATTAGCAAAGATTTTCTCGGTTCTGGCTATTGTGGCAGTAGTGTGCCTCCCCCTCTTTACCCATGCGTTGGAGAAACAACCACAGGTCAAAGGAGAAGTGGTTATGAAGGCCGGCACAAAAGTGCACATGTTTTTCGGCGTTATGGAAGAAGCAAAAAAACAGATCTGCATTGGTGACGTGATCCCGGTCTTTCGGGAACTTCCGTACAGCCGCTCGTTGAAGGTCAAAGCGGTAGGCAAAGTCAAAGTCCTTGGTCTTGCGGGTGAAAATTATTTTGAGGGTGAAGTCGTCGAAGGTGAGGTTAAGGCAGGGGACATCGCCAAGAAGGAAACCGGTGCATATGTATGTCTGATCCAGCCGATCAAGAAAAAGTAAACGACATCATCTTCCCTCAGGCGTCCTCCATTGCAACGGGGGAGTAAAGGCCCCCGCTCTTTAGGGGAGGTCGGGGATGGATAACGCGAGCAAACCTGGGCAAGGGGAGGAACTTATGAAGTTGATAGAGGCAATCATCAAACCGTTCAAGCTCGACGAAGTCAAGGAAGCTCTGAACGAGATCGGGATCGAAGGGATTACGGTCAGCGAGGTAAAGGGGTTCGGCCGGCAGAAGGGCCATACCGAGCTGTACCGCGGCGCGGAATACGTGGTGGATTTCATCCCCAAGGTCAAGCTGGAGATCGCCGTGGCCGACGAACTGGTGGCCAAGGTGGTCGAGACCATCGAGGCGACCGCCAAGACCGGCAGGATCGGCGACGGCAAGATCTTCATCATCCCGCTGGAGGATGCGCTGCGGATCCGGACCGGCGAAAAAGGGGACGATGCCATTTGAGAACCGGTTCGATGTTCGATGTTCGATGTTGAAACCGTATCTGGTACATCGAACGTCGAACCTCGAACATCGAACAGATACTAACGGAGGTTGGTCATGAATTTCAAACTATCACTTGTCAAGCTGCTCATGGCTTCGGCCCTGGTGCTGGCACCGCTGGCGGTGTCGGCGGAAGAGGCCAAGGCACCGGCAGCAGCGCCGACCCAGGCGGCCGTTTCGTCCGCCACGAAGTCCGAGGCGGCGCCGGCAGCCGCACCGGCCGCAGCCCCGGCCGAGGCTGCCAAACCGAAGAACGTCGACCCGGTCCTCAACACCGGCGATACCGCCTGGATGCTCGTCTCCAGCGCCCTGGTCCTGCTGATGATTCCCGGCCTGGCCCTCTTCTACGGCGGCATGGTCCGGCAGAAGAACGTCCTTTCCACCATGATGCATTCCTTCGTCGCCATGGGGATCGTCGGGGTCCAGTGGGCGGTGATCGGCTATTCGCTGGCCTTTGGTCCCGATGCCGGTGGTGGCCTGATCGGCAACTTCTCCAAGGCCATGCTGACCGGCCTCATCTCCTTCAAGGATGGCGCCCCGATCTACGCCCTGTTCCAGAACGTGACGACCGAGCCCGGCTCCATCCCCGAGTACGTCTTTGCCATGTACCAGTGCATGTTCGCCATGATCACCGTGGCCCTCATCTCCGGGGCCATGGCCGAGCGGGTCAAGTTCTCCGCCTACTGCCTCTTCGTGCTGCTCTGGACCACACTGGTCTATGACCCGCTGGCCCACTGGGTCTGGATGGTGGACGGCTGGCTCTTCAAGAAAGGCGCCCTCGACTTTGCCGGCGGTACCGTCGTCCACCTCTCTTCCGGTATCTCGGCCCTGGCCTTTCTCACCTTCCTCGGCAAGCGGCACGGCTTCCCGCAGGAGCGGATGGCTCCCCACAGCCTCCCGCTGACCCTGATCGGTGTCGGTCTCCTCTGGTTCGGCTGGTTCGGCTTCAACGCCGGCAGTGCCATCGTGGGCGTGAACTGTTCGGATGCGGCGGGGGGGCTGGCCGGTCTCGCCTTTGCCACCACCACCATCGCTCCGGCTGCCGGCGGGCTCGCCTGGATGGTCGCCGAGTGGATACACTCCGGCAAGCCGTCGGCCCTTGGTTTCGGTTCCGGTGTTGTGGCCGGCCTGGTCGGCATCACTCCCGCTGCCGGCTTCGTTCAGCCGGGTGCTGCCATCATCATCGGCCTGGGCGCAGGCGTCATCTGCTACCTCGGTGTCCTGATGAAGGCCAAGCTGAAGTACGACGACTCCCTCGATGCCTTCGGTGTCCATGGCGTGGGGGGTACCTTCGGCGCCCTCATCACCGGCGTCCTGGCCACGGTTGGGGCCACCGGCCTGATGTCGGGGAACATGGGACAGTTCATTACCCAGGTGATCGCCGTGGCAGCTGCCGGTGCCTACGCCTTCATCGTCACCCTGGTCATCTCCTTCATCCTCGACAAGACCATCGGCCTGCGCGTGGAGAAGGAAGACGAGATCATGGGGCTCGATCAGACTCAGCATTCGGAAAGCGCCTACAACTAGTGATCTCATTTTTCGGAGATGGGAGGGGCCGTCTTTCGGGGCGGCCCCTTTTTCGTGCCGATAAATTGTGCACCGTTGATGCTTGATTGGGCACTTTGCCGGGGGTGGGACCCGGTCACGGCGGGGCGATAGCGGCAAGTTGCCGTTAAACGGTCACCGTGTCCGGTTGCCGGAGTTTGGCACACCTTATGCCTTTAATGACGTAGCCAGCATTCCGTGGCTACCGGAGTGGCAATGACCCATCCAACCCACAACCTGAGCAGCGAGCGGAATGCCATTGATGCGGGGATGCTCGAACAGCTCGCGTCAAGCGAGCGGTTGGCCGAACTGGGACGGATATCCGCCGGCATAGTCCACGAACTGAACACCCCGCTGTCGGTAATCGCCTCGGCTGCCCAATTGATCCTCAGGGAGGACGAACTCTCCCCCTTTACCCGCGAGATGGTGGAGCGGATAGGAGAGGAGGCCCACCGCCTCTCCAGTCTGGTGCGTGGCGTTCTCACCTTTGTGCGCCAGGACGATCGCAAGGAGGGGGAGAGCGATCTGAACCAGGTCGTTCGCGAAGTGATGACCCTTCTCCACTACGAGGCGCGCAAGCGCTCAGTGGCCGTGGTCGAGGAACTGGATTTCACCCTGCCGTCCGTGGCGGTGGAGAGCAACGTTCTGAAGCAGATACTCATCAATCTGATCATGAATGCGCTCCAGGCCATGTCCGACGGCGGAACGCTCCTTCTGCGGACGTTTTTCGACCGTGACCGGCGCCCGTCTTTTTCCGTAGCCGATACGGGGTGCGGGATTCCGGCCGACCGTCTTGACCGTATTTTCGAGCCGTTCTACACCACCAAGTCAGTCAGCGAAGGGACGGGGCTCGGCCTTTTCGTCACCGCCAAGCTCCTGGAAGCGGTTGGCGGCGAGATCTCCGTATCGAGTGTGGCCGGTGAAGGGACCACATTTACGGTTACTCTTCCGCCGGCAGAATGAGCCGCTCGAAGCCGTCCGCATCCCCGCAGTTTCCCGGCTTCATCCGGTCTGCAGTCTTCCTCTCTTTTCCCGACCCACACTGCGTCGGAATTCACCGGCAATAAAACAACCCTCCACATGGCGATCCGGTCACCATTCCGGCCCATCCTGCCTGCTGATAGCCTACTCGATGCTGTAATCGTTTTAACCTGAAAAAAGCATTTAACCGCGGATGGACGCAGATAAACGCAGATAAATTCTTCTAGGTAATCCCCCGGCTCTGCCGGGGGACCCCAAATGTTTGACAGTTCCTGAAATAAGGAGAAGCCTCCAAAACGTGAACCGCTCAAAGTACACGAAAAGGAGGCTTCATGAACG
>JAJZTK010000039.1 GCA_021849045.1 Deltaproteobacteria bacterium | reverse complement strand
ATAGTAGAATTTGTTGGTCCAGATCAGGGGGGATTCTGCGGAACCGGTGATCATGGGGATCTTGTACTTCTCGGCGATCGGTGCCACTGCCAGGGTTACCCCGGAGGAGTAGGGACCGAGAATGAAGTCGACCTTCTCCTGGGTGATCAGCCGCTCGGCTGCGGAAGCCCCTGCTGCCGGGTTGGACTGGGCATCGGCATAGAACAGCTTCACCTGGTACTTCTTGCCCTTGATGTCGATCCCCCCCTTGGCGTTGACCTCCTGGGCCCAGAGGTCGTACCCCCGCTTGGTGACGTTCCCGCCGGTGGCCAGGTCGCCGGAGAGCTCGGTGACGACCCCGACCTTGAAGAAGTTCCGTGCCTCCTCGGCGTATGCCGTGGTGGCCAGCAGGGCCGAGGTGATGAGGGCAAGGCCTACTCGTATGCTACGTTTCATGTTCTGCCTCCTTGTTAGTGATGGTTTCAGCTGATGTGAGCGTGGACTACTCCGAACCAAGCCGCGTAAGTTCGCAATTAAATAAAACAAGTTTTTATATGGATCAGTAAAAGCACAAGGCATGCCAGGGGAACACAGAAGAGATGCGGGACGGGAACAATAGATTGACCGACTGGAATGTGCTGCCGGATAACCTTCTGTAATAATTACCACGTTAACTGCTGGTGGCAAGGGACCAGCCTTCTCTGACGCAGGGAATTCCGGTCAACAGGAAATCAAATTATATAAACACTGTTCGTAAATTCAATATTCGACAGGACAGTGCTATGCACACTCGCATATTAGCCCGGGCTCACCACTATCCCAGCCCGTATTTCTTCAACTTCCGGGCAATGGTCGACTGGTTGACACCGAGCACCTCTGCCATCCTCGACTGGTTGCCGTACTGCTCCAGCGCACGGAAAAGCATCTGCCGCTCCACGCTTTCCAGGGCCTGCTGCAGGGTCACCCCCTCGTCCCACCCCACGTCGGCATGGGACGCGTCGACGGCAGGCCCCACGATGTCGATCGGCAGGTCCTTGAGGTCGATCAGTTCGGTATCGGTCATGACCACCAGCCGCTCGCAGATGTTGATCAGTTCGCGGACATTGCCCGGATAGGGGTAGGAAAGCAGGGCATCGGAAGCGGCCCGGGTCAGCCGCTTCCTGATGTTGTTCTTCTTCCCGAAAGAGTCCAGGTAATGGTTGATGAGGGAGGGGATGCACTCCTTGCGCTCCCGCACCGCCGGCACATGGATCGGGATCACCTTGAGACGGTAATAGAGGTCCAGGCGGAACCGTCCCTGCTCCACCATCTCTTCCAGGTTGCGGTGGGTGGCGGCCAGTATCCGGACGTCCACGGTCCGCCCCTTGGTCCCGCCGAGCCTGGTTATCCGGCCGTCTTCAAGAAAGCGCAGCAGCTTGACCTGCGATGGGAGCGGCAGTTCGGCAATCTCGTCCAGGAACAGGGTCCCGCCGTCGGCAAGCTCGAAGTAGCCAGGCTTGCCTCCCCCCTGGGCACCGGTGAACGCCCCCTTTTCGTAGCCGAACAGCTCCGATTCGATCAGCGACTCCGGGATGGCGCCGCAGTTGATCTTGATGAGCGGCTTGGAGGCTCGGGGTGAATTCTTGTGGATCAGATCGGCAATGAGCCCCTTGCCCACCCCTGACTCGCCGAGAATCAGGACCGAAGAATCGACGGCGCTCACCTTGAGGGACTGGCGCAGCGCCTTCAGCATGCTGGGACTCCTGGCGATGACCCGCCGCGACTCCAGCTCCATCTGCTGCATCTCCAGCATCTGGCTCCGGAACTGGTCCTTGATCGCCTCCTGCTCCTCCAGTTCCCGCTGCAGGGTGTCGATCTCGGTGATGTCACGCTCGCTGACCACCACCCGGATCAGCCGACCGCCCGCATCGAATACCGGCGTACCGGTGATGATCAGCTTCCGCTCATCCCGCTGCTGGAGCATGTTCACCACCTGGCCGGTCCTGATCACCTCCAGGGTCGCCGACTTGTCGATAAACCCTTCCCGAACCAGGTCGTGCATGGAACGGCCGACGATCTCCTCCGGACGGACCCTGTTCAGCCGTGCCGAGGCAGGGTTCATCCGGAGGACGGTGGCGTCCCCGTCGCAGATCCAGAGGCCATCGGAAGACGAATCGATGATCGCGTCCAGCTCCCCGGTCAGCTCCTGGTAGAACCGCATCTGCATCGCCATCTCTTCCAGCCCGGTACTCTCCACGAACACGCAGACCGCCCCGACCTGCTCCGTATCCATCAGTATCGGGCTGACCTGTACCAGGTAATTCCCCTCGTTGCCCCGTACGGTGATCTCCACGCTATGGGTTCGCCCCCTGAGCTTTTTGGCGACCTTGGGCCAGAGTTCGGGAAGGGCATCGTTCAGGTGGATGCCCGGAGAAATCCCGAAATTGGCCCTGGCAACCCGATTGGCCAGAAGGGTCATGCCGGAGGTGTTGACCGCCAGGAGCCCCACCTCCATGGCATTCACCATGGCCTGGTAGAAGTTTTCCGTGGGGAACGCGTCGGCACCGAACGTGGAACCGATCAAGGGAAAGGGGTCGATTGTCAGCGACATGGGATACCTCGCACCGGGAAATAAGCTTCCCATTCAAAGCGTATGGATGGGAACAAAATAGCGTTATGCCTGCATTATGCATAGATGCATAGTTTATGCAATTACGAATATCAGAACAGGGTGACGCGACCACAAAAGGCCGTATTTTCGGGCGCCAACCGCAGATATCGCGTCCTAACTCACTGATAATACATATTTTGATTATTTTGGTATGGTCCTTGATAACTGCTGACATGCAGACAGACACAGCCTCCTGCTGCCGACTGCGGCCAAAGGCCCTGCAGATCAACGGCAACCCGACCCGGCTGTCCCCCACCCACCAAATACAAAGGAGTATGCCCATGTCCTCGCGAAACGCACAACTACTGGAGCAACGTAACCAGCATGTCCCACAGGGGCTCGTCAATATCACCACCGCCTTCATCACCAAGGCCCAGGGTGCCATCATGACCGATGCCGACGGCCGGGAACTGATCGACTTCGCCGGGGGGATCGGGGTGAACAACGTCGGCCATTGCCACCCCAAGGTGGTGGCCGCCATCAAGGACCAGGCGGAGAAATTCATCCACACCTGTTTCCATGTGGCACCCTACGAGGAGTACATCGAACTGGCCGCCCGCCTCAACGAACTGGCCCCGGGCGACTTCGCCAAGATGACCATGTTCACCAACTCCGGGGCCGAGGCCGACGAGAACGCCATCAAGATCGCCCGCTACGCCACGAAACGGCCGGCAATCATCGCCTTTGACAACAGCTTTCACGGCCGGACCAATCTGACCATGGCGCTGACCAGCAAGGTGAAACCATACAAACTCGGCTTCGGGCCGTTCGCGCCGGAGATCTACCGGGCACCCTATGCCTACTGCTACCGCTGCCCCTTCGGACTGAAGCACCCCGAGTGCAAGGCCGCCTGCGCCGACTACCTGGAAGAGTTCTTCATTTCCCATGTGGCGGCCGAGCAGACTGCAGCGATCATTGCCGAGCCGATCCAGGGCGAAGGGGGCTTCGTCACTCCGCCTCCCGAGTATTTTCCCAAGCTCAAGGCGATCTGTGAAAAGTACGGCATCCTCCTCGTCATCGACGAGGTACAGTCCGGCATGGGACGGACCGGCAAGATCTTTGCCATCGACCACTGGGGGATCACCCCGGATATCGTCACCTCTGCCAAGAGTCTTGCCGGCGGCATGCCGCTGGGCGCCGTCACCGGCCGGGCCGAGCTGATGAACCTTTCGCACGTCGGCGGACTCGGCGGTACCTACAGCGGCAACCCGCTCTCCTGCCGGGCCGCCCTGGCGGTGCTCGAAATTCTCATCGAGGACGGGCTGCTCAAGCAGGCCGAACTTCTCGGCGAGAGGTTGCACCAGAGGTTTCTCGCCCTGCAGAAGAAGCACGAGATCATCGGCGAGGTGCGCGGCAAGGGACCGATGCTGGCCCTGGAACTGGTCCGCGACCGGGAGACCAGGGAGCCCGCCGGCGACGAGGCCAAGAAACTGACCAAGCTCTGCTTCGACAAGGGGCTCGTCATCCTCTCCTGCGGCAGCCACGGCAACGTGATCCGCTTCCTGATGCCGCTGGTCATCACCGATGAGCAGCTGGAGCGGGGTCTCGCCATCCTGGAGGAATCCCTGTGCGAACTGGAGGCAGAGCGTAGCCCGTCGAAGAGCTGCGCCTGCGCGGGTCGCTGATCATGCGGCTGGAACCGGATCAGCGGGTCAGGATCGAGGTCGTTTCATCGGCATGCCATCTCATGAAGGAGGGGGCTACCGTCTACCTGAACGGGCCGCTCATCGACTATGAGCGGTCGGCCCCGGTCTGCGTATCGGCCCTGGTGGGAATCTACCCCTGGGTCATGACCGCCCGCTTCGGGATCGAGTCGGAAAAGCTGGGTCACACCCCGGCGGGCTACCGGCTCTGCTGCCCGGACAAGCTGGTGGAATTCAGCATCACAACCTGTACGGAATCCGGAGAACACCCATGAAGCTTGTCAGGGTTGACATGACCGACAGCACCATAGCCGTTGCCGATCTCCCCCTCCCCTACCGGGATCTGGGAGGACGCGGCCTCACCTCCCGGCTGCTGGCGGATGAGGTCTCCCCGACCTGCCTGCCGCTCGGTCCGGACAACCGCCTGATCATCGCGCCGGGTCTGTTGACCGGCAGTTCCGCCCCCTGCTCCGGCCGGACCTCGCTCGGCGCCAAGAGCCCGCTCACCGGCACCATCAAGGAGAGCAACGTGGGGGGGATGGCCGGCCAGTACCTGGCCGGGCACGGGATCAAGGCGCTGGTGATCGGGGGAAAGCCGGCCAACGACGAAGCCTGCCGGCTCATGGTAATCGATGGTTCCGGCATCCGCCTGGAACGCCGGACGGATCTGGCCGGCAAGGGGAACTACGACACCGCCCGGCTGCTGCGGGAGGAGTTCGGTGCCAGCAGCGCGGTCATTGCCGTCGGACCGGCCGGCGAGCAGTTGGCAACCCTGGCGACCATCGCCGTTACCGACACCGAGGGGCACCCCTCCCGGCACGCCGGTCGCGGCGGCATGGGGGCCGTCATGGCCAGCAAGGGAATCAAGGCCATCGTCATTGCCAAGCCACCAGCAGGCCAGATCCGGCCAGCCCACGGCGAGCGGTTCCGGGACATTGTCCGACAGCTTGCCGCCTCGCTCATCGAGGGGAAAAAGTCGCTGACGACCTATGGCACGGCCGTGCTCGTCGATGTGGTGAACGGGACGGGCGGGCTGCCGACCCGCAACTTCTCGACCGGCAGGAACGAGGAGGCATCGCGGTTCAACGGCGAAACGCTACGGCAGCTCTGCACGGAACGGGGGGGCGCCACCGGCCACGGCTGCCACCGGGGGTGCGTCATCCGCTGCTCCAACGTCTTCCACGACGCCGACGGCAATTACCTGACCGCCGGGCTCGAATACGAAACCATTGCTCTGCTCGGCTCCAACTGCGGCATCCACGACCTAGACAGCATTGCCCGGCTGGACCGGCTCTGCGACGACCTGGGAATCGACACCATGGAAATGGGGGTGGCCATCGGGGTCGCCATGGAGGGGAACCTCCTCCCCTTCGGCGATCTTGCCGCCATGCAGGAGGCGATTAGCGGCGTTGCCACCGGAACACCCAACGGCAGCCTCCTCGGTCAGGGGGCGACCGTTACCGGCCAGACCCTGGGGGTGGAGCGGGTACCGGCGGTCAAGGGGCAGTCCCTGTCCGGCTACGACCCCCGCGCCCTCAAGGGAACCGGGGTCACCTATGCGACGGCCACCATGGGTGCCGATCACACCGCCGGCAACTGCTTGCCGGGACGGGGCGGTATCAACTGCCACGAACCGGCCGGACAGGTGCAGCTCTCCCGCGACACCCAGATATTCTCCATGGTCTGCGACATCCTCGGCCTCTGCGTCTTCGTCGGTCCGGTGGCGGAGACCATGCCCGACCTCGCCTCGCTCCTCTCCGCCTTTCTGGGCCGAGAGGTCACGGTACCCTCTATGCTGGAGATGGCCCGCCAGGCCATGGGGACCGAGGCAGCATTCAACCGCCGGGCCGGCATCACGCCGGAGCAGAACGATCTGCCCCGGTTCTTCAGGACCGAACCGCTCCCCAACAACGGGCTGGTATTCGATGTCCCGGCAGAGGAGATGGCAGGACTCGACTTTTCCGCGTAGCAGGTTTCATGGATGCTAACGGTCAAACTCATCCGATTGACCTTGGCCGCCCTTTTTGTTTCTCCCCTCAAATCCCCTGTCCGAGCGAAAATTCCTTCCTTTCCGAAGCGGAAACCGGTAATTTCTGATCCGAAGTTTCCGGTTGAATCATCATCGGCAGATCGCCGGGGAATGAATTCCCCGTCTACAGGCATTCTATCGCTACGCGATGGTTTCGGGTTTACGCCCCGTAGGACCCAAAGGGTCTAAAGGGCAGAATACATGTAACCCGGCGATTCATCGCCGGGTTACGATGCGAACCCGATAAATGATTTCGTCGTGTAGCGACGTAAGGCTTGCAGGCTGGCCATTCATGGCCGGACGTAGGGGGCAGGCATGGCAAACACCTTTACATTTCTCCGTTACCACATCGTTTTCAGCACGAAGAACCGCGAGCCCTGGTTTACTCCGGAAAACGAGGGGCAGATATGGGACTATATCGGCGGCATTGCCCGTGAAAACGGCATGCTGGCGGTAATCGTCGGCGGATACAATGACCATATTCATGTCCTTGTTGCGGTCCCACCGACGATGCCGGTAGCGAAGGCGGTCCAGATGATGAAGGGAGCTTCATCGCACTGGATTCATCAGACCTTTAACGATATGGCGGGGTTTTCGTGGCAAGACGGCTATGGTGCCTTCACGGTCGGGCTGTCCCAGGTTGCCGATACCATGAGATACATCGAGAGACAGCGGGAGCATCACCGGCAACGGACCTTTCAGGAGGAGTACGTGGCGTTTCTTCACAAGCATGAGATTGCGTTCGATGAGCGGTTTGTGTGGGGGTGAGGGGTTGAGGTATCCCGTCGGAGCCGGGGGATGACCGATGCCGGGGAGTGAATTCCCCGGCTACAGGCATTCTATCGCTACGCGATGGTTTGGTTTACGTCCCGTAGGGACAGAACGCGTGTAGCCCGGCCTTTCAAGGCCGGGTGGGAAAGATACCCCCATTAACATTTCCGTCGCGTAGCGACTGAAGCCTTGTATAGCGGCCATCATGGATTGGAGCAGGAGGAGAAATGTCAGCAATAGAATTTATAAATGATGAATCTGGGTATTTCGACTGGTTAAACAATAACCAGGAGGGATTCGTAATCAATACACCAAGAACAAAATCCCCCTCCTATATGATGGTTCATCGTGGGACCTGTCGCCACATTAAGGGCTACGCTACGAATTACCGTGAAGGAGCTTTTACCGAGAGGGACTACATCAAAATATGTGCTAATACTCTAGACGAACTCATAAAATGGGCGAAAGAGAATGGTAGGCCGGATGGTTCTTTTTCAGGCGGTTGTAAGAGCTGTGGGACTCTGTCTTTAATCGCAAAGGCAGTTACTGGTACTCAAATCAATAATAATGAAATTAATTACTGGGTCTTTTCGCCTGGTGAGCAGGCTAGATTTTGGGATATATGCTTTTCAGAAGGAATAGCTGCTATAGGTTGGGATGAGCTTGGTGATTTAAAACAATACGGGACAATAGAAGATGTCAGGCGAGCAATCAAGGATGTTTTCGGTAAGGATGGAAATCCTGTCAACGATACGTTGGCCTGCTTCGATTTTGCTAACACTATCAAAATCAATGACATCATTTTCGCAAAAAAGGGTATGGCAAGTTTATTGGGTTGTGGAATTGTAACTGGTGGCTATCGGTTTGATGAAACTCGCAACGAATTTAAACATGTTAGGAATGTCAAATGGATAACACGAGGGAATTGGGAAATCCCCGATGACAAGAAGGTTGCCCTTAAGACATTGACTAAAATAACAGAGTACAATGAAGTAGTTGATACTCTTCTGAATTTGTCGGGTTTAATTGACAAGAACGAAGAACAACGTACCCCAATAAACAGACTTACAACAAGTTTTGTGCCGCAAAACCTCATCCTCTACGGCCCCCCAGGCACCGGCAAAACGTATCAACTTAGGAACCTTCAACTTGATTTCACCGAAGAAACTGCCTCTGAAACTTGCACCGAATTTTTGGCATCACTCGTTGCTGATAAACCGTGGTGGATGGTTGTTGCGGCAGCTGTTCTTGATCTGAAGAGGGTTAAAGTGTCTGATGTTGTCATGCACGAACTTGTGCAAGCAAAACAGCAAGTTACCCCCAAGAAGAATCTCGGCGCCACTATATGGATTTGTCTGGCGGCACACTCCGTCAACGACGATCAAACATTAAACGTTAAACGTCCTGATTAGTACCAATCTTCCGCAACACACTCTCCCCCTCCCTTGACGGGAGGGGGGCGGGGGGGTGGGTGAAGCTGCAACCAGCGGACTTCGTGGCAACTTCCCCCCCACCATCACCCTCCCCCGCCAGGGGGGAGGGGATTTTTTTCAAGCGGGCGGAAGATTAGTGCTAATCAGGTTAAACGTAAAGAAAATTTTCCCGCAGATATTCAGAAGAGATTCAACGGATGTTTGGGAAGTCGATGAAACTGTTCTTGCAGAAACATCTCCTGAAATTGAGGCGTTGCTTGATTCCCGAGACAAGGACATTCAAAAAAAGACTCTCACCCGCTACGACTTCATCACCTTCCACCAATCCTACAGCTACGAAGAATTTATCGAAGGATACCGGCCGGCCAACCCCGATGAGGACGAGGATGCCGCAACGGTTCCCTACAGGCTGAAAGACGGCATCTTCAAACGCATCTGCTCCCGCGCCAAAGCGGACCCGCACCACAAGTACGCCCTCTTCATCGACGAGATCAACCGTGGCAACATCAGCAAAATCTTCGGGGAACTGATCACCCTCATCGAGGACGACAAGCGCCTTCTATGGAAAGATGGCAAATGGGAAGGGATGACGGTACGGCTTCCCTACTCTCAGGAGGAGTTCGGCGTGCCGGCAAACCTTCACATCATCGGCACCATGAACACGGCAGACCGTTCCATCGCCTTCATAGACATCGCTCTCAGGCGGCGTTTCCAGTTCAAGGAGATGATGCCCGAGTATGAACTGCTTCCTGCAGACGTCAGTGGCGTTAACGTCCAAACACTCCTCAGGACCATCAACCGCCGCATCGAGTTCCTTTACGACCGGGACCACGTCATCGGTCACGCCTATTTCCTGAAGGTAAAATCACTTACCGATCTCCGCGACGTTATTATCCATAATGTCATTCCACTCCTGCAGGAGTACTTCTACGGCGACTGGGAGAAGATTTGCCTGGTATTGGGGTGCCCGCACAATACGGAGGACGGTGCACTCCTCAAGACCGGACAGAAACCGATTATCCAGGCGGAACTGCTCAGGGAACAGGACGTCATCGTTTTTGACCATGTTGATTACGAGGACCAACTGCGACACGAGGTGAATCCGGAGTTCACGTCAGCCTCAACTGCGGATTTGGTGAATTATTTCAACGGGATCGCAGCATAAGATTGAGCATGCAAACTGTTGTCATCAGAGAATACGAGCGGGTTTACTACACCGACGGTGGCAGTACCCCTGAGCGTCGGGAGGGAAGCGACTGGCACGTTCCGCGCCGTCTTCTGGAGCGGCTTCGTATCTTTGACGAGGGTTATGCGCTGAAGAATCGCGGTGTCACCGTCTTCGACTGGAGTGCGCGGAAATATGTGAAAGCGACCAGCCACGTGGGAGTGATCCAGGTGCCGGGGCTTACGGTGGAAATCCTCCCGAAGATCGATACGTCGGCGAGCCGTGCGGAGAGTGAGCAACTTGCCCAGAACAACCTCCTCTACATGCTCGCCTTGACCCGCAACGTGCCACTCATGGAACGAGACCTGGCCGCCCTGAGCAGGCAGAAGATGCCCCTGCTCGACGCGTTGATCGGTATCTTTGTCGAACGACTCATGACGGAGCTTCTGCGCGGCCTCGATCATACTTACGTACACCGGGAAGAAAATCTGGCCTGCCTGAAAGGAAAGCTTCTTTTCCCCCAACAGGTCCGTCACAATGCCGCCCATCGGGAGCGGGTCTTTGTCGGTTATGACGATTTCGTAGTGGATACCTGGCCAAACCGGATACTGAAGGCAGGCTGCAGGCGGCTCCTGGGGATGACCTCACTATCTCGACTCCAGAAACGGCTGCGGGAAACCATTGCCCTTCTTGACAATGTTTCCGATCGGGAGATTGGCGTGCATGACTTCGAGCGGGTCCATCTCACCCGCAACAACGAACGGTTCAGGCCGCTGCTCGAGTTCTGCCGGATGGTTCTCTGTGGTGAAAGGCCAACGGCTGCTACAGGGAATCGGCAAACCTTTTCCCTCCTCTTTCCGATGGAAAAACTGTTCGAAGGGTTCGTGGCCGCCTTTATCTGTCGCCACGCGGCTATGATGTTCTGGCCGGAAGGAGTGAGTGTCCACGTACAGGCGAAGGGCTGCCAAAAACATCTGTTGCTTCGGGACGACAGGGGTAAGCGATTCTTATTGAAGCCGGATATCGTCATTGAACGTGCTCCCCACGAAGTTCGGATGATCCTCGACACCAAATGGAAACATCTGAAGACGAGTGAACTGGATGCGAACAACGGCGTTTCCCAGAGCGATATCTATCAGCTCTACGCCTATGCCCATCGCTACCGATGCGCTTGTAATGTGCTTTTGTATCCAAAGGTTAAGGGCGTCGAGTCGCAACGTTTGCGGCTCATCGGGGGAGACGGTAAGGACGGGGATAAATGCATCCATGTCGAGTTTATCGATCTTCACAGAGACCTGAGAAAGGATGCGCAAGGATTGAAGGATGATTTGCGTGAAATAATCACACGCATTGATTCGTTGAATAGCGTAGACGTTGCCAACCATAATCCCGGCGGTGAATCGCCGGGCTACAGGCATTCTATCGCTATGCGATGAAAATTTATGTATGGCCATCATCCCGTGGGATGAATCCCACGGCTACAGGCATGCTGCCGCTACGCGGCGCAAAAAAACAAATAAACATCGCGTCAGCGATAGAATGCCTGTAGCCGGGGAGTTCACTCCCCGGAAAATTGAATGTGGACGGGGAATTCATTCCCCTGCCATGTCATTCCCCGGACATTAAATGTCGCAACGACCTTTGGCTCAAACGGAACAAACCACATGCCAATCCCCTTTTCCTACAGCTTCCGCAACCTCTGGACCAGGCGGCTGACCACCGTGCTGACGGCCGTCGGCATGGCCCTGGTGGTCTTCGTCTTTGCCGCCACCCTGATGCTGGCAGAGGGGCTGAGGAAGACCCTGGTGGAGACCGGTTCCTACGACAACGCCCTGGTCATCCGCCGTGGTTCCCAGTCGGAGGTGCAGAGCGGCGTGGAACACCTTCAGTCCTCCATTGTCGAGAGTCAGCCCGAAATCGCCATCGGCGCCGATGGCAAGCCGCTGGTGGCCAAGGAGTTGGTGGTCCTGATCAACCTCCCCAAGCGGGGGACCAACAAGCCGGCCAACGTGGTCATCCGTGGTATCGGTCCGACCTCCATGAAGCTGCGCCCCCAGGTCAGGCTGAAGGAAGGCAGGATGCCCCGGCCCGGTTCGGCGGAGATCATGGCCGGTGCCAGCATTGCCCGCCGCTTCCAGGGTGGGGGGATCGGCGAGCGGCTGCGGTTCGGGATGCGCGACTGGACCGTGGTGGGGATCTTCGACGCAGGGAGCACCGGCTTCTCGTCCGAGATCTGGGGCGATGTGGACCAGCTGATGCAGGCCTTCCGGCGCCCGGTCTATTCGTCGATCCTCTTCAAACTGAGGGATTCCGGCTCGTTCGAGGCGGTCAGAGAGCGGTTGGAAGAAGATCCGCGCCTCCACCTGGAAGCCAAGCGGGAGACCACGTACTACCTGGACCAGTCGGAGGCGATGGCCAAGTTTCTCCGGATCCTCGGCATCACCCTCACCATCATCTTCTCCCTCGGGGCGGTGATCGGGGCCATGATCACCATGTACGCGGCCGTTGCCAACCGGATCACCGAGATCGGCACCTTGCGCGCCCTGGGGTTCAGCCGGCGCAGCATCCTCTCGGCCTTTGTGCTGGAGTCGCTCCTCCTGGGACTCCTGGGAGGAATCGTCGGGGTTTTTGCGGCCTCCTTCATGCAGCTGATAACCATCTCCACCATGAACTGGCAATCGTTCGCCGAACTGGCCTTTTCCTTCTCCCTGACCGGCGCCATTATCCTGAAATCCCTGGTCTTCGCGCTGTTAATGGGGCTGGTGGGCGGTGTACTGCCGGCATTCCGGGCGGCCCGGATGACTATCGTGGATGCCCTGCGGGCATCATGATGGTGCCTGGTCAACGACAATTTGAAAGGGTGATCTCCCATGTTTGGCTTCAGACTCAAGAGCGATAGAATCGCCTGGTTCCTGCTGGCACTATCGTTGATCCTCTACGGGCTCGACTACTGGCTGTACGGTCGGGCCGGGGAGATCGGCTTCGGCTTCCTCGGCAACCTGGCCTTTCTGCCCATCTATGTCCTTCTGGTAACCCTGATGATCGAGCGGGTCCTGAAGGAGCGGGAAAAGGAAGCGCTCCGCCAGAAGCTGAACATGGTCATCGGTCTGTTTTTCAGCGAAGTGGGGAAAGCCCTGCTCAAGAACGGCCACGGTTTCGTGGCCGATGGCCGGGAGTTGGCGGAGAGAGTGAAGGTATCAACGCTCTGGAACAGGGACGATTTCCGCTCCCTCGCTGCCTGGCTGAAACGGATGGATCTGAAGATGGACAGCCGACTGGGCGACCTGCCGGCACTAAAGGAGTTTTTGAGGGAAAAACGGACGTTTCTACTCTCTTTAATGGAGAATCCTAACCTGTTGGAACACGACGACTTCACCGATCTGCTCTGGGCCGTTTTTCACCTGCTGGAAGAACTGGAGAGCCGGACCGAACTTGCCGGGCTGCCCGGAAGCGACCTGGATCACCTTACCGGCGACATCAAGCGCGCCCACACCCATCTCCTGCGCCAATGGGTTGCCTATCTGGAGCACCTGAAAGAGGATTATCCGTATCTCTTTTCCCTGGCGGTCAGGACCAATCCGCTCAATCCCGGGGCGCAGATTGAGGTGGATTGATCCGTTGCAAGTAAATCCGTATGGTTTGGTGCTATAATTTCGTTTAATTATAGTAATTGTTTGCCGATGAAAAGACCTTATGGTAACTAACTATATCAACTATGACAACTGGCCGATTTAGCTTATAAGCACGGTTTATCATGCAAAATATCCTTATAATCTCCAATGATACACAAAGCCAGTCAGTCACCGACTTCTTCCAGCCGTTGGTTCGGGGGCAGATCAACTTAGTGACCGACTTCGACCGGGGACTGAAGGAAGTCTTCGACAAACGGCCAGTGGCGGTCTTCATCCAGAGCGAGATTGCCGGGATTTCCGGTGATGCCGTGGCCAAGCATATCAAAGGGCTTCTGCGCGACGACTCACCTCGCCTGGTCCTGCTCAGAGATGCCCCGAACAGGCCCCCGGCCTCCCGGCATGCCTTTGACGACAGCATCGACCTCTTCCTGCCTCTGGAGGAGGTACTGAAACTGACGCGCAGCCAGTTGGAAAAGGTCGCCGGCCTGGAGCTGCTGGAAGCAGCTCCCCCGACAATACCACCGGAGTCCGCACCGTCAATCGCAGCACAGGCCCCCACCGTATCTCCCCAACGGAGTGAAACGCCGGAGCCATCAACGGCACAGCACGCCACGGTTACTCCGCACCGGCCGGCTGCACCGAAGCCCGGCACAACCCAGCCGACAGCAAAACCGGCTGCGACGCACAAGTCTGAGCCAACCCAGAAACGGGTTTCCCCACCGCCACGACCGGCAGTTGCCCCAGCGCCGGGTGCAGCGGGGTCACACGCTATCGGGGCAGGTGCAATACCACCGATAAACGCCACAGTGGAAACACCTCCTTTCGAGCCGGGATTAAAGCCCCGTCAGACCACCAGCCGAATATGGCTCTATCTCTGTATCCTGTTGGCGTTACTGCTGGGAGGCGCCTTCTTTTTTGCCCCGCGCTGGTTCGGCCTCAAGCCGAAACCAGCGGCGACGGCGAACCTGCCGGTTGGGGCCGGAACCGGCGCCAGGCCCATTCCCTCCATCGTTCCGCTGAATAACCGAGATGCCGCCTACGGCACAAGCCGACCGGGTTGGGATCGGTATCTGTCGCCTACCCTTGAATACCTGGTATTCAGGGAACAGGGGAATGTGAAGGCCCTCCAGGTAATCGGCAGAGATGGCGGCAACGTACCCGAGCCTACGGTCACTGCCCTGCTGCGGGACGCCTTCCACTCTGCAAGCTACACGGTGAAAAGCGCCAGGGAACAGGATGGCTACCTGGTGGAGGAAGGAACCATTTCCGGCAAGGGAGAGATCCTGTTCTATCGAAAAAAAACGCCCGCAACAATCCGGGCAATAGTGGTCACCTGGCCGTGACGATTGCATATTATGAACGGGGAGTAGCATGGGGATAAAGCGAACGACGGAAATCCTGATGGCTCTGGCATTGGTGATGGGGCTTGCGGCTGAAGCCACTGCCGTCGATCCGCGCTTTGCCATAGACCTGAAAACACTGGATCAGAAGCCTGCCACGGCGGTGGCCCCGGCTCGTCAGCCGCAGCGACGCGATAGTGCGCCGATTGCCTCAAAGCCTGCGACTGCACAAGCCGCGAAAAAGAGTCTCAAACGGTCCGGACCGGCAAACCACCGCAATAGTCCGGCCAGGTCCCGGCGCATCGACGAAGGGACATCCCAGCAGCTGCAGATGCTCAGCATGACCAAGGGGACCGAGGTTGGAGCGCTGGAGGTCTTGAAACAGTTCTGGCCCGGCATGGTACCGGCAAAAGAGACCGAATACAGGCCGCTGGAGGTTTCAAGCCCAACCTTTGCCCTCTCACTTGACGCCAGTCGCTATCCGGCCCTGCCGGCCATGGACGGCGGCAGGATCGTGGTCGATGCGGCCGGGACCATGCCGCCGCTGGTCAGGACCCTGCTCATGGAGCAGGGGGACAAGGTGCGGGTAGTGTCGGAAAACCCGGCCAACCGCCGGCGGTTTTTTTCGTCACTTTTGAAGGCCGCCCGTTTCTACTCCGTGGAAGAGGATTTCTCCGTCGGGTACGGCAGTGATCCGCAGTTGACGGTCACGGCCGACTACAAGATCGAGAAGGCGGCCGACAGCCTGCTAAAGCAGGAAGTCCTTCTTCTGAACGTCCGGGATGGCCTGCCGGCCATGCCTCCGGCGTTGGGAGCCTTTCTCAGAGAGGAAGGTTTCTCTGTGCAGGAACCCTTTGCCCAAACCGTTGCCGGCGGGAGCGGCAGGCGGGGGACCGTCTGGCAGGTAACCGCCAAGGATTCGCAAGGGATGGCCGACGGCCTGTTCAAGGCCCTGAATCTGCCGGTTGACCATGACCGGAATGTAGAGCTGTTCAGTTACCGGGAGAGCGGACTGGTTCTAACCATCAAGGCCGACCGTTACGTGGAGAGCGGGGGAGAGCGCTTCATCATAAATACCTTCACCGGCGACCCAGTGGCCTATACCCTGACCAGGCTCCTGGAGACCAGGGGCTACCGGGTTGTCATGCTGGAAGCAAAGGATGGCCTGCAACAGGTCTCGGAAAAACTCATGTCCCGTCTCCGCCTTCCGGGCTCTTATGCGCGGCACACGCTCTGGGCACCCGGCGATGCACCTTACTCGCTGCGTGTTTCCGGGGTCATGCTGCCGCGGAGTGCCCAAAACGGGGGAAATCTGTTCGTCACATCGAGGGAACTTCAGCCTCTCCACCGGGAGCTGCTGGATCTGAACGGCTACCGGGTGCTGGCCGACTGAGCGAACGGAAGTAACGACCAGGGACACAACGTCATGGCACCGAAAAAGCTCGGCGAAATCCTCATAGAGAACAATCTGGTCACTGAACAGCAGCTCAGTGAAGCCCTGGAGTTGCAAAAGGTCTTCCCCAACCAGACCGTGGGCCAACTCCTGTGCCGACTCGGCTTCCTCCAGGAGTCCGATCTGGTGTATGTCCTGGAGCAGAGTGGCAAGCGTCAGCGTCTCTCCGATATCCTGATCAAGCAGAAAATTCTGGATGCGGAACAGATCGGCAAGTCTCTTGAAGTCAGCAGGCGCGACGACATCCCCCTTCACAAGGCGATCATCAAACTCAACCTGCTGGACGAAGGTGTCCTGGGGAAGATCATTGCCGGCCAGTATGATCTCTCCTTTGTTCACATCGATTCCATGATTGTCGAGCCGGACCTCGCCCGCTCCATCAACGCCAGCTACGCCCAGAAGCAGAAGATCGTCCCCATCTCCAGGATCGGCAACACCCTGACCCTGGCCATGTCCTATCCCCTGAAACTCCAGGAACTGAAGGACCTGGAAGCCACCATCCGCCTCAGGATCATCCCGGTCATCGCGCCGGAGAGCGAGATCGTCCTTGCCCAGCAGCGTCTGTACAAGACCTCTGCAACCACCGATATCGGATCGACAGAGAGTACGTACGACCTGGACATCTCCCCGGACAGCATCGGCGATATCCTCAGCGCCACCGGAGGCACGGAAGAGCCCGACCTGGAGGAGGAGGTCCGCAAGGTCACGGAGCGGGACAGCGTCATAGTCAAGCTGGTCAACAAAATCATCTACGACGCCAACATGAATCGCGCTTCCGACATCCATATCGAGCCGTATCCGGGGAAAAACGACGTGATGGTGCGGATGCGGGTGGATGGTCACTGCAAGTTCTACCAGCAGATCCCCTACAAGTACAAGTTCGCCATCAGTTCCCGGATCAAGATCATGGCCGAACTGGACATTGCCGAGAAGCGCCGCCCACAGGACGGCAAGATCGCATTCAAGAAGTTCGGTCCGCTGGATATCGAGCTTCGGGTCGCAACCATGCCGACCTCCGGGGGGCTTGAAGATGTGGTCATCCGGATACTGAACAGCGGCGAACCGGTCCCTTTTGAACGACTGGGGCTTACCGAGCGCAACCAGCGGGTATTCCGGGAGAGCATCACCCGCCCCTACGGCATGATCCTCGTAGTCGGCCCGACCGGTTCGGGCAAGACCACCACCCTCCACTCGGCCGTGTCCACGATCAATAAACCGGAGGTAAAGATCTGGACCGCCGAGGACCCGGTGGAGATCACCCAGAAAGGCCTCCGCCAGGTGCAGGTGAACAGCCGCATCGGCCTTACCTTCGCGGCGGCACTCCGTTCGTTCCTCCGGCTCGACCCGGACGTGATCCTGGTGGGGGAAATGCGGGACATCGAAACGGCCTCCATCGCCATCGAGGCCTCGCTCACCGGACACCTGGTGCTTTCCACCCTGCATACCAACAGCGCCTCCGAGACCGTTACCCGCCTCCTGGACATGGGGATGGACCCCTTCAGCTTCTCCGATTCCCTTCTCTGCGTTCTGGCCCAGCGTCTGGCCCGCACCCTCTGCCCGGACTGCAGGGAGACCTATACGCCGGGCACCAGCGAGCTGGCCGAGATCGTCGACGAGTACGGGGCCGAGTTCTTCAGCCAGACCGGCATCAATGTGGAGCAGGTCACCATGGCCCGGCCGGTGGGGTGCCACAAGTGCGGCAACAGCGGCTATCGGGGAAGGATCGGACTCCATGAGCTCCTGGAGTCGACCGACACCATCAAGAGTCTCATCAAACACAAGGCCGAAACCGACCATATTCGGAAGCAGGCGCTCGCCGACGGCATGACCACCCTGAAACAGGACGGCATCCTGAAGGTTTTCCAGGGGCTGACCGACATGCAGGAGGTTCGCAGGGTCTGCATGAAGTAGGGGCGGCCCCCAGTGGCCGCCCATCCCCCCCCTGACACAGCGTCGCCAGGCTGCCCCAAGGGCAGGCACAGGGGCCTGCCCCTACGAGATCAGCGGGGAAAAAGGCGTTGCAATTCCCCCGGCTATCCTTTAAATTACACCCTCCCAAAGCTCCCCCATTCTCCCTCGTGGTGATTCAGCGTGCCGAAAAAACATACCCTCGACGAACTCCGTGCAGCCATCGATGCCATTGACAACCGGATACTCGACCTCCTGAACGAACGGGCGTCCCGGGTCCTGGAGGTGGGTAAGGTCAAAGAGGCGGAGCAACGCGCATTCTACGTTCCCAACCGGGAGCGGGAGATTTACGAACGCCTGGCCAGAAACAACGCCGGCCCCTTCCCCAACGACGGGCTCAGGAGCGTATTCCGCGAGATCATCTCCGCCTCCCTTTCCCTGGAAACCCCCATGAAGGTGGCCTTCCTCGGCCCAAAGGCCACCTTTTCGCACCTGGCAACCATGCAGCGCTTCGGCCTTTCCGCCGAACTGGTTCCCCAGAAATCGATCCCGGCGGTATTCGAAGAGGTGGAAAAGGGACGGGCCATGTACGGGGTGGTGCCGGTGGAAAACTCCACCGAAGGGGTCGTCTCCCATACCCTGGACATGTTCATGGAGAGCAGCCTCAAGATCAATGCCGAGGTGCTGCTGGAGGTTTCCCACTTTCTCCTGTCCCGCACCGGCCGGATCGAGGATGTCAAGAAGGTCTATTCCCACCCGCAGCCGCTTGCCCAGTGCCGTCAATGGCTGCAGGACAACCTGCCCAACGTGCCGCTGGTGGAC
Organism: Deltaproteobacteria bacterium; assembly: GCA_021849045.1. GTDB lineage: Bacteria > Desulfobacterota > Desulfuromonadia > Geobacterales > DSM-12255 > Geomobilibacter. Next base: position 11,050 of record JAJZTK010000039.1, on the reverse strand, counting down.
GTTGCCTCCACCACCATGGCAGCGCAGATCGTCAGCGAGGACTACCACGCGGCTGCCATCGCCAGCGAGTACGCGGCCTCGCTCTACGATCTCAAGGTGGTGCGGGAGCGGATCGAAGACCAGATCAACAACTTCACCCGGTTCCTGGTCATCGGCCCCACCCTGCCCCAGCCCAGCGGCGACGACAAGACCTCCCTGATGTTCGCGGTCAAGGATGCACCGGGTGTCCTCTATCACATGCTGGAGCCGTTCGCCAAGCGGGGGATCAACCTCTCCAAGATCGAATCGCGGCCGATGAAGAAAAAGGCCTGGGAGTATATCTTCTTCCTCGATCTGGCGGGACACCTGGCCGAACCGAGCATCAATGATGCCGTCGAAGAGTTGAAGGGATACTGCCAGTTCGTCAAGGTGCTCGGCTCGTATCCTCGCGCCAAGTAACCGTTGCTGCTGGTGCCCGTAGAATCCGCATGAACCGTGATGACGAAAGCGTCCTAAGCCGGGCCAAAGCCCAATAACTACTCTCACTGGGAGGAATGAGCGATGGAGTATCAAGGCGTACCTGAAGAGATGAAGGTTCAGGATCTCATCGTGGAAAAGACGCTGAAAAATGGCATGTATGTCGAAATCCGTCTCGTCAGGCTGCCACGGCAGTTAGAAGCGGCCCTGTTCCTTGATGGCCGCTTCAAGCCGGGACCGCCAATTCCGCGCCCGCTGGACAATCCCACCGGTGATGTGACCCACTGGATGGGGGTGCGCCCCAGTATTGGCCTGACCGCGGAAGAGGCCGACAAGATTGCCGGCGAGGTCAATGTCCAGAACTTTCTCCACAAGCTGCAGTTCGTCGACCGCTGGGGTAAGGAAGAGGAGTGATCCGGGAATTGCACCGATGCCGTTGATTAATAGATTGGCCATAATCGGCGTCGGCCTCATCGGCGGCTCCCTGGCCCGCATCCTGCGGGACCGTGGCGAGGTGGGCGAAGTCGTCGGGATCGGCAGGGGCAGAGCCAACCTGGAACGGGCCGTGGAACTGGGAGTGATCGACCGTTTCAGCCACGACCCGGTGGACGGGGTTGCCGGAGCTGACCTGGTATTCCTGGCAACGCCGGTCTGCACCATTGCCGACCTGGTCCGGACATCGCCTCTGGTCTTGCGCCGGGCTGTATCGTGACCGACGGCGGCAGCGTCAAGGGGGAGATCGTGGCCTCGTGCGAACCGCTCATGCCGCCGGGAACCTTCTTCGTCGGCGGCCACCCCATTGCCGGCACCGAAAAGTCCGGGGTGGAAGCCGCGTTTGCCACCCTCTACCAGCATCGGCGCTGCATCCTCACCCCGACGGAGGCCACCAACCCGGAGGCCCTGGCCAAGGTAGAGCGGATGTGGCAGATTGCCGGCAGCGACGTGGTCCTGATGGACACCTTCAAGCACGACCGGGTAATGGGGGCGGTCTCCCACCTGCCCCACATGGTGGCCTACAGCCTGGTGAATGCTGTGGGCGCCTACGACCGGTGCGACGAAAACCTGCTCAAGTACTCGGCCGGCGGTTTCCGCGACTTCACCCGCATCGCCTCGTCGGACCCGGTCATGTGGCGGGATATCGCCGTAATGAACCGGGATGCGCTCCTGGAGATGATGGATTTCTTCGCCGGCTGGTTCGCCGACCTGCGCCGGCTCGTCGAAAGCGGCGACAGCCGGGGGTTGGAACAGTTCTTCGCCAGTTCCAAGGGGTACCGGGACGGCATCGGGTAGACGGTAACTGGCGTCATTGTGTATTTAACAAGATGTAGAAAAGCTTAGGTTGCTCAAAAATAGTCAGATCGTCGCACCCGCAGCAAGCACCGCGGAGGCGTAGCAGCGCTACGCCGCACAAGGAGGCTTGAGAGGACGGCGGCGAGATGGCTGTTTTTCAGCAACCTGTGTTCAGGGGGCACTGTGGAAAGCTACACCGTACAGCCGGCCAAGGGAGTCCGGGGAGAGATTGCCGTCCCCGGCGACAAGTCCATCTCCCACCGCTCCATCATGCTCGGCTCCATCGCCCGGGGGATGACGACGGTCAAGGGGTTCCTCAGGGGTGAGGACAACATGGCCACCCTCAACGCCTTCCGGGCCATGGGGGTGGAGATCGAAGACGACGGCGAAACCCTTGCCATCCGGGGGAAGGGGCTCCACGGGCTCACCGAACCGGGGGATGTGCTGGACTGCGGCAACTCCGGCACCTCCATGCGCCTCATGACCGGCCTCTTGGCCGGACAGCGCTTCTTTTCGGTCCTGACCGGCGATCAGTACCTGCGGCGGCGGCCGATGAAGCGGGTCGTCGGGCCGCTGGCCCTGATGGGGGCCGCCATTTTCGGTCGGGACGGCGGCGAAAAGGCCCCCCTGGCCATTGCCGGCCGGCCGCTGACCGGTATTGACTACCGCTCCCCGGTGGCCAGTGCCCAGGTAAAATCGGCCCTGCTGCTGGCCGGACTCTACGCCCAGGGGCCAACCGTTGTCAGGGAACCCCACGTTTCCCGTGACCATTCGGAGCGGATGCTCCGCCATTTCGGGGCCGATCTGGAGGTTGCCGCCGACGGGGTGACCATCAGGGGGGGCCGGGAACTGGACGGCAGGGAGATTGTGGTCCCGGGCGATATCTCCTCGGCCGCCTTTTTCCTGGTGGCCGGACTGATCGTGCCCGGTTCCGAACTGCTCATTCGCGGCGTCGGCATCAACCCGACCAGGACCGGCATTATCGATATTCTTACCCTGATGGGGGGCGACCTGGAACTGCTGAACCATCGGGAGGTCTCGGGCGAACCGGTGGCCGACCTGCTGGTCCGCTCCTCCCGCCTGAAAGGGATCGAGATCGGCGGCGACCTGATTCCACGGGCCATTGACGAGTTCCCGGTCATCGCCGTGGCCGCGGCGCTGGCCGAGGGGCGTACCGTGATCCGCGATGCCGGGGAACTCAGGGTCAAGGAGACCGACCGGATTGCGGCCATGGCGCAGTCGCTCCGTCTCGCCGGTGCCTCGGTGGAAGAAACCGAAGACGGCATGGTGGTCGACGGCAAGGAGACTCTGGCCGGTTGTGTGGCGGACAGCCACGGCGATCACCGGATCGCCATGGCCATGCTGATCGCCGGACTGGCCGCTACCGGCGCCACCACGGTGAACGACACCGTCTGCATCGCCACCTCCTTCCCGACGTTCATGAGGCTGCTCGAACAGGTGGCAGTACGGTGAACGGTTTCATCATCGCCATCGACGGACCTTCGGGGGCGGGCAAGAGCACCATCACCCGGCTTCTGGCCAAGCGGCTCGGCTTTCTCCATATCGACACCGGCGCCATGTTCCGTGCCGTGGCCCTCATGGCGAGGCGAGCCAGCATCGACCCCGCTGACCAGGAGGGTCTGGCAAACCTGTGCAACAACCTGTCCCTCGACCTGGTTGCAGAAAACGACCACTGCCGCGTGGTGGCAAACGGCGAGGACGTGACGACGGCCATCAGAACCCCGGACATCAGCCTCCTGACCTCGCGGATCTCCGCGGTCGGTGTCGTCAGGAACTGCCTGCTGGAACTGCAGCGGCAGATGGGCCGCACCGGCCGGGTAGTCCTTGAGGGGCGCGATATCGGCACCGTGGTCTTTCCCGATGCCCAGGTGAAGTTCTACCTCACCGCCTCCGCAGAGGAGCGCGGCCGGCGCCGGTACCTGGAGCTCACCGCCAAAGGGGAGCAGGTCTCCCTTGAACAGACCATTGCCGAAGTACGCCAGCGCGATGAAGCGGACCGGCGGCGGCCCATCGCCCCGCTCAGAAAGGCGGACGATGCCGTTGAGATCGATTCGTCCGCACTGTCCATCGAAGAGGTGGTCGAACGGATGGAGCGGGTCATAACGGAGCGGCGCACCCGCTAACAAGGAGTTTTCATGGAAGTATTGCTCGCCAAACAGGCCGGTTTCTGCTTCGGAGTCAAACGGGCCACCAAAATGGCCTTCGAGGCTGCCGACAAGGGAGGGACCACCTACACCCTCGGCCCCATCATCCATTCGCCGCAGGTGGTGCAAAACCTGGAAGAGAAGGGTGTGCGCGTCCTGAAAGAGCTGAGCGACCTGGAAAAAGGGACCATCATCATCCGCTCCCACGGCGTGACCTTCGAAGAGCTGTCCGAGGCGGTCCGCAAGGACCTGGAGATCGTCGACGCCACCTGCCCCTTTGTCAAGAAGGCCCAGGAACATGTGAGCAGCCTCTCCGAGGCCGGCTACGATGTGGTAGTCGTCGGCGATGCCGACCATCCCGAGGTGCAGGGGATCGTCTCCTACGCCAAGGGAAAGGTCTATGTGGTCGGTTCCGGCGAGGAAGCGCTCAAACTCCCCAGGATGGCCAAGGTCGGCATCGTGGCCCAGACGACCCAGTCGTTCGAAAACCTGAAACTGGTCACCATGGAGTGCCTGGCAAAAGGAGGCGAAATCCGGGTCTTCAACACGATCTGCGATGCCACCGCCGTACGGCAGGAAGCGGCCAAGGAACTGGCCCGCGCCGTGGACTGCATGATCGTCATCGGTGGCTACAATAGCGCCAACACCAAACGGTTGGCCGAGGTCTGCGCCGAGCTCCAGCCCCGCACCTACCATATCGAAACAGCCCAGCAGCTTGATCCCGCCTGGTTCGAAGGTGTGCATCGGGCCGGGGTGACTGCCGGGGCCTCCACGCCGAAGTGGCTCATTGACGAGGTAATGGAACGGATCAGCCGGATAGACCAAGACAAAAGCAGTTGAATTTTTCGGGAAATATTGCTAGGTTTGCAAAATTCTAAAGACAAGCGTTGAGGGGGTACTGGTTTGATGAGTGAGGAGAAAAGGCAGTCGAAGGGCAACACCACGCTGATAAAGCGTTTTACCGATATTGACGAGGATCATGAGGCCGGATCGGGGGAGTTTGAGGAGCTGTTCCATGAGAGCCTCAAGGAGATCCAGGTCGGCGAGGTTGTAACCGGCACCGTTGTCCAGGTAAATCCGGACATCGTCCTGGTTGATGTGGGGTACAAGTCGGAAGGATGCGTCTACACCTCGGAGTTCACCAACGAAGACGGCGAAGTGACCGTCCAGCCCGGCGACCAGGTGCGGGTTGTGGTTCTGCGCGGCGAAAACGAAAAGGGCTACGTGGTCCTATCCAAGCGGAAGGCCGAAGAACGGGTCGGCTGGGAGAATATCGCCACTGCCGGCGGTGAAGGCGGGATCATTGAAGGCACCATCTCCGCCAAGGTGAAAGGCGGCTTCACGGTAGATATCGGCATGCCGGCCTTTTTGCCCGCGTCTCAGGTCGATGTCCGCCCTGCCGGAAATCTGGACCGCTACCTCGGCATAGTCGACAAGTTCCGCATTCTCAAGGTCAACCGCAAGCGCGGCAACGTGGTCCTCTCCCGCCGGGCACTGATGGAGGAGGAACGCGAGCAGGTCAAGCAGCAGACCCTGTCCTCCCTGTCCGAGGGGCAGGTACTTGAAGGCGTGGTCAAGAACATCACCGATTACGGTGCATTCGTCGATGTGGGCGGTCTGGACGGCCTCCTGCACATCAGCGATATGTCCTGGGGCAAGCCGAGCCATCCGTCCGAAGTGGTCAAGGTTGGCGACACGGTAACGGTCAAGGTCCTCAAATACGACAGCACCAAGGGAAAGATCTCACTGGGGATGAAGCAGATCCTTCCGGACCCCTGGTTGAATGTGGAAGGGAAGTATACCATCGGCGACCGGGTATCAGGAAAGGTCGTAAGCCTGGTGGACTACGGCGCATTCGTTGCGCTGGAGGATGGGATCGAGGGTCTCATTCATGTCTCCGAGCTGTCCTGGACCCGTCGCGTCCGTCATCCGTCCGAAATACTCAAGGTGGGTGAAAGCGTAGACACGGTAATCCTCGGTGTCGACCTCGGCAATCGCCGTATCTCCCTCGGCCTCAAGCAGACCACGGTGAACCCGTGGACCGTATTGATCGAAAGATACCCGGTTGGCACCAAACTCGAAGGCCAGATCAAGAACATCACCGACTTCGGCGTCTTTATCGGTGTCGAGGACGGGATTGACGGCCTGGTCCATGTATCCGACATCTCCTGGACCAAGCGGATCAAGCATCCCGGCGAAGTATTCAGCAAGGCTCAGACGATCCAGGCGGTAGTACTCAATGTCGACCCGGAAAACGAACGTCTGTCCCTTGGTATCAAGCAGCTGCTGCCCGATCCCTGGTCACTGGTAACGGAAAAGTACCGGCCGGGCACCCGGGTGCGTGGCAAGGTATCCTCGGTTACCGATTTCGGTGTATTCCTTGAAATTGAGGAAGGGATCGAAGGTCTGGTGCACGTTTCCGAGCTTTCCCAGGAGAAAGTACCGTCAGCCAAAGGCTTTGCCAATGTCGGTGACGAAATGGAAGCAGTGGTCCTGAGCGTAGACACCATGGACCGGAAGATCGGTCTTTCCATCAAATCTCTGCAGACCGCCCTGGAGAAGGAAGAAATGGCCGGCTACATGGGGAACCAGTCGGAATCATTCTCCAGCCTGGGAGACCTGCTCAAGGGTGGGCTGAAAAAGAACGGCTCGTCTGAGTAGAGAGAGCGGAAGCGACAGACTGCCAGCTATGATTTATTTGCTGAAGAGGGGTATGCAATGACGAAGAGCGAACTGGTCCAAAAACTTATGGATGTTAACGGGCTCCTGTCCCGCAAGGATTCGGAACTGGTGGTCAACCTGATATTTGACTCCATGACCGATGCGCTGAAGCGGGGAGAAAAGGTGGAGATCCGCGGATTCGGCAGCTTCACGATTCGGGAGCGTGACGCCCGTGAAGCCAGGAATCCGAAGAGCGGAGAGGTTGTCAGAATCACCGCCAAGAAGACACCATTTTTCAAGACCGGCAAGGAGCTCAGGGAGCGGGTCAACGGCGAGGCCTGATCTATCCTGCCAGCAACAGCCAGGCCCGGATGGCGGAATTGGTAGACGCAAGGGACTTAAAATCCCTCGGTCGCAAGGCTGTGCCGGTTCGAGCCCGGCTCCGGGCACCACGTAAACATCCAAAGACATCCAAAGCAGCCCAAGAAGCCCTGAGAAATCGGGGCTTTTTCTTTTGACACTTGTCTAATGCCGTCCAAAGAGATATGCTTCTATCCACCTTTCAAGGGGGTAGATAGGTGGGTAAAAATATCCACCACCGAATTTCTACCCCCACACCGGCAGTCAAAGGGGGGTATATGCTGCTGACAGACAAGGCGGTCAAGGCTGCGAAACCGGCTGACAAGCAGTACAAGCTATCCGACGGCAAAGGGCTTTACCTTCTGGTTTTGCCTACGGGGGGCAAATACTGGCACTTCAGAAGCAAGGTAGGAGGCAAGGACAATCTCCTATCCTTCGGCACCTACCCGGAAATCTCCCTTGCCGACGCACGGGAGAAGCGGGACGCGGCCCGGAAACAGATAGCCAACGGCTTCAACCCCTTTGAAGTACGCAAAGCACAGAAGGCCGCAAAGGTGGAAGCCGATGCAAGCACTTTCGAGGCTGTCACCCTTGAGTGGCACCAGAAATTCAAGGGTCAATGGTCGGCAAACCACGCCGAAAGGTTGTTGCATCGGTTGGAGCTGGATATTTTCCCGTTCATCGGCAACCGGCCTATTGCAGAGATTAAGGCACCTGAACTGCTGGCGGTCCTGCGGCGCGTCGAGGCGCGGACCCTGGAGACGGCGCACCGTCTGAAAATCGCATGTGGGCAGGTTTTCCGCTATGCCGTCGCCACTGGACGCGCCGACCGCGACCCCGTCGCAGACCTCAAAGGCGCTTTGCCGCCCGTCAAGAATAACCACTTTTCCGCACCGACCGACCCGAAAGACGTTGCACCCATTCTGCGGTCAATAGATACCTTTCAAGGCTCTTTCGTGGTCAAATGCGCCATGCAGCTTGCCCCGATTCTGTTTGTCAGGCCTGGGGAGCTCCGGCACGCCAAATGGTCAGAGATCGACCTTGAAGCGGCTGAATGGAGCATCCCCGCCGACAAGATGAAGATGAAGCAACCGCACCTTGTCCCCCTCCCCCGTCAGGCCGTGGATATACTGAAAACCCTGCACCCCCTCACCGGACACAGTATGTATGTGTTCCCCTGCCACCGCTCGCCGCTGCGCTGTATGAGTGAGAACGCCGTCAATGCCGGATTGCGCCGCCTTGGCTTCGAGAAAAGCGAGATCACCGGCCATGGATTCAGGGCAATGGCCCGCACGATCCTTGATGAGGTCCTAGGATTCCGGCCCGACATCATAGAACACCAGCTCGCCCACGCCGTTAAGGACCCACTCGGTAGAGCCTACAACCGGACTTCCCACCTTGCCGACCGTCGGAAGATGATGCAGCACTGGAGCGACTACCTTGAGGGGCTGAAGAGCGGAGCAAAGGTAATACCGATGCGGCAGACGTCGTAAAAGGAGGGGTAAGAGCATGAAAAGGCTGACTGATGACGAAAAGCAGTTTCTTGAAGCGTATCGCCAAGCCAGTGACGCGATACGTGAAGCCGCGTCCGGTATGTTGGAGAGATCGGCCCGACGGCAGATAAAGGAAAAGCGGGAGCGAAGAGAACGGCTTAGCCGGGAGGAAATCTGTATAGAGACGGCAAGGCTTGGCTGGAGGGGGGTAGTTTTATGACACATGACGAGCATCGTTTACTGTTTGCGTTTCGCACAATAGGGAAGTTTGACCGTAAACATCAAATGATAGCGCTTGAAACTGTGGAGGATTGCGCTACAGCCGCAAGAATAAGACACCGACAAGCCATAAAGGGGGCGGATTCCCCCGATGACCGTATCAGTAAGGAAAATGCATAGGTTTGCATAGGTTTCACGTTTCCAGGGATAGCGCGGCCACGCGACAAGGCCGGAACCCTCCCGGCCTTCCCTGGGATTCATTGAGGGCAACCGCACAGAGGGAGCGGATTATGGATTGTGTACCTGAGCCCGAATGGTATCTTGAGCTGAAATCTAAAACCCCACCTGGAGAGCAACCCGTATACGGAACGCTGACACTGGCGGAGTTTTGCGGAAGGTTTGACTTGACGGAAAACAAGGCGCTATGGGAGGTCAAGAGATGTAAGCTGTGGGGCTGCGGAAAGCCGCTTTTGATCTTACGCAGCAAGCACGCTCAATCGGAAGCCCCCTATACCATCCCTGAAAAAGAAGCCGACCGGTACGCTGAAATCATTGCGGCTGAGAATACAGTAGCAGTGTCATCCCCCGCAACATCGCCCAAAGAAAAACCGGCAGACTATGCCGAGTGGCGGAAGGAAGAAGGCGCACCAGATGAACAGATAGCGAAAGAGCTTCGGGCAAGAGGCTGTTATTTTTCCACCATTGGCCGAATATTGCAGCCGAAACCACCTTGTGGAGATTCCGCCTATCAGAAACGAGGGAAAAAGCTGGTAACAAGCTGACGGAATCTACACGGAAAATCGAATCAAAGAACACCCAAGAGAACCGGCTAACATGCCGGTTTTTTACGTTTTTCTGAGTTGAAAAAGTTTCCGCCATCTTTCCGTTGACATTCCGTATGCAGAACTAAAGTAAGACCGTCCCTATCAGTATTTATCGATACAGGGAGGTTTTTTGCAATGCAAAAACGGAAACAGAAAGCATCTACCCTACCGCACCTGCCGTCACCCACCCCACCACAACCCGCCACCATCAACCCGCAAGCTCTGTACCGTATAGCTCAGGTTCTGCAATTCATTCCGGTCAGTCGATCCGCTTGGTGGAATGGCGTAAAGTCCGGCAGATACCCCGCCCCGGTAAAGTTAGGCCCTGGTACCACCTGCTGGCGCGGCGCGGACATCCTCGCCGTAATTGAGGGGACCCGGCCATGATTGACGACCCACTCGCCTCCATCAGCGCCGTTTGTGAGGCGATCGGTATATCCCCGCCTGATTCCCTCTTGGTTGACAGCCTTGTCCACCGCTACCACGACCGGCTGAACGATAAGCGCGGCGACCGCAACGGCTGGTATGTCGCCATCCACAACCCCGACGGCACCACCGGCGGCACTGTCGGCAGCCATAAGTTACAACAGTCCCGCAATTGGTGTACCTCCATCACCCGGACCTTTACGGCAGCGGAAAAGGCGGAATTCGCCCGCAAGCAGGCAGCGGCGCGGGCAAGGGCGGACGCCGAACGCCTGCGGTGGCAGGCAGAGGCATTGAAAAAAGCGGCGCGCCTCTGGTTACGGTCCCGACCGGCAGACCCCGCCCACCCCTACACCATCCGCAAGGGGGTACAGGTCCACCGAGCGCGACAAATGGGCGATTCCCTTGTCCTAGATTACCGGGACATCGGGGGGAGAATCACCACCCTGCAATTCATTTCGCCGGATGGTGGAAAAAGGTTTCTGTCGGGCGGAGCCGTTGCCGGATCATCCCACCGCTTCGGCCCCAAGATCACCGATGCCGTTATCTGCTGCGAGGGGTGGGCTACAGGGGCCACCCTGCACGAGGCCACTGGGCACCCCATCTGCGTCTGTGGTTCAGCTGGAAACCTCGCCCCCGTCGCCAAAGGCATCCGCGAAAAATACCCCACCGCCAGCATTATCATTGCAGGGGATGCGGACCCGGTAGGCCGCAAGGCCGCAACCGACGCGGCGGAAATGGTCAACGGCATTGTCTGCCTGCCTGATTTTTCCGGGGAGGTGACGGACAATGGCCGATAATACCGACCACAACGACCTTGCCAAAAAACGCGGCCTGCGGGCTGTCAAGAAATCTGTAGACAGCGCCATCGACGCGGCCAAGGGGCTTGTATTCGGCTTCTTCACGATCATGGCCGCCGGTGTCTTCTGGAAAAAATCGGAAGATTCCGACCCTGTATTTTTCTCCTCTTTCATCAAGCCGCTGGCCCTGGCACGGTCCCCCAAGGGAACAGACTTCGCGCTCCATATGGAGATGCGGACCCCGGACGCAACCCTTGTGCAATTCCTTCTCCGCTTTGAAGACTTACACCTGGGAGGGGGCGAGGTTGCCCGAATCGAGTTTGCACGGCGCGGCGGGTACTTCGGCCCCGGTAACCCAC
>JAJZTK010000199.1 GCA_021849045.1 Deltaproteobacteria bacterium | reverse complement strand
TGGCCTCCACCGCCGCGGCGTACCCTTCCTGCAGGGAGCCGCAGTAGTCGGGCGTGGAGGCCCAGACCACCGGCACATCGGCGTATTCCGGGTTTTCCTGCCTGAAGTGGACGATGGCGCTCCTGACGTCGTCCCCCATGGTCTCGGTCAGGCCGGAGGTCATCACCCCCACCACGCCCGGGTGGAACTTGTCGATGACCCGCTTGATCCCCTTTTTCAGGTTCTCCCAGCCCCCGAAGATGGCGGTGTCCTCGCTCATGGCCGTACAGTTGAGGGCGATGGACTCCTTGAAGTGCCGGGAGAGCTGCAGCCGGATGAAGGTCGAGCAACCCTGGGCGCCGTGCAGGAGCCCCAGCATGTTGTCGATCCCTAGATACGCCAGGGTGGCACCGAGGGCCGGCGAGTTCTTCTGCGGGTTCACGGTTGCCTGCTTGGTCGGTACCTTCACCCGTGAGGCGGAAAGGTCCTCGGCCATGAATGTCTCGCCATGACCGGCAGCGGCAGCTACGGCGGTTGCCAGTTTTTCGCCGGTCTTCTCCCACGGGGCCTTGGCGTTCAGCACCGGCCAGATCGGGTTGTTGACGGTCAGGTCCAGTTGCCGGGCAAAGGTCACCATCCCCTCGTACCCGGCATAGGGGTGGGAGCGGCCATGGTTGATGTCCAGGAACGGGGTCTTGGTCTTCAGGGCCAGGAACTTGGTCTTGCCGCCGGCCACGATCAGGTCGGGCAGCTTCTCCCGCATGACCCCCAGCAGTCCGGCTGTGGAGGTGTCTTCGATAATTTTAGCGTCCTTGTGCATCAGCCCCTTCATCCGGTAGAAGTCTTCCAGGGTCGAATTCTGGGTGCCGGCGGCCAGGATCTCCACCCCCAGCTCTCTGAGGGCGTTTACCATGGACCAGGTCTTGACCCCCCCGGTAAAGAGGACCGAACTCTTTCCTTCGAGCCTGGCCCGATACGGGGCGATCCGTTCCCGGCACTTGACCTCTTCCTGTTCCAGGAGCCGTTCCACCCGGTCCTGCATGACCCGCTTTTCCAGGCCGCCAACCGCGTCGTCCAGTTCGCGGGCGATATCCCTGAGGGCCTTGGCCGTGTCGGTCATCCCGTAGAACGACTCCTCCAGGTACGGCATACCGAAGTTCTTCTGCATCTTCTTGGCAAGGTTGGTGAGGGACTTGGAGCAGATGATGACGTTCAGCCTGGCCCGGTGGGCGTAGCGGAGCTCCTCGAAGCTGGCGTCGCCGCTGAAGCAGGAGAGGACCTGGATTCCCAGCCGGTCGAAGAGCGGGAGCATCCCCCAGAGGTCGCCGGCGATGTTGTACTCGCCGATCAGGTTGATGGGATACTCGCCGAGCACGGGTGGCTCAGCCGTACCGATCACGTACTTGTAGAGGATCTCGCCGGCCAGCCGGTTGCCAATGTTCTTGTCGCCGATGAAGCCGGGGGTGTTGACCGGGATCACCGGCATCGGGACCTTTTTCGCAGCTGCCGCGCAGACCGCCTCCACGTCGTCGCCGGTCATGGCGGTGACGCAGGTGGCGTAGACGAAGATCGCCCTGGCCTGGTCCCGATACCGTTCCGCCAGCTCAAGAATCGCCTTGTAGAGCTTTTTCTCGCCGCCGAACACCACGTCGTTCTCCATCATCTCGGTGGTGAAGCCACGGCGGTAGAGCTGGGAACCGCTGGAGCGGGCCCCCCGGTTGTCCCAGGAGTTTCCGGCGCAGGCGATCGGGCCGTGCACCAGGTGGATCACGTCGGTGATCGGCATCAGGACGACCCTGGCGCCGTCGTAGGCACAGCTCCGTTCGGTTCCCTCGCCCGGTTCCGATTTCTTGCAGAACTTGGGCGCTCCCTTTTCCTGGTGGGTATCGCATTCGGGTGCGTCGTAGTAGTCCGGTCTGGCCATGATCTCCCACCTTTCCGTTGTTCTGTTGAAAACAAAAGGCGCCACCATTCTCGGAATGGTGGCGCCTTTGCCAACGTGCTTTTGTAATTGATGTTTGGAAATGCATTGCTTGTGCCAATGCATAACCTTCATATATTTATAGGGTTTTTTCGAAGAGGCCGCCGGTATTCTGGGCATTTACCCTGGTTTGTGCCGACTTTTTGGGCAATTATCCGATTGTGCCAGTGTTGTGGCCGGTACTGTTTACCACCTGCTGTACCGTTGAAATTTCTTGATACTTATATATCCTTGTTCATCATTGTTTAGTGAGGCCCATGCGAATCCCGATGAACCGAAAAGGAGAACATTTAACCTGATTAGTACCAATCTTCCGCAACACACTCTCCCCCTCCCTTGACGGGAGGGGGGCGGGGGGGTGGGTGAAGCTGCAACCAGCGGACTTCGTGGCAACTTCCCCCCCACCATCACCCTCCCCCGCCAGGGGGGAGGGGATTTTTTTCAAGCGGGCGGAAGATTAGTGCTAATCAGGACATTTAATGAGCAGTATCAGAGGGACCCAAACCGAAAAGAATCTTTTGAAGTCGTTTGCCGGCGAGAGCCAGGCCCGTAATCGCTACACCTATTTTGCCGCCGCTGCCCGAAAAGAGGGGTATGTGCAGATTGCCGACATCTTCGAGGAGACCGCCGGCCAGGAAAAGGAGCATGCCAAGCGGTTCTTCTCGTTCCTGGAGGGGGGAGACCTGGAGATAACCGCTTGTTTTCCTGCAGGCAAAATCGGCACGACCGCGGAAAATCTGCTGGCGGCTGCCACCGGCGAGCATGAGGAGCACACCGTGCTCTATCCGGGCTTTGCCGCAGTAGCCCGGGAAGAGGGCTTCCCGGCCATTGCCGCTGTCTGGCAGGCCATTTCCGTGGCAGAAAAGCAGCATGAAAAGCGGTATCGTGACCTGCTCGGCAACATCGAGAACAACCGGGTTTTCACGCGTGATGCCGAAGTGGTCTGGCGCTGCCGCAACTGCGGCTACCTGCATGACGGGAAAGGGGCGCCTGAGCAGTGCCCTGCCTGTGTCCACCCGCGGGCACATTTCGAGCTGCTTGGCGAAAACTGGTAGCACGCCGCACTGCAACAAGAGGGACACATCCGGTTGTCCGGGAGTGTCCCTCTTTTGCGCCGATAGTAGAAACCTTTGGGGTGAACCAGCGATTCTCTGTCGGCCAGCCCCTCCTGTCGCAACACATCATTTCAACATGGACCCTATACCGGATTATGCACAACTACCATCTGGGCAGGCATCGGCGCCGGGAAGCCGGCTGCCGCCAAAGCCTCGCGGATTGTCCTGTTGCCATCGAAATAGACCTGCCAGTAATGGTCGTTATGGCAGAACGGGCGAACGGCGAGTACCGGCCCAACCAGGGTGAATTCGAGAATCTCCACCTCCACTGCCGGTTGCTTCAGCACGTTGGGCAGCGTCGCCAGTTTCTCACGCAGGAGCTGCATGGCGGCAACGTGATCGGCACTGCCGGCAAGCTGGCACTTCAACTCGACCCGCCGGAAATCATTGGCGGCGTAATTCTGGATGGTGTCACCAAAAATTTTCGAGTTGCCTACCAGCGTCATGACATTGTCCGGCGTATTGATGGTAGTGACAAAGAGTCCGATCTCCTTGACCGTGCCGGTTACTCCGCCCACTGTCACGAAATCGTTCACCTTGAAGGGGTGCAGGACCACGAGAAAAATCCCCGCTGCCAGGTTGGAAAGAAGCCCGCCCCAGGCGGCGCCGATGGCGATGCCGATACCGGCAACCAGTGCGGCAAAGGTAGTCGTCTGAATCCCGCAGTAGCCCAGGATGGCAACAACGAGGATGATATTCAGCGTCACGGCGACGAAATTGCCGATGTAGCGCATCAGGGTGGGATCGACTTTCTGCTTTTCCAGCACACTGTGCAGCATCCGACCAACCATGCCGATCAGCCAGCGGCCGACTACCCAGAATAGAATGACGGCGATTACCTTGGTACCGAATTCCGTCGCGTAACTGGCAACAAGCTGCTGATACTGTCCAAGGTTATTCATACGTTTCCTCCCTCTCTGGAATAGGTCATACGTGACTCTGAAATGATGCTGTTGAAGAGAGTATCACGTCAGACTCCATCTTCACTTGCCACCGAACACCTTGCGCAGGAGATCGGTGGTCCGGGCCGCAGGGTTTGTCCTGATCTTCTTCTCCTCCTCACCCACCTGTAAGAACAGGCCGTCCAGGGCCTTGTCGGTTACGTACGTATCCAGGTCCAGGGAGGGGGTGCCTGCCAGGGATGCTAACGGGAAGGCTTCGTACTTGCCGATCATCTCCTTGTAGGCCCGGGCAGTTCCCACTTGGTCCATGCTCTTGGCCACGGTCGGTTTGAAGGTGTCGAAGAGTTGCGACCGGGTCTTTTTCTCAAAGAATTTGGTTGCTGCCGTATCCCCTCCGCTCAGGATGCCTTTGGCATCTTCCACCGTCATCTGCCGGATTGCGTCACCGAAGAAGCTGGCCGCTCTGGGCGCCGCTTTCTCCGCTGCCCGGTTCATGCTCAGGACAAGCTCGTCGACCTGTTGCTGGTAGCCGATGCTCCCTAAAATATCCGCTGCCTGCTGGACTTTATCCGGCAGGAGGATCTTGATGAGCTGGTTGCCGAAGTAGCCGTCAGATTTGGCGACTGCGGTCACGGCCCGCTCGGTGCCGGTGGCGAGGGCCTCCTTGAGCCCCTTGACGATGGTGCTGTTATCGAGAGCTGTCTGCGGTTGGAGTGACGGGAGGAGCTCGCGGGAAAGATCATCGAAAAATCCCGCCAGACAGGGTGATGTGAGGAACAGGAGCGCGGCAGATGCCAGACAGAGCGAGTGTTTCATGGGTAACCTCGGAGTACTCCTTACTCCATAATGAAAAGGCCGGGCTGCTCGGCAGCCTCCAGCGGAGGAGGTGTCCGGCAACCCGGCCGACTGTGGAGGGCTGGATGGTTTAGTCCCGTGGCTTTCCGTCCCCCGGTCACCCGGGGTTTGGCTGCTGTGTTGAGTTTTGTTAATGGTATAGGCTGGGTGTGTGGTGTCAAGGAGTCCGTAAAAAAATTGCTGATGGGGCTCTTTGTTGAAGAAGGTTCTGGCCGTAACTTGAGGTCACTTGCGTGATTGCGCGGCATCTGGGATGGTGCGCATGGCGGCCCGCCGGGGATTACCGACGGGCCGCCTGTTGTGCAGAAATGCAAATAGTGAATCCTTACCGCATCATCTCGAAGTGCCGATCCTCGCAGGTCTCATCCCTGATCTCGATGAACTTGTTGCAGATGGCGGAGACCATGTTGATCACTCCCTGGTAGCCGATCAGCGGATGGCGGTGCAGGTTTACCCGGTCGAAGACCGGGAAGCCGAACCTAAAGAGCGGGATATTGGCGTCGCGGGCGGCGAACTTGCCGTGTGTGTCGCCGATCATGGCATCCACCGGGTCGGTCATGATCAGGCTGCGCAGGTGCCAGAGGTCCTTGTTGATGTAGATCTTCCCCTTGGCACCATAGGGGGAACTGTCGAGCAGCGCCTGGATCTCCTTTTCCAGTTTTTTGGTCCCCTTGGAGCAGAGGATGTGATAGGGAACAGCCCCCATCTCAAGGAGAAAGGAGACGTAGCCCAGCAGATAGTCCGGGTCGCCGAACAGGGCGAACTTCTTGCCGTGGATGTACTGGTGGGCATCGGTGATGGCGTCCACCGCCCGGCCGCGCTCTGCCTTCAGGGCGGCCGGGACCGGCTTGCCGAACAGTTCGGAGATCTTCAGCAGCAGATTGTCGGTCTTCTCGATGCCGAACGGGGTCGGCAGGGCCAGATGCTTGCCTGCGTAGTTGTCCTTGATCCAGCCGAAGGTCTTGGTGGTGGCGTAGGGACCCAGGGTGATGGTCGCCTTGCCGTTGATTGAGTCGGCAGCATCGTCCAGCTTGGTGCCGCCGGGGTAGGCTCGATAGGTGCCGTCCAGTGGCGAGTCGAAGGTCTCGGAGATGTCGGCAAGGAAGGTGTAGGGGATGCCGAACGCCTCCAGGATCCGCTTGTACTCCCGGTAGTTGCCGGTGTTGCAGTCAAAGCCGGCGATCAGGTTGAGCTTGCCGGTGCAGCGCCCTTCCACCTGCTTGCCGCTGGTCAGGGTCTGCAGGATGGAGAGGAGCATGGCGTCGTAGCCGTGGATGTGCGAGCCGTTGAAGCTCGGGGTGTTGGCGTAGGGGAGGGGGAAATCCTCCGGCACGCACCCTTTGTTCCGGGCGTTCTTGATGAAGGCGGTCAGGTCGTCG
>JAJZTK010000038.1 GCA_021849045.1 Deltaproteobacteria bacterium | reverse complement strand
AGCGTTGTCGTTGCCATGAGTCTGATCGCCATTTTCCAGTTGATGGTGACGTTCCTGGGGCTCGGCGCGGCCGTCTACGTGACGCCGCAGCATATCATGGCCATTGACAAGGGGGGGAACATGGCGGCGCTGATGATGGCCCAGTTGATCGGCGGCGGTCCGGGGACCATCGGCGGCGACCTCCTGCTGGCCTTTCTCTGTGCCGTGGCCTTTGCCACCATCATTGCGGTCGTGTCCGGGCTGGTCCTGGCATCTTCAGCGGCCATCGCCCATGACCTGTACGTCAACATCATCAAGGACGGCAATGCCGACCAGAAGACCCAGGTAAAGGTTGCCAAAATGGCTTCGGCGGGGGTGGGGGCGATCTCGATCCTGCTGGCGATCGCTTGTGAAAAGCAGAATGTCGTCGTCCTGGCCTCGCTCGCCTTTGCCGTGGCAGCTTCCAGCAACTTTCCGGTGATCCTGCTTGCCCTGTTCTGGAAGAGGCTGAATACCGCCGGCATCGTAAGCGGATTGATGGTTGGTGCGGCTGTCACTATCGGTCTGGTGATGGTTTCTCCCAATATGACCTACCCGAAAAAAATCGCTGCCGATGCGCAAAAAACCATTGTAAGATTGGAACAAAAGCAGACCGCAGGTCTGCTGCTGTCGGAAACGGAGTTGCAGACCCTGGTTAAGGCGCGTACCGATTATGCCAGGAACAGGAATGGCACCTCCCTGGTTGGCCTCGATGCACCGTTGTTCCCGCTCAAGAACCCGGCGATCGTCTCGGTGCCGTTCGGTTTCATGATCACGTTTATCGTTACCCTTGTCTTCGGCAGCCGGCGAAACGAGGAGATGTTCGACGAGCTCTTCATTCGCCAGAACACGGGGCTCGGCATCGCGAAGGCGGATGTACATTAGGGCTGAACGAGTTTGCAGGGCTCAGAGGTATGAGGCATGATCAGCATCTACAGCTACAGCAAAGACAGTAACGGCTCAGGCCAGCTGACACCACGGGAGAGGGAGGTGGTGGAAGAGTTTCCGCTGCCCCTGAATGTGAACGGCCGGGAGATCGCCACCCTGATCGCCTCTCCCCACGATCTCCGTTTCCTGGTCGCCGGGTTCCTCCTGCTCCAGGGGTTCGTGGAGCGGGTGGAGGATTTCAAGCTCCTTTCCGTCTGCACCGACTTCGGCGTTGCCAAGGTCGAGATCAAGGGGGAGCTGCCGGAGAAGCTGAAACCGGTGCTCACCTCCGGCTGCGGCACCGGGATTACCTTCACCATCCCCAAGGCACTCCAAGGGGGGACTGTTGACCAGGGCAGAACGTTTTCGCCGGATGCACTGTTTGACCTGATGGACGAAATGGCCAAGTCAGCGCAGAGGTACAGCAGCCATGGCGGCATGCATTCAGCAGCCGTGGGCATTGACAGCCTCTGTCTCTACGCCGAGGATCTCGGGCGTCACAACACCATTGACCGGATAGCCGGGGAGGCGCTTCTGAAGGGGATCGACCTGGCCGGCATGATGCTGGTCACGTCGGGGAGGGTTTCCTCGGAGATGGTGGCCAAGGCGGCCCTGCTCGGGATTACGCTGATCGCTTCCCGCACCTCTCCGACCAGTATGGCGATTAAAATAGCAGATGCTGCCGGCATCACCCTGATCGGTTATGTCAGGGCAGGGAGGTTCGATATTTATGCCCATCCCGAGCGATTGCAGATTGCATCTCCGTAGGAAGGTCAAGGGGGTGACCGGCGTCATCCTTGCCGGCGGGGCTTCCAGCCGGATGGGTAGCAACAAGGCGCTCCTTCCCCAGAAAGGTGTCCGGTTTATCGAGGGGATATACCGGACCCTGGCGAAGCTGTTCGATGAGGTGATTGTCGTCACCAACTCGCCGGAACAGTACGCGTTCCTCCCCTGTCGGAAAGTGCCGGATCTCTGCCCGGGCAAAGGGGTGCTGGCGGGGATACACTCGGGGCTGATCCACAGCAAGGACCCGGCAATCTTTGCCGTGGCCTGCGATATGCCGCATCTGAATGCGGAACTGATCCGGTACCAGGTATCCCTCGTCACCGGGGCAGACCTTATCATCCCCTCAACCGACAAGGGGTTCGAGCCGCTGCATGCCCTCTACCGGAAGGCGTGTCTGCCGGCGTTAGAGGAACTGCTGCAAAGCGGGACAAACAGGCGGGTGGTAGCTCTCATGTCGCGGGTTTGCGTGAGGGAACTCCTGCCAGAAGAGATAGCCCCCTTTGATCCCGAGTTCAGTTCGTTCGTTAATATCAATACGCCGGAAGACTATTTCCGGCTGAGAAACGGCAAGAAGGAGTCGCCGAAGGAGGAGGAGATCACCCAGCTTGCACACTCCTTGTAGGCCGGCGTTAACCAACCGCTCTCCAAGCCTGCAACTTTGCATCAAAGGGGCTTTCCTATCCGGGAAGGCCCCTTTCATCTATTGAATCTTTACCGTTAGTGATGGCTAATATTGCGCAACTGCATGGCTGACAACAGGTTTTCAGTCATGAACGTGCCCCGCAACCTGATCCTGGTCGCAAGAGACCGGAGGAGGCAGACCGTGAGTGTTGAACGGAAACACCTGGATGGATTCGGGGTCGCCTGCATGATTTTCCTGTGCATGGTGTTGGGGCTGCATCAGGTGGCGATCAAGGCCGCCGCGCCCGACATTGCTCCGATCCTGCAGATAGCCTTGCGTTTCGGGATCAGCTCATTCCTGGTCTGCATTGTCATCATGTGCGGTAAGGGAGTATTTAACCTGCGGGATGGGACCCTGCTCCCCGGGATCATCGCGGGGCTCGCTTTTTCATTGGAGTTCGTCTGCGTGGCAGAGGGACTCCGTTACACGACAGCCTCGCATATGTCCGTATTCCTGTACACAGCGCCAATATTTACGGCGCTGACGCTTCACTGGTTCAAGCCTTCCGAGCGTCTTCGCCGTCATCAATGGATAGGCATCGCAATCGCTTTTTGCGGTGTTACGCTGGCATTCACGGGTGGTTCATTCCTGACCGGCATCAGTCCGCGTATACTTTGGGGTGATACCCTGGGTGTTTTTGCCGGCATCCTGTGGGCCGCCACAACGGTGCTCATACGCTGTTCGCGTTTGGCCGAGGCACCTTCGACCAAGACACTTCTCTACCAGCTTGTTGCTGCTTTTATCATCTGCCTCTGCTATGCCGTCGTTTCGGGGCAGGCAGACCGATTTACCATGACCGGCATTGCCTGGACAAGCCTGCTGTTCCAAGGGGTTGTGGTGACCTTCGCGGCATTTTTGGCCTGGTTTTCTCTGCTGCGACGCTATAACGCATCGCAGCTGTCAGTATTTCTGTTTTTGTCCCCCCTGTTCGGGGTTTCGTTCGGGGTCCTGCTGCTGCACGAAACGATCGATCTCTTTTTCGGTATCGGCGCTGTCCTGGTGCTGATAGGGATCGCCCTGGTGAGCAGGTCGCGCCTGCGGGGCGAGAGCAAGGAATATGCGTCCATGGCTGTGAAGGAGCAACCGTGCGAGACCGGAGAATAGGCGCTCAACACATACCGTAACCAAGGAGATTTGACATGTACAATCAAGAGTTTCACCAATTCAGCGGCACCGAGGGGTATGTCGCCTCCCGGGCGCTTCAGGATGTCGTCAACGTGGCCATTGCCCTGGAGCGGCCGCTCCTGCTCAAGGGCGAGCCGGGGACCGGGAAAACGCTCCTCGCCCACCATATTGCCAAGTCCCTGGGGATGGAGCTCATCCTCTGGAACGTGAAGTCCACGACCAAGGCGCGCGATGGCCTCTACACCTATGACACGGTCCAGCGCCTGAACGATGCCCGATTCGGTGACGGCGACGTGCGCGACATCCGCCATTATATCAAGCACGGCCCCTTGGGACGGGCCTTTGCGAGTTCCAACCGGGTGGTGCTCCTCATCGACGAGGTGGACAAGGGGGACATCGAGTTCCCCAACGACCTGCTCTTAGAACTGGACGAGATGCGTTTTCACGTCCTGGAGACCGACGAGTGGGTGAAGGCCAACCATCGGCCGGTGGTGATCGTCACGTCGAACTCGGAGAAGGAACTGCCCGACGCCTTCCTCCGTCGCTGCGTGTTTCACTATATCGATTTCCCTGACGAGGAGCAGATGCGGGCCATCATCGATGTCCACTTCCCCGGCCTCTCCGGGGAGCTGCTAGCGAGCGCCTGCAAGATCTTCTACGGCCTGCGCGAGGTGCCGGGGCTCAGAAAGCGCCCCTCTACTTCCGAGCTCCTGGACTGGATACGGGCGCTCCTGGCCAGCGGGGCGCGGCTCCCGGAGGAGGAGATCCCTTCGTTCAAGTCGGTCCCGTTTCTGGGCGCCCTCGTCAAGATGGAGGAGGACGTGGATACCTTGACCCGTCACGCCAACCGCCCGGCAGACGTGCGGACGGCCGGTCACAGGTTCTTCCGCTGATGTTTCTGGCACTCTTCCATTCCCTGCGAGCACTAAAGGTGCCGGTCAGCCTGACCGAGTGGCTTACCCTCCTGGAGGGCCTTTCCAAGGGGCTCCACAACGAGAGCCTCGACGACTTCTACTACCTCTCCCGAAGCGTGCTCGTGAAGGACGTGACCTACTACGACGCCTTTGACCAGGCATTTGCCTACTGTTTCAAGGATGCGCCGCTCCCCGAGAACCTGGCGACCAAGGAGAAGATTCTGGAGTGGCTCCAGGGACAACTGGCACCGCTTCGGCTCTCCGCGGAAGAGCTCGAAAAGATGAAGGCGCTCAGTCTGGACGAGCTCCTGAAAGAACTGGAGAAAAGGCTGCAGGAGCAGGATGAAGCCCATCACGGGGGCCGGAAGTGGATCGGCACCGGTGGATCAAGCCCCTTTGGCGCCAACGGCAGCCACCCGACCGGGATATCCTTTGCCTCCGAGCGAAGCAGTGGCCGTGCCGCTTTGCAGGCTTTTGCCCGCCGCTACCGCAACCTGCGCAGCGACCTGACGCTCGACGTGCGCCAGATCAGCGTGGCCTTGAAGCGCCTGCGCGACCTGCGGGATTCCGGGGACGAGGAGACGTTGAACCTGGATGCCACCATCGACAAGACCTGCAAGAACGCCGGGGAGATCGACCTGGTCTTTGGCCGGGAGCGGGAGAACAACGTGCGTCTGCTGCTGGTGATGGACTCGGGCGGCTCCATGGAGCCGTACCGGACCCTCTCGGAACGGCTCTTTTCCGCAGCCAACAAGCTTAACCACTTCAAAGACTTCCGCGCCTTCTACTTTCACAACTGCGTGTATGAAAAACTCTATACCGACCTGGAAACCGACGAGTTTGTTCCCACGGCCGAGGTCTTGCGCGAGTACGGCAAGAACTACCGGATCATCGTGGTCGGCGATGCCGCCATGGCGCCCTATGAACTGTTTTACCACTCCGGTTCGCTGGAGCATTTCCATGGGAACGCCACCAAGGGGATCGACTGGATGCGGCAGATCGCCGAGGCCTTCCCGCAGCGGGCCTGGATGAACCCGCTGCCGGAGAACAGTTGGACCCACTACGAGACCGTGTCGACAGTCGGCGGGCTCTTCCCCATGTTTCCCCTCACCCTCGAAGGGTTGGCGCGGGCCGTGCGGCATCTGCTGTAACAGGGGCACTATGACGATAATGCGCGAGGCGTGTCAGTGAAGCATGCCGGCAGTGAACCGCTCTGGACCAGATCTTTCATACTGACCCTGCTCGGGATGCTGTTTCTCTTCCTTCCCTTTTCGCTCTACATGCCGGTCCTGCCGGCCTACATGCTGTCGGAGCTGCACAGCTCGATGCAGGCCGCCGGGGCGATCAATGCGGTTTTTTTGGCGGCGTCAGTGCTGTTTCGCGTGCACACATCACGTCTGGAGGCGAGGTTCGGTGTCCGCAGGGTGCTGCTCACAAGCGCTCTCCTGTTCACCCTGGCCAATCTGCTCTATCTCCCGGCCGGCTCGGCCATAAGCATCATGCTGGTAAGGTTCCTGAGCGGGATTGGTTTTGCCCTGGCAAACACCTCGATCATGGCGCTTGGCAGCCGTCAGCTCCCGATGGCGAGAAAGGGGGAGGGGCTGGCCTGCATGACGACCATGGTGCTGGCTGGCGGTGCCATCGGCCCCTACATCGGGTTGAGCCTCGTCCACGCCTTTGGCTACCGGTCGGTATTCATCTTCTCCACCCTCACGACGCTGCTGGGACTCCTGATCGTTGCCGCCATCCCGGTGCAGGAGGAAAAGGAGCCGGTCCGGCCGCGATTCTCTTTCGATGACCTGTTCGAGGTCAAGGCCATCCCGATTTCGCTGATCGCCCTCGTCATCGCGGCCGTGTATGGCGGGGTGCTGACCTTCGTGGCCGTGTACGCCACGGAACTGCACCTGACGTTCGTGGCAAAGAATTTCTTCGTGGTCATGGCGAGCGCCTCCGTCGTCTCCCGGCTCATGACCGGCAGGATGTACGACCGGCTCGGGGCCCCTGTGGTGATCGGCGCGTCCGTCGTCACGCTGGCGGCGGGCCTTCTGCTGTTGGGTGGAATGCACACGACCGCGAGCATGCTGATCTCGGCCGCCCTGGTCGGCATAGGCTACGGCATGGCAGTGCCAAGCACCCAGACGCTGGCGATTCAGCTTTCACCGGTGTATCGGAGCAGCGCGGTAACCGCTACCTTCTTCACCTTTCTTGATGGGGGGGTCGGCCTGGGGGCATATCTGCTGGGGGGGGGAATCCAGGCGTTCGGCTACTCCGCCGTCTACCTGGCGCTCGGTGTGCTGAATCTCGGCTGCCTGGTGCCGCTCTATCTGCTGTACGGCAAGAGGCAGGGAACTGAAGTGGTCGTTCCGCATTAAGTCTTTTCAGGAGGGCTTTTCGCCCGCTTTTTTCCTGCCCGTCAACCCCGTTTGTCCCTTGCTCCCCTCCGTTCATTCCAGTTAGATCGTTATCCCCTCCTGTGATGGAATGAAAAATATGGTGCCGTAGATAAGGAGTAATTGTCTTTTGATTTTGCCATACTAAAGATAATACTAGCAAAAAAGCTAGATATTTTCGTGTGCTACGTTATGCGGAGGTGCAGAAAAGTATTGTCTAATGTGCGGGAGTGTTCTACAAAGATGAGGATTCGTAAACGGATATCTTGCGCGCGGTCGGTGGTGGCTGTTTCATTGGAGCGGGAGAGGTTAAATATGGGGCGAAGTCGGACACCCAGTTCTTGCGGACAGGGTGAAAAGTTGCTGGGCGAGTTGTCAGGAAATGCATTGATGCAAGTCTTGTACCCTGCACTTGTACCCTGCTCTTCCCTGTGAAGCTTATCCCTGAACGGTAAAAATTACCGGTATAGGTAATAAGTTACCTATACCGGTAATAAATTACTTATATACTGAAACTCGTCAATAACTAGTTGGATGAGAGAGTTGAAAACGATTAAAACCTTACTTGTGCTTGCTCTGTTAGTTGCTTTCCCCACGATCTCTAGTGCAGAGAAACAGGTGAGTCCAGAAGACCAGATACGGCAGCATCTCAAACTCCCAGCAAACTCACCTATCGACCTATGGAAGATAAGAGCGAAGGTTTTGACAGTGGTGCGTATCGGCCAACCGTGGCAAGAGGTAGAAAAAGCGATTTCAGTATTTGATTTAAAAAGAAGCCCAAGTAGAAGCAAAGATACGCAAAAGCCGTCGTGCTGGCCTGGTGACAACGGATTGGTCTGTGAATTCAGAGCAGATGCATCAGCCCCTGGCGGTAAGAGAACATACTGGATTGAGTTTTTCTACTGGAAGAAGGAACAGGTTCTTGAAGACGTCGCAGTAACGCTATTCAAGGGGAAGAAAACTCAGAGTACAAGCAAGTTCTATACAGAAAACTGAGAGTCTCCAACCAGCCCCATGGACGCCGACCGCCCGAAAACCTGGGCGGGCGGGTCATGGGGGCACCCCGTTAATTACAAAATGAATAAAGGACATGATATGCGACATATTATTAATGAAGTGGTAGGGTCTGCTTTCGGTGACTTTACAGCGATGCTCGAAGAGCGTGGGAGGTTGTGTGATGCAAAAGATTTCAGGTTTAATGAAATGGCAATTCCTGACTACACTGATCCGTTCATTCAAGCATTTTACATTTTAAGATATTTCCCAGCGTACCTTGTCGAATATTATGATATCTACAAAGAGTTATTGGAAATACCAAAATTTGCAAATTTGTTCAATGTCATTTCAATAGGTTGTGGGTGTGGTTTGGATTATTATGGTCTAGAGCTAGCTTTGAGAGACAATGACAGAACTGCTGCTGATAGTGTCTGTTATTCTGGCATTGATATCGTGGACTGGGGGTATAGAAACAGCTTTAATAATGATGACTATGATATCACGATACAAAACATACTTGATTTTAATCGACTGGAAGATATAGATGAGCATCTGGACGTTATCATATTTCCAAAATCAATTGGAGAATTTTCAGATGCTGATTTTACAAGACTTTTACGTTTATTCAGAAGAAGTACGTTCGACGAAAACGAGCTCGTAATTATTTCTTCCATACGTAAACAACACACTATAATTGATACTCAACGTATGACCTCACTTTTGAATTTAATGAAAAACGAGCATAATTACACTTGTGGGAGCCCTAAGGACGAATACACCTACTACAGAAATCCAGTCGGGTTAAGAACGCACTTCTATGAGTTTGTTTACCCCCAGACAGTTTTAGATTTTATGATAGACCTGAAGAACAAGTGTCCAAATATGTTAGAAAATGATGAGTATTGTGAAGATGATTGTGAGGACAACCTTCGGAATAAATGGCCTATTTTAAAAACAGATCACATTAGATATCAGCTTTTTAAGTTAAACCGTTAGGAGAACTACCTTGATAATATCTGCAAGTAGAAGAACAGATATTCCAGCTTTTTATTCTGATTGGTTCATTAACAGAATCAATGCAGGGTATCTATATGTTGCTAACCCAATGAACAGGAAACAGGTCTCTAAAATTCAACTATCGTCTAATCTTGTGGACTGTATAGTTTTTTGGAGTAAGAATCCTAAACCGATTCTATCAAAACTGAAATACTTATCTGACTATAACTACTACTTTCAGTACACTATAACTGCATATGATAATGATATAGAGCGTAACTTGCCTTCAAAGTCTGAGTTACTAGATACATTTAAGATACTCTCGGATACCATCGGACCTGAACGAGTTATATGGAGATATGACCCAATTTTTTATACTGATAAATATACCTACGACAACCATTTAAAACTATTTGGCATGATGGCAAAAGAACTTTCAGGTTATACTCACAAATGCATAATAAGTTTTCTTGACAATTATAAGAAAACACTCAGAAATATGAAATGTTGTCCACATGTTCTATCGTCTGAAGCTGAAGTATTAGATATATCTAGGGCACTTGTTAGCATTACTAATCATTATAATATGGTTCTTGAAACGTGTGCCGAAGAGGTTAATCTAAAATATTTAGGTATAGAGAACGGTAAGTGCATTGATGATAAGCTAGTAGAGAGAATTGCAGGGAAACATCTAACAATTGGTAAAGATAAAACCCAACGAGAGGTGTGTGGCTGCGTCGCAAGTATTGATATTGGTGCATACAATACTTGTAATCATCATTGTCTATATTGTTATGCTAACCTCGATCACCTAAAAGCAACGGCAAATTTTGAGAGACACAATCCTGACTCGGAGTTGTTGTTTGGAGAATTGATCGGCGATGAAAAAATTACTCTCCGTGAGATGAAAAGATTATTTGAAGTTGATTCGAGCGTAAACCTCCAAGGGTCCTTATTTTAAGAGTTCACTTGTACCTGGATTACCAATTTTCAGAAATGATGGAAAGCAGGAATTAACCAGCGCCAAGACCGGCCTAAGAGCATGCCGGTCAGGCTTATGGCGTTGGACACGACAAGAAAAAAGAAAGAGAACTAAATGCCTTGGGAACTCTTGGAGTTGATTCTGGTGGTCGTCATGGTCTTCTCCCAAATTGCGATGATCAACCATGCGACGGCAAAAGATAAGGACCAATCTTCTGCGACATTCATTTTCTTTTACAACGTATTCAGGATTCCTGAGTACATTGAAATCACAAGAAAAGAAAATGGACGAATCGGTGGATGGTTCTGGGCATTCATGATTTCAATCGTGTTGCTCATCGTTGTGGTGGCGCTCCAAGTAATTACGGGATAATAAGTCTACGCGGCCTTACTATGCGCCTTGAGCAATGATAATGCATCAGGGTCATGATCCAACAAGACAAGAGCGTTACTGACAGCACGGCTGGGCAACAGATCACCACTCTCGTATTTCTGGAAAGCCCGTGGGCCACCACCGATCAAGAGCCCTGCCGCCTCCTGCGTGAGGTGAAGTTTCTTACGGATTCGACGAATTTCTTCTGGCTCAAGTAGTCCTTCACATCTGGCCTTGAGGCGATTCAGCATTCGGTCAGAAACTTTCATGTCTTCGCCGGTATGGATGCTCTCGTCTGATTGGTCACAATACCAGCCAGGCATGTCGAAAGTGATGCTCTTCCCCTTGTAGGTAAGGGCCAAGGGCCGCACGCCACGATACATCGGTGCCCCGGTTTCCGGACAGACGGGATTAGTCATTGTCTTTCTCCTTGAATGAAAGCAGCAGAAACTCGGTTATGACATCGGCGGTAAACTTTACATACAGCAGACCAACCGGAGACGGGACGTGATACACATCCTGCCATAACCGGGGATCAGCATAAGACGTCATCGATTTGTAGAAATGGCTGCGTTGCATTGTCTGAATTGTTGCCACGATATCGCCGCGTCCATAGCCAAGCGCAGCAGCACAGCGAAGCGCCGTGCCAGTGACAGCAAGCCGTTCAATACTCGCAAAGGTTGCCTTGAACGCATCAAGATCGTATGTCGGTTTCCGCTTTTCGGTCATGAAAAATAAATACACCTTTATGGTGTAATTCGCAAGATTAATGTCCAACTAAGCGCAACACCGGCCAAGCCGGTGTCTCGTCTTTGGCTATCTAAACGCATAGCACACCGCAGACGGCAAGGCTTTCTCGAATAAAACCGGCTTCGTGCCAGTCGCCTTCCTGTCAGCGAAGTCCTTTAAATTCACTCCCATTGCCTTCCCCCACAATTGCGACCGAAACATGCCGATCATGGTGGCGGTGGTTACGTAACACAGCCATTTTCCTGCGTGTAATTTTTCCCTTGACAGTTAAAGTGGTAATGTGGTACCAATTTACACAAATTCAACAACAGTCTCCGAGCCGTGGCGCCTAACAGAGAAAACCCTCATGGCGGTCCGGCCTATGGGTATCGCTGGAAACGGCCTTGCCTTCCTTATGCAAAGGGGACCCAACGGCGCGGATGCATTTCTGCGCCGTCAAGGGGCCTTTCTATCAAGAGAGTGCCTCTTTTGTTTTTCCGGCTGTTTCTGCTGGCAGTAGCAGCCGTGGGCAATACCTAAAATTGAACACAGTCTCCGAGCCGCGGCGCCTAACAGGGAAACCCTCAAGGCGGTCCGGCCTATGGGTATCGCTGGAAACGGCCTTGCCTTCCTTATGCAAAGGGGACCCAACGACGCGGATGCATTTCTGCGCCGTCAAGGGGCCTTTCTATCCGGAGAGCGCCCTTTTTGTTTTCCGGTGTCACAGAATGGAATGTCATCAGCCGTGGGCAAAGGGAGGACCAGACAGACGTATTCGCCAGATGGGGCATCAGATTTAGTAAACACTAAGAGGAGGTATATACATGAAATGCGAAGAGGCTGGATGTTACTTGGAAATTAACGTGGCAACGGGAAACATTGAACGGGTAGCAATCGACCCCGGGCTACTGGAGTCTCATCTCGAGGGCCGGGGGGGCAGCGTCAAGGAAGCGTGCGAAGGTTTTTGCCAGCATTCACTGAAGAAGTGCCTCAGGATAGCAGACTAAAGAAAGAGGGGTAAACATGAGATACGCAGAGGCTGGATATTATTTGGAAGTTGACTTGGCAACAGGAAACATTGAACGGGTGGCAACCGACCCCAAGTTGATGGAGCTTCATCTCGGGGGGCTGGGTACCAGCATCAAGTTGCACTGGGACAGGGTTCCGCCGGAGGTCAAGGCGTTCGATCCCGAGAATCTGCTGGTATTCAGCACCGGCCTGTTAAACGGCACGCCTGTTTTCAGTGCCAACCGTTCCGTTGTCACCTTTGTTTCGCCGCAGTCGGGCACATTGGTCTATCCGATGATGGGAGGGTTTTTCGCGGCGGAATTGAAGTATGCCGGTTATGACAAGGTGATCTTTCGCAACAAGTCCCCCGACTGGATCTATTTGTACATAAACAACGACAAGGTGGAAATACGTGATGCCTCGCATTTGCAGGGGAAAGGCGCTTTAGAAACCCAAGACCTTATCCGCAAAGAGCTGAATCAGCCTAAAGCCCAGGTGGCCGCTATTGGCCTGGCCGGCGAGAATCGGGTCTTCACCGCTTCCATCGAGCAGTCCAGGTCGAGCGCCAGCAGACTCGGTGGCGGAGCAGTCATGGGTGACAAGAAGATAAAGGCAATTGCCGTTCGGGGCACCAAGGACGTCTATCTTGCCCGGCCGGAAGAGTTCATGGAGGTCATGAAGGGGGTGACGGAGTACATACACTTCCGGAACAACAATCCCATTCAGGACGTCATGACCATTATGTCCGGGATCGGGTCGCCACAGGAGATGAAGCATACCGATGAGAAGTGGCACACCGAGAATTTCGCCTGGGGCAATGCCCGCACCCGGAGACGGGATTTCTGGACCGATGAGATCGATGCATCCTGGACAAAGTCTCAACTTGGCGCGGTAAAGCGGCTGATAAGCTGCTTCAACTGCCCCCAGCATTGCGGGGCATTGGTTGCCCCGAAGGATGCTCCCCGATACATGGCAAAATGTTTCGGGAAACTTACCTATGCCATGGCGGCGTATGTCGATGACCTGGATTTTGGCTGGAAAATCCTGCAACGGGCTACGGAGTACGGGGTCGATTCCTTCTCAACCCCGCAGATTCTGGCTTTCGCCGTCGAGCTCTATGAAGCCGGCATTCTGACCGACAAGGATTTCGCGGGGTGTCCGTCCGATAAGGAGGGGAGATTCTTCTGGCTGCTTGACAGGGTTGTGCGGCGGGAAGGAATCGGCGATGTGCTGGCTGACGGTGTTTATTTTGCGGCACGCAAGATCGGCAACGGAGCGGAGGCTTTCGACCACAATACCATCAAGAAGCATGAGCAGCTTCCCATCAAACTCGGAACGATGGATCCGCTCTATTACCTGATGCTTTCCACCAACGAGAAGATAAGCATTACGCAGATGGAAGGTCAATGGCCCCAGTCGGCATTTCCCACGATGGAGCAGAGAGAAAACTTTGTCAGAGATTGGCCCCAGCTTCCCGATGAAAAGTTCAAGCAATGGGTGCTGGACTGGGAACCACGGGGAGAAAAGTCGATACCGTATTACCCGACCCCTGACATAGCTTCTGAAATCGTGGATTGGATGGAAATGATGCACAACATCGATGATGCCTGCGGTATGTGCTGCGGCATGTCGTCGTTTTGCTTCAAGCCCCCCTATCATATACACAACTACCCACTATTGATCTCGGCAGCGACCGGAATGGATCTGGATGAGGCCGGCCTGAAGAAAATTGTCAACAGGAACCGGAACCTGCACAGGGCGTACAATAACAGAAAAGGGATCACGAGGGCCGATGAGAAACCGCCGGCGGATCATTGGAAAAAAAGGTTTCCCGAACTCGAGGAAGAACTCCTGTCCACCTATTACAAATTCAAGGGATGGAATCACGACGGTATTCCCACCCGGGAAAAGCTGGAAGAACTTGATCTGGGCTATGTTGCCGATGACTTGGAAAAGAGAGGTATATTGAAAAATGGCCAAAATTAAGAAAAAGATCAGGACAATCACGGTCAATGCTGACAAGTGCAATGGTTGCCGGACCTGCGAGATAATGTGTTCCGCTTTTCACGCCGTTCCTCCATACAGCAGCAATAACCCGGCCCGGTCCCGTATCCAGATTGTCACGAACCGCCTTGAGGATATCTGGCTTCCGGTATTCGCGGGCGAGTATACCGAGTCCGAATGCATGGGTAGAAACAAGTATATTATGGACGGCAAGGAATACAGCGAGTGCGACTCCTGCCGGGCTTCCTGTCCCGCCAGGGACCTGTTCAAAGAGCCCGACTCCGGTCTTCCTCTTAAATGCGATATGTGCGATGGCGAAGACGAGCCCATATGTGTCAAGTGGTGCCTGGTCGATGCCCTGATCTACGAAGAGCGGGAAGAGGAAGTGGACGAAGAAAAGCCAAGCGTGAGCGAGATGGAGATTGGCCTTGAATCATTGATGAAGAAGCATGGGTTGCAGAAGTTGCTGGACAGTGTTGCCAGACTGTCAGAGAAGTGATAGGAGATTGACGAAAGAAAGATTGGTACGAATAGGCCCCCCGGCTATGCCGGGGGGGATGACAGGGTACGCACCACCATGGATGTGGCGTAGATTTCGGAGGATGGGAGAATGCCAAGTTTAGAGGAAGCTCTCCGGATAATCCTCGGCAAGGTAACGCCGCTGGGGGTGGAGCGTGTCGATCTGCAGTCCGCCCTGGGCAGGGTCCTGGCAAAGGATATGACCGCAACCTGGGATATGCCGCACTACGACAACTCGGCCAGGGACGGCTTTGCCCTGGCTAGTGCTGATTGTACTGTCGAAGGGAGGAGTCTGCGGATAACCGGTTTTGTTCCGGCAGGAGGCAACGTGTCGACGCCGGTTCTGGGGGGATGCGCCGTCCGTATCATGACCGGTGCACCTATCCCGCACAATTGTGATGCGGTGGTGCCGGTTGAAGACACGGCGGAGGCCGATGGCCACGTGACAATCATGACGCCGGTCCGCCCCCGGCAGCATGTTCGCTTCCAAGGCGAAGATGTGGCAGCAGGCGACACGGTGCTGACAGCGGGTACGGTCGTTCAGTCGCAGGAGATAAGTGTGCTGGCCTCCTTCGGCAAGGCGGTTGTGCCGGTCTACCAGAAGGCGCGGGTGGCAGTGCTCTCCACCGGCGACGAACTTATCGAATTGGGAGAGCCGCCGGCTGCCGGGCGGATCATCAACAGCAATGCCCAGTATCTGGCTGCCGCTCTCAGAGAGATTGGTGCCGAGCCGGTCATCCTGAGCATCGCACGCGACAACAGGGAGAGCCTCAGGGAACAGGTGCTGGCGGGGCTGAAGGCCGACGCGCTGATCACTACTGCCGGTGTTTCGGCCGGTGATCGGGACCTTGTGCGGGGCGTGCTGGCCGAACTGGGGGTTCGACAGCTATTGTGGAAAGTTGATATAAAACCGGGTGGTCCGAAAGCCTTTGGCATGAAGGGAGGGACGCCGGTCTTTTCTCTTCCCGGTAACCCGGTATCGACCATGATCACGTTCGAGGAGTTCGTCAGGCCGGCGCTGCTCAGGATGATGGGGCATTGCCGGGTGGTCCGGCCGTACGTTAAGGCGACGCTTCGGGAAGAAATGCACAAGAAGCCGGGCTCTGTCCATTGCCAATCGGTCCGGATAGAAATGGAGAACGGCCGCTACATCGCCACCACTACCGGTGACCACAAGACATGTAAGCTGCGCACCATGCTCGGAGCCAATGCCGTTGCGATGC
Source organism: Deltaproteobacteria bacterium (assembly GCA_021849045.1). Taxonomy (GTDB): domain Bacteria; phylum Desulfobacterota; class Desulfuromonadia; order Geobacterales; family DSM-12255; genus Geomobilibacter. Next base: position 14,971 of record JAJZTK010000038.1, on the reverse strand, counting down.
TCCCGGAAGAGCCTTCTGTGGTGGCGGCGGGTGAAGAGGTGGATGTACATCTGCTGCGCGGCGACGTTGGCATGCTTGAAGAACTGGAAGGCATCGACAGTTGCGAATATGATGATATCGCGTTGCCGCATGAAGGTGGGACCTTTGGGGGAAAGGTGCGGGTTGTGAAATGTTAAAACAAATCGCTTTGGCAGATCTGCGGCAGGATTGGGGCACAGATGAGCGCAGATGAGCAGATATGTTTGCAAATCGCCGAGGACGTTGAGCGTCTTTTGGAGGATCGCCTGATCCTGGGGGAAGATGTGCAGAAAGTGATCCATCATGCCGAGAGCACCGGGAAGAAACTGATCAACCCTGCCATTGACCGGTTTCTCGCCTTCTATCGACCTAAGGCGGTCACCTACTGGGTGGAATACAGTCGGATCGATGGGGGGTATCAGGTGCATACTGCCTATTCCCACAGGATGGTGATGAAGTCGGGTGGGAGCACGAAGGAGTGGGTGAAGTCCGGCAGTGACAGCGACTGGCTCTGCAATCAGTGTCAAATGCCCTTGGAAGTCCAGACGGTCAGGCTCCAGTATATGCAGTCCATATTCCCCATCAATCTTCCGGCGTGCTCCCGGTGCGGTTTCATACTCGTAGCGGAGGAGCTGGCGACCGGAAAGGTGGCCGAGGCGGAGCAGGCCCTGGAAGACAAGTAGTATCACGGAGTCATGACGAACGATATCCCTTTCAACTGGTCTGAGATTGGCCACGCCGTGGGGCCGTGCATACGGCCGGGGGGGCCTGTGCTCACCGACAGGGCGTTGGAAATCTGCGACCTCCCTGCCGGTTCCCTTGTCGTCGATATCGGCTGCGGTGCGGGTGGGACACTGCAGCACCTGGAACGGACCGGTCACTACCGCCTGGTAGGACTCGACCATTCGGAAACGCTCCTCGGCGAAGCTGCCAGCCGGCTTGAAACGGCCCGGCTCATCCGGGGCCGGGCGGAAACGATCCCCTTTAGTAACGACACCTTCGATCTCCTTCTTTGTGAATGCGTTCTTTCCATTCTCGATGACAGGCCTGCGGCTCTCGACGAGTTTGCCCGGGTCGTGAAGGGGGGGGGGTATCTGGTGCTGAGCGACCTGTTCGGTAAAGGTGGTCATGGAACGGCAGATGGCCTCCTCTTGCAGCAGGAACTCCTTGATTCGTTATCAGCGCGCGGTTTCACCCTTCTCCTCTGGGAGGCACATGACCGACTGCTCAAGGAGTTCATGGTCCGCATGATCTTTGCCGGCGAATCCCTGCCGGACTCATGGGGGTGCTGTCAGAGACAAAAAGCTGAAAAGACCGACCGCTCGGGAATCAGCTATTTCCTTCTGGTTGCCCGGAAATCGGGGGCCACGTTTACCTAATGGATACTGTCATGAACAATACGAAGCCGGATGTAACCGAAAGTCTCTGCCCTGTTTGCCTCAGGCGAATCCCAGCGACACGGCTGTTGCTGGGCGACGAGGTTTTTCAGGACAAAACGTGTGAAGAACACGGCTCCTTCAGGACCCTCATCTGGCGCGGCGAGCCGTCCATGGCCGAATGGCGGAGGCCGAAGCCACCGGTCCATCCGGAGATCTGCTATGGAACCGTTGACAAGGGGTGCCCCTTCGACTGCGGCCTGTGCAACGCCCATGAACAGATGCCCTGCTCGGTTCTGCTGGAAGTGACGGACCGGTGCAACCTGCAATGCGCCGTCTGTTTCGCCGATGCCGGCCATAGGGAAACAGAGGATCCATCGTTGGAGAAGATAGCAACGCTGCTGGAACGGGCCATGGCTGCAGCTGGTCCGTGCAACCTGCAGCTATCGGGGGGGGAACCCACCCTGCGGGACGACCTTCCGGAGATCGTCGCAGCGGCGCGCCGGATCGGATATTCTTTCATCCAGCTCAATACGAACGGTCTTCGCCTTGCCACTGACAGGAACTACGCAGATCGGCTGAGCGCGGCAGGGCTTTCGTCGGTATTCCTTCAGTTCGACGGGGTTGACGATGGGATCTACCGCACCTTGAGGGGACGAGCGCTTCTGGAGCAGAAACTCCAGGCCATCCGGAATGCCGGCGAGGCCGGCCTCGGCGTCGTCCTGGTCCCGACCATCGTGAGGGGAGTCAACAGTGACGCCATCGGCGCCATCGTACGGCAGGCCCTGCAGCTCGCCCCGATCGTGCGGGGCATCCATTTTCAGCCGGTCAGCTATTTTGGCCGCTTTCCGGGGCAAAGCGGCGGTGGAGACCGTTTTACCCTGCCTGAGCTGATGAACTGTCTCGAAGGACAGACCGGCGGGCTACTCAAGGTGGCGGACTTTTCTCCACCGGGCGGCGAACATGCCCACTGTTCCTTTCACGCCACGTACATCTACTCGGCTGATGGCGGGCTGCGCCCGCTCGGGGCGACGGGCGGCGATAGCTGCTGTACGGCTGATTGCGGCAGCGGGGGGATCAGAAAGACCGTCGATACCGTGTCGCGCCGCTGGAAGCTGCCGTCCAACCGTCCCGCGCTGTCGGAGCAGACCGCCTGCTGCTGCGGGAGCAGCGCTGACGCGGTCCGGGTCGAAGGGGTTCTTGACCTGGATGTTTTTCTCCGGGAGGTCGCCACCAGGAGCTTCACCATATCCGCCATGGCCTTCCAGGATGCCGAAAACCTGGATCTGGAGCGGCTGAGGGGGTGCTGTATTTCGGTCATATCCACAGACGGCAGGCTGGTGCCGTTTTGTGCCTACAACCTTACCAGCAGGGATGGCCGGAGCCTCTACCGCGGTGTAGTGAATCAAGGCGTGAGGGAGGATATTGCGTGAATAAGACGCCGCTGGAGGACTGGCTCAATGCAAGGGTGCCCGGTCACGGTGACGCTACCCTGACGGAGCGAATCGACCGGTATCAGTTGCAAAGGCTGCGGGAGACGGTTGAGTACGTGAGGGGAAAGAGTCCCTTTTACCGCGATCTCTTCGCCGGGGTGGACCCGGTAACTGACCTGAAACGGTTCTCCACGCTCCCTTTCACTACCGCCGACGACCTCCGGGAGCAGGGGCTGAGGATGCTGTGCAGCTCGCAGGACGAGATCGAACGGGTGGTGACGCTGCAGAGCTCGGGAACCACCGGCCCGGCAAAGCGGGTTTTCTTCACCGCCCAGGACCTGGAGGCCACCGTCGATTTCTTTGCCCACGGGATGGCGACCCTCGTGGAGCCGGGCGCTACGGTGATCATCTTTCTCCCCGGCGAGCTCCCGGACAGCGTGGGGGACCTTTTGGCCAGAGCCCTGGTCAGGACGAAGGTGAACCCGGTGGTGTCCGGACCGGTGCGCGACCAAGCAGCGGCGCGGGCCACCATCATGAAGCACCCCCGCCCCTGCCTGGTGGGGATTCCCACCCAAATCCTGGCCCTGGCGCGCGGCGACCTTGCCGGAACGATCTCGAAGGGGTGGGTGGCAAGCGTCCTTCTTTCCACCGACTACGTACCTAAGGCGATCGAGCGGGAACTGGAGCGGCTTTGGGGCTGCCGCGTCCTCACCCACTACGGCATGACCGAGACCGGTCTGGGGGGAGGGGTCGAGTGCGCAGCCGGTGACGGCTATCACCTGCGCGAGGCCGATCTCTATACCGAAATCGTCGATCCCGGAACCGGCATGCCGGCCGCCGACGGGGAAGAAGGAGAGGTGGTCTTCACGACCCTTTGCCGACGTGGGATGCCGCTGGTGCGTTACCGGACCGGCGATCTGGCGCGTCTTGTCACCAGTCCCTGTCCCTGTGGCACCGCCCTGAAACGCCTGGGACGGGTGCAGGGGAGAATCGGGGCGGGGATTTCCCTTGAAAATGGGGGACGAATTCGTATGCCCGCCCTGGACGAGGCGCTCTTTCCGATTCCCGGGGTGCTCGATTTCAGCGCCGAAGTCCGGTCGCAGGGGGAAGGGGATCAGCTCAACCTCTGCTTTCACACGGTAGAGGGGGGGGAGGAAGAGGTCGCCCGTAATGCGCTGCCGGCCTTGCTCCAAGGGGGGGCGACGGGGATGCTTTTCCGGGAGAAGGAGCTGACCTTGGGAAGTATCACCTTCAACGAAGGCGGCTGGCCGGGAACCGGCGTGGCGAAGCGGCAGATCCAGGACCATCGGTGCGGTTAACGACAGGCATTCTTACTGGACGAACGATTCCAATTGGGAACGGCTGAGCCCCACCTGTTCGCCGGCCTGCAGAATCTCTTCCCAGGTACCGTCGTCCACCGGGATGCCCGACGATTGCCGCTCGGCAACCATCCTCCGTTCAGGGTCACCGGCTACCATGACCTCGCCGCCGGGCGATGCGGGCGGTGACTCCTTGACATAGCGGGTGACGGCATCTATTTCCGCCTGCATCCAGGCCTGGTCGACCAGGCGTCCCGGGTCGACGACAAAGGTCAGCATGTTGTTGACGATGCTCCCCTGGCGCGGGTTTTCCGGCTGAATGGTGCCGCCTCCGGTCAGCACTCCGGCAAGAAGCTCGCAGAAGAACGCCAGGCCGTATCCTTTGTGGTCGCCAAAAGGAAGCAGCGCTCCACGCGGCTCCCGGAACATGACCGATGGATCGGTGGTCGCCTCTCCGTGGTGATCAAGCAGCAGCCCCGGTGCAACCGTTTTGCCGCTGTTCTGGGCCACCCGGGCCTTGCCCAGTGCTATCTTGCTGGTGGCCATGTCCAGGAGGATGGCGGGGGTGCCGGCGGTCGCCGGCATGGCCATGCAGAGCGGGTTGGTGGAGTAGCGGGCATCCCGGCCGCCAAAGGGGACGACGAGCGGGGCATGATCGATGACATTGACGAAGTGGAGGGACACCAGACCCGCAGCGATGCTCTGTTCGCCATAGGAGCCCACCCTGCCGATGTGATGGGCATTGCGGAGCGCCATGACCACCAGGCCGGTCTCCCGGCAGCGCCGGATGGCAACATCCATCGACTCTGCTGCCACACGTTGGCCATACCCCCGCTGACCATCGAACACAAGAATCGACCCGTCATCCCGTACCAGCCTGGCAGACGTGCCCGGCAGCAGCAACCCCGCCTGCACGCTCCTGACATATTGGGGGAGCATGCCGGCGCCATGGCTGTCATGCCCGGTCAGGTTGGCCCGTACCAGATGGTCGGCTACCAGGCCTGCTTCGTACTCGTCACTGCCGGCGTGCCGTAATATTTCGCAGAGGACTCTCTGCAGATTGTGATCCGTAACAAGCACGGTCGTGTCTCCCTTGGTTCAATTGGACATCAACACCGGCAGGGTCATATGCTCGAAGAATGTCCTGGCAACCGGCCCAATGGCCGTTGTCCCGTGAGCTGTCTGGGCGGGCACACCCATGACCAGCAGGTAGCAGCCATGTTCCCAGGCATAATTCATCAGCAGGTTGCCCACAGGGGCATCCCCTGTTTCAAGGATTTCTTCCTTGACCCGGATGTTGTAACGTTCCAGATGGGTAACGATTGTACCATCGCCATAGATATCGGCCACCTCCTGGTCGCCTGACGACTTTATCGTTACCACGAAAACCTGTTTGGCCTTGAGCAGGAACGGCATGGCATCGTGGAGTGCCCGTGCCGATCCCCGTCCGGCTTTCCATGCCACGACCACGCGCTCTCCCACGTTGCCGAATCTCCCCGCATACGGGACAACGAGCACCGGTCGGCCCGCCCCCAGGACAACCCGCTCGGGAAGATCGGCTGGTACATCCTCCTGCGCCCCGCCCTGAACGGTCTGACCGACAATGACCAGATCCTTACGGTGCGCGTAGTGGTTGAGAATCTCCACCATGCTGTCACCGGTGACCCCCCAGTCGGCGCAGAGGTGTTCGGCGTCTATACCTGCCCCTACGGTTTTCGATTGAAACAGCTCCTTTGCCTGCCTTACCTTCTGGTTCAGGGCTTCGCCCTGCGGTGCATAGTGGGGATGGGTGATTACGTAGAGTCCGGTCAGGTGGGCGTTGTGCTCCCTGGCAAGCCTGACCGCCAGTTCCAGCCTGGTCTCGCACTGTCTGGAATTGTCGAGCAGACCGAGAATATCCTTGAACTCCATAACAGGCCCCTTTTCAATACACCCCGACACCCCCACCACCACCCTGTCCCTCCCCCTGAAGGGGAGGGGATTTTATGGCGTTTCCTCCCCTTTCAAGGGGGAGGTCAGGAGGGGAATGGGGGCATCTGCTGCCGGACTACTTGAACTCAGCGTGATCTTCCAGCTTCCATTTGCCGTTTTCGACCTTCAGCACGCACATGCCGAGCTGGTTGATCCCCGTATGATCGGCCTTGGTCATGGTGAACACGGTCCCGGCGCCCCTGAGTCCCTTGGTGTCTTCGATCGCGTCACGAAGGGCACCCCGGAACTTTTCCGTACCGGGTTTGGCAACCTTCAGCGCCTTGGGGACAGCGGCCTCTACGATCTTCAGTGCATTCCACCCCAGGGAGGCAAAGAAGTTGCGGGCACCGTACTTTGCTTCGTACGCCTTCACAAAATCTAGGGCTTCCTTCTTGGCCGGATATCCGTTGGGGAACTGCTCGGCAGCAAGGAGCGGTGAGCCGAGCATGAACGAACCTTCCAACGCCTTCCCGCCGACGCGGAGGAATTCGGCATTGGCAGACCCGCCCGACTGGTAGATCTTGCCCTTGTAGCCGCGATCGATCAGCGCCACGTGGGGCAGCGCACCCGGGGTTCCGGATGAGGCGATGTAGACCGCGTCGGGATTCCCCTGCATCGCCTTCAGTACCTGCGCGGTGGCGCTGGTGTCGGCCCTCTTGTATTTCTCGACCGTCAGGGTCTTGATCCCCTTTTGGTCCGCGAGCTTCCGGTATGCTACGGTACAGTTCTCGCCGTAGGCGTCATCAACCGCGATCACGGAAACCGTCTTGACCCCCTTTTTGACCATGTGCCTGATCAGGGCATCGGCGTACACTGCGTCGGCCGGCGGGGCGCTGAAGATCCACCTCCGCTTGGGATCGTTGGAAGAAGCGGCGATGCCCGGCGAAAGCTGGATCATGGGGGTTTTGGATTCCGCGATCGTGTCAGTCACGGCCTTTGAGGTCGGTGAGGTGGTGGGTCCGATGATTACATCGGCCTTTGCCTCCGAGATCAGTCGTTTCACGTTCTGTACGGCGTTGGTGGTATCGGTGGCGTCATCATAGATGACGTAGTTGACCTTCTGGCCGGCGATGACCGAGGGGCCAAGCGTGATGGCATTTTTTTCCGGCATGCCGAGAGAAGCTGCCGGCCCGGTCGAGGAGAGGTTCACGCCAATCGTGATGTCCGCCTGCGCGGCAACGGCCGTCGCCATGACGGCAACCATGCTGATAACGGCAATACTCTGTTTCATCTTATGCCTCCTTTAAGTGGGTGGCCCTTGCAAGCGCACCGGGTAAAAAACTTCCTCCACTGTTCCAGCCGACAAGTATCAATCCTCAGCAAGCTTCAGAAATATTCCCTCCCCCTTGACGGGGGAGGGTGAGGGTGGGGGTGAAAGTGCCATGTTCTCGGCTGGTTGAAGCTTCACCCACCCCCTGCCCCTCCCGTCAAGGGAGGGGGATGACTTCATTGTGGCATTCTCTTTACGAAGCTTCCTCACCTCCTCCGATCCCGAGATAGCTCTCAATGATCCGCGGATTGTTGGCCAGATCACTACTCGGCCCCTCCAGCGCGATCTCCCCGTTTTCCAGCACATAGCCGTAGTCGGAAATCTGCAGGGCCGCGCGGGCGTTCTGCTCAATCAGCAGGATGCTGACTCCTGTGGAACGCAGGTCGCTGATGGCGTGCAGGATCTCTTTGACAATGAGCGGCGCCAGCCCCAGGCTCGGTTCATCCAGCATCAGCAGGGTCGGCTGGCTCATGAGCGCCCGGCCCAGGGCGAGCATCTGCCGTTCGCCGCCGGAAAGGCTGCCGGCGAACTGGGTGCGCCGCTGCTCCAGTCGGGGAAACAGTGCGAATACCTCGCTCAGGCTCTGCCGGATACCTTTGTCGCCACGCCGGTAGCGCGTAAACGCACCCAGCTCCAGGTTGTCCTCCACGGACATCTGTGCGAAAAGCTCCCGCGTTTCCGGAACCAGGCAGAGCCCCTGGCTCACCCTCCGCTCGACCGTGAGCCGCGCCATATCGCTGCCGCAGAATTCGACGGTACCCCGTGACGCGAGCACGCCCATGAGTGCATTCAGCAGTGTCGATTTGCCGGCGCCGTTCGGACCGATGACGCTGACGATGGTTCCCCGGTCCACGTCGAGGGACGCCCGGTAAACCGCTTCGACCTTGCCGTAGCGGACATTAAGGTCACGTACGGTGAGCAGACGTTCCGTCATCACACCCCTCCCAGGTACGCTTCGAGCACTGCCGGATTGGAGCGTATCTCCCGCGGCAACCCCTCGGCCAGTTTCTCGCCGAATTCCATGACCACGATCCGGTCAACGAGATTCATCAGGAAATCCATGTCGTGTTCGACGATCAGAACACTCAACCCCTGGCCGCGCAGCTCCGCCAACAGGTTGGCCAGTTCCTTTTTTTCCAGGTGTCTCAGCCCCGCAGCCGGCTCGTCAAGGAGCAACAGCAGAGGGTCGCCGCAGAGGGCACGGGCAATTTCAACGATGCGCTGTTTGCCGAGTGACAGGCTCCCGGCAGGCAGAAACATGCTGTCCTCGAGCCCGACACGTCGAAGCTGCTTGGCCGCTTCCGCGCGGACCCGGGCTTCCCTAGTCTGATTCAGGCGCAGGCCGGCGGTGAAAATGCCGTCGTGCGTGCGTAAATACGCGCCGATCATGACGTTCTCGATGGTCGTCATGCCGGGGATCAGCCGTACGTGTTGAAAGGTCCGACTGAGTCCACGCCGGGCAATTTGGGAAGGCCGCAGGCCGCTGATGTTTTCCGAGCCCAGGTAGATGCTTCCCGCCGTGCGGGGCACCTCGCCGCTGATCAGGTTGAACATCGTGGACTTTCCGGCCCCGTTGGGACCGATCAGGCCGACGATTTCACCGGCGGACAGTTCGAAGCTCATCTTCTTGACCGCCACCAGTCCGCCGTACGCCTTGGTAACTCCATCCACCCTGAGCAGCACAGTCCCCCGCAATGGCTGGTCGCGCATCGACAGGTCCGAAGAGTCGTTGATCGGCTGGTTCGGCTTCGGTGGGAGCAGCCGTTCGACCAGGGACCAGATGCCGCCCCGCATCCATTGGAGCACCGCTACGATCATGACGCCGAACACGATAATCTCAAAATTGCCGGTCTGGTGGATCAGTTTTGGCAGAATCCCCTGGAGCACTGTTTTCAGGAGCGTGATCACCGTGGCGCCGGCTATCGCCCCCCAGACGCTAAAGGGTCCGCCGATGGTGATCATGAACAGGAATTCGATCCCCTGGTTGAGGCCAAAGGGGGACGGGTTCACAAAGCGCTGCATGTGGGCATAGAGCCAGCCCGCCAGGCAGGCGAGTACCGCGGAATAGACGAAGACGATGTTTTTCAGCCGATGGCCGCTGGCACCAAAGGCTTCCACCATGGAGGTTCCACCCTTGAGCGCCCGGATCGCTCGCCCTTCGCGGGAGTCGAGCAGGTTGATGGTGACCCAGAGGGCTGAAAGACAGACCCCCCAGATGAGGTAGTAGAATACCCGCTCATCCCTGAGTTCCATGCCGAACAGCTGTAACGCCCCGATGTCGGAGATGCCGGTGGAGCCGCCCAGGGCAGGGACGGTGCCGAAGAGAAAATAGAGGCTGATCCCCCAGGCGATGGTTGCCAGCGGGAGATAATGGCCCCCCATCCGCAGAGTGATCGCCCCGAGGATCGAGGCAATTGCCATCGTCAACACCAGGGCAATGAGCAGGGTCAGCCAGGGAGACCAGCCGAACTGTATGGTGAGTATGGCTGTTGTGTACGCAGCAACCCCCATGAAGGCCGCCTGTCCGAACGAGGTCAGGCCGGCAACGCCGGTCAGGAGCACGAGGCCGAGCGCCACCATGCTGTAGAGCCCGATATAGCTCCCCAGGGTGATGTAGAATGAGGAGCAGAGCGGCAGGATCGCCAACAGCGCCAGGAACAGTGCCAACCCGATACGGCGTATCATTCTTCTTCCTCGTAGTGAATGCTCGATAGTGAACGCCACAACAATATGGGGATGATGATGGTAAACACGATGACATCTTTGTAGCCGCTCAGCCAGAATGATGAAAACGATTCAAGGAACCCGACCATGAAGGCACCGGCTGCCGCCAGCGGATAACTGGCCATGCCACCGACAATCGCGCCGACAAAGCCTTTGAGGCCGATCAGGAAGCCCGAGTCGTAGTACAGCGTGGTGATCGGACCGATCAGTACCCCTGACAGACAACCGATGGCCGCCGCGAAGGCAAAGGTGACCGTGCCGGCCAGGTGCGGGCTTATCCCCACCAGGCGGGCGCCGTTGCGGTTGAATGCCACAGCCCGCAGCGCCTTACCGTACAGGGTCCTGCTGAAGAACCAGGCGAGAAACGAGATGAACACGAAGCTGGTTGCATAGACCCAAAGGCTCTGCCCGGAAACGGTGAGGGTTCCGAAGGTCAGCTGTGCGTCGGAAAAGGGAGGGGTGCGTACCCCTTCAGCGCCGAAGAACAGCAGACCCAGCCCGACCAGGACGAAATGGGTCGCCACCGCTGCGATGAGCAGCACCAGCACGCTTGCATCGGCGAGCGGCCGAAAGGCCACCCGGTAGACAAGGGGACCGAGCGGCGTCACGATCAGGATGGCCAGCAGTACCTGCCAGCCGAGCGCCAGGTGCATCGGGATGCAGATCTTAACCAGGGCGGCGATGGCAACGGGTGGCACGAGCGTCATGGCAAGAACGCGCGGCAACTCCCGGCCCGCTCCCGATGACAGCAACCGGTATGTCTCCATGATCGCAGCTATGCCGGCCATGATCAGCAGCAGCCATACCGTCCCGGGCATGGCCCCGAGTTGCATGCTGGCAAGTGTCAACGCCCCGTAGGAGACGAACTCCCCCTGCGGTATCAGCACCACCCGCGTGACCCCGAAGACCAGAATGAGCGCCACCGAAAGCAGGACGTAGATCGCTCCGTTGGTAAGGCCGTCCTGGGCAAGGATCAAGATTGTCTGTGAATCCATGGGACCCTCTCTGTGTGTCCTGACAGGCCAGTGGTCGGATTATACAATGATCACCTCCGGTGCCGTTTCCCCGGCATAAAGCTGCTCCACGAGCCTTTTCCGCATCTCCAGGGCTGCCCTCTGATTTATGTACCCTTTATCCGTAATCTCGTTGGCGTCAATGGACGGGGGAGCGGTCATGAGCATGATCCGCCGGACCAGTGTGGAAGAGCCTTCCTGCTGGGCGTTGTAGTTCGTCAACGCTTCTTTGAGATAGTCAGCCAATTCCTTGCTAGCCAGAAGGTCCTCTGCGGTCAGTTCTCCCTCGTTTCGGCAGATCTGCCCGCATCCCTGGATGTTCGGCCAGGCGAGAATCCCGACGTAATCCCGGTCATGGCCGGTGACCAGGAGATCCTGCAGGGCCGGTGCCGTCGCCGCCAGTATCCCTACTCTGAGCAGCCCCACATGGACCCAGGTCCCGGTGCTGAGCTTGAAATCTTCGGCGACCCGGCCTTTGAAGATGATCCCTTTGCCGGGAACGGCGGGGTCGGCAAACGCCCCGGCATCGCCGATCCGGTAGAAACCATCCTCGTCAAAGGCCGCACTGGTCAGGGCCGGTTGATGCAGGTAGCCGGGGGTTACATTCGGTCCCTTGACCCGCAGCTCGAATTTGCCGCGATCCGGAACCATCTTGAGGGTGACTCCCGGCAGGGGGATGCCGATGACACCTGCCCGGTCGATGGGGAAATGGGCGGAGGTCACCGCAGGCGAGGTTTCCGTTGCCCCCCAGGAGGAGGTCATGGGCACTTTCCTTCCGGTTGCCAGAATCGACACCGCCTCCAGCCGCTGCCACAGGTCCTGCGGCAGGGCGGCGGCCGCGTAAAAGACGAGTTGCAGCCTCTTGAAGAAGTTCTCGCGCAAGGCCGCGTCACTTTCCAGAAACGGGAGCAGCATGGCGAAACCGGCCGGCACGTTGAAGTAGATGGTCGGCGAGATATCCGCCAGGTTCCGCACCGTCTGCTCGATCATGCCGGGGACCGGTTTCCCGCCGTCGATGTACAGCGTCCCCCCCCGCTTGAGGACCAGGTTGAAGTTGTGATTCCCCCCGAAGGTGTGGTTCCAGGGGAGCCAGTCCACCAGGACCGGCGGTGTTTTCTCCGTGAATGGCCATGCCTGGGCCATCATCTGCTGGTTCGCGCAGAGCATGCCGTGGCTGTTGAGCACCCCCTTGGGAATGCCGGTGGAGCCGGATGAGTAGAGTATTTTGGCAATTGATGAAGAGTCGACTTGGGCAAATCTTTGGGCAACCTGTTGGGTGGTACTGGTCTCAAGCAGGGTGGATAAAGGGGTGGCGGGGCGATCCGTCTGTCCGTCAGAAGTTACAACCTCCACGCCGGCAAGGTCCAGGACGTCGAGGGCGCGGGCAAACTGCCCAACCTTTTCCACATAGATGAGAGCCGGACGGACCTCGTCGAATATGGCCCCGAGCTTGGCAAAATCCTGGCTGAGCAGCGAATAGGCAGGTGAGACCGGTACCACCGGGACCCCGGCGATAAACCCACCGAGCGTGACCAGTGCATGGCCGATGGAGTTCCCGGAGAGGATCATGACCGGCCGGTCGGGGCCGAGATCCCTGTCGATGAACGCCTGGGCGATGGCATCGGCACGACGATCTGCTTCGCCGTACGTGAGGAGACGCCATTGTCCGGAAACGTCCCTTTCCCCGAGAAAAATCCTTTCGGGAGCATCGTTGGCCCAGCGGTGCAACATCACCCCCAGGCTTTCCTCATAGGGCTCAAGGGGGACGGGAGAGCTGAGGAGGTATCCCCCATCAAGTGTCTCCAGCACATTGACTGCTGCCGGCGCAAAATCAACAGGTGCAACGTCTGCTTGATCCACAGGTCTCCTCCTATTGATGCGTAAGCTCGCTTCCTGCTCCTCTCCCGTAATGTGCGGATGAGTGGATATGTCTGGTGCTGACAATTATATAATAATGTTTTGCAATGTTGATGCCATGAGCTTCATTAGGATGTTTGAGTTTCTAGTTGCTTGAAAATATTCGATTTTATAAATAGAATATTTTTCTATGTGTTTTTGAGGTGTTGGGGTATGACGATATATCGTCTCATGCTTGCATGGGGGTAACTGTCTGTCTGAAGTGTGTGGCGTGTAACTTTCTGAAACATGGCAGTTATTTTGATCGGTGAGCTGTTGGGGATGACTGATGCCAGCATACGATATGTCGTATCTTGTACGTTATTTCGGATGCTGTCGTGTCAATGAGGCGAAATGTTGCAATTGTTTTCTCGATTCGGCAGGCGTGCTGCGGCGCTGCGATGCTGCCCATTATGTTGCTTGTGTCAGATAAACCCATGTTTTGAATTGTGTTGTTTGCGCTTGACACGGCGCATAGTGGCGTGTTAGTTTTTATATACAGAACAAAAGTTCTGTATGGAGAACTTGAATGGCGGACGCAAAGGATCGCGCAGATGAGAAATATGTGGTGCCGGCTGTAGAGCAGGCTGCACGTGTGCTGTTCTGTCTCGCCGGCAACAGCTCCTCCCAGATGAGTCTGCCGGAGATCTGCAGCCAGGTGGGGATACACAAGAGCAAGGCGTATTCCATTCTGCAGACGATGCAAAAATTCGGGCTGGTGCAGCGGTATGGCGACCGGAAGGGGTATGCCCTCGGTCCGGGTCTGATCACGCTCTCCCGCAAGGTGCTCGACGACTTCGACGCTCCCCGCCTGGCGGCGCCACTGCTGGAGGAGTTGGCCACCGGGATCGGCGGGACGGCCACGCTGGGGCTGATCGCCGACCGCACGGTGTACGTGGTGGCCAAGCATGAAGGCGGGGTGGATGTCGGCGTCACGATCCGGACCGGCCATCGCTTCCCTCTCACCTATGGTTCGCACGGCAAGGCGATCGCCGCCTGCCTCCCCCGGGAGGAACTGGATCTGCTCCTAGGGGAGGATAAGCTCTATTTTCACGGTACCCCGGACAAGCTCGACAGGGAGCGCCTGCTGCGGGAGCTTGCCGACTGCCGTCGAGACGGATTCGCGCTGGACCTGGGGGAGATGAAGCCGGGGCTCAACTCGGTGGCTGCGCCGGTGATCGGTCCGGGCGGATCGCCGATCGGCTACATAGCCCTGTTCGGCTTCTTTCCCGCTGAAACGGCCCGGCTGTTCGGGCCGTCGGTGGCTGCAGCGGTGAAGGTGCTGTCCCGGCAGCTCGGGGCGCAACTGGATTGAGCGGATTGGAGGAAATGGCATGGCTGAAATGAGCGATACAACAAGGCGCACGGCGGAGCGTGTCGGCTTCACGGTCAACGGTAGCCCGGTGGATCTGGAGATCGGCAGCCAGCCCCATCAGGTGGCCACCTCCCATACCCTTGCCCATACGCTGCGGGAAACCTTGGGGCTGACCGGCACCAAGATCACCTGCGACAACGGCGCCTGCGGATCGTGCACCGTCCTGATGGACGGGACGGCGATCCTTTCCTGCATGACCCTGACCGTCGAATGCCAGGGGAAAAGCGTTATTACCATCGAAGGGTTGGCAGATCCGAAGAGTGGCAGGCTCGATCCCCTGCAGCAGTCGTTCATCGACCATACCGCCTTTCAGTGCGGTTTCTGCACCCCCGGCATGATCCTGAGCGCCAGGGCGCTCCTGGATACGACCCCTTCCCCTTCGGAGGAGGAGGTGAAGGAGGCGCTGTCCGGCAACTTCTGTCGCTGCATCAGCCACTACCAGGTGGTGAGGGCGGTCATGGCAGTGGCGGAAGGAGAGGAGTGACCCATGGTCGAAGAGTACCGCTTCATCGGCAAACCAACCCGGCGCAAGGATGCACGGGACGTCGTTACCGGGGCAACGGCATATCTGAGATC
>JAJZTK010000198.1 GCA_021849045.1 Deltaproteobacteria bacterium | reverse complement strand
TTTTCTCACTTCAGGAGCAGTATCTCCGACTACAGCGCGTTTCATGAACCGCCGTGTACGGAACCGTACGCACGGTGGTGTGGGAGGTCGGCGGGGGAGACCCCGCCTCCTACCCGATTGACCGCCTCACCCAAGGTGACCCCCTTCCGCCGTCGGTAAAAGGGATGTCTCCCCGCTACTGCTTCCCCAGATACCTGGCCTTGACGTTGTATGCGATCATCCACTCGGCCAGGGAGCGCTTCGGCAGGCGCTTCTTCAACTCCGCAACGATGGCATCGGCATCCTTTCCCTCGGCGGCCAGGGCCTGCGCCGTGCTGTCGAACAGCACCAGATACTCCTTCATCTCCCGCAGGTCCTTCTTGCCGGAGAGCGGGCCGTGACCCGGGATGATCCGCTCCACGTCCATGGCCAGCAGGGCATCGATGGTCCTGGTCCAGCCGGCAATGTCTCCGTCGGCCATGAAGGGGTGGAAGTCGGTGAAGAGGATGTCGCCGGAAAAGAGCAGCTTCTTTGCGGGGAGATACACCACCACACTTCCCTCGGTGTGGGACGGCGCCACCCGGATCAGGTCCACCGTCTCGTCACCCAGGTCGATCTGCAGCCGGTCGCTGAAGGAGAGGGAGGGAAAGACGATCTCGGTGCCGGCCATATCTTCGGCTTTCAGGCCGTAATTGCCGATGTTCTTCAGGGTGTCCGGCCCGACCCGTTCCAGCAGCTTGCGGTCGGCCGCATGGGAGATAACGATGGCGCCGAGCTTCGCAAAGACGCAGTTGCCGAAGGCGTGGTCCAGATGGGTGTGGGTGTTGACCACGTACTTGATCGGCTTGTCGGTCACCTTGCGGATATCGGCCAGGAAGCGCGCCCCCTCCTTGGCCGAGATCAGGGTATCCACCACCAGCACGCCGTCCCGGCCGATGACGATCCCGGCATTGGCGGCAAAGCTGTGGCCGGGAGAGGCGTCCTTTTCCCCCACATAGGAATAGACATTGTCGGCGATCTTGGTCAGCCCCTGGGCAAAGGCGCCCTGTGCGAACAGCAGCGCAAAAACCACAACCGACAGCATGAACATTCTCTTCATCGTGTGACCCTCCTGGCATTGTAATGAGGCGCGACTGCTCGCCCCTTATCCCTTCAGAGCTTCTCCCTCACGCTCCGCACCTTGTCTTCCATGCTCTGGACGCGGTCAGTCCGGGTCCCCAACTTGATGGTCGTGGTGATGCGCGGGGCACCCATCCCATGCACGACCTCGTGACAGCGCTTCACCGCCGCAAACACGGCATCCCACTCTCCCTCGACATTGGTGCCGTAGGAGTGCAGCGAGATCTTCAGGCCGGCCTCGGTCAGCACCCGTTCGCACGCGGCCACGTAGGTGGAAAGGGATACGCCGACACCAATCGGCACGATGCATAGATCAACCAGGACGTTCATGGTAACGCTCCTTTTTCATAGGTAATTTGTTTGGCAGGGTCAGGACCAACCAATGGACTGAGTTACCCCTTCACCCGCCACAGCATCTCGTACACCGGTGCCAGAAGCGCAAACCCCTCCCGCAGATCGTCGCTGATGCCCCGCGTGAAAAGCCGACCGCCAACCGGCCGGTTGCAGACCAGGTAGACATTCCGGCGTTGGTGCCACTGCTGGAGATCCGCCGGCAGGGCCGCATTTGGCGGGCGTTTGTAGCACTCCCCCTCCAATGTAAAGGTTGTCTGCTTTTCGAGGACAGCCACGGAGTTCCTGAACTCTGCCGGTTTGGCCTCGATGAGCCGCCGCAGCCGGTCCATCGTCTCCCTGGAGGCGCTGTAAAATCCCATGCCAAAGCGGTAGGCATCCGCACTGAGTTCGAAGAAGAAGCAGGGTGCCTCCTTCCAGTCGCGGCTCGGGCGTTTGAAGCTGATCCAGAGGCGGGTCTTGTAGGGTGATTTGTTGCGGGAAAAGCGGGTATCGCGGTAGATGCGGGAGATGGTCTTGTCCACGGCCGGGATGGTGACCAGGTCGGGGTCGATGGCCAGCATCGGCCCTGCCAAGTCGCTGACCAGCGCCTTGAGCGGCGCCAGCAGATACTGCTCGTAGTCGGCCCGGTGTGCCTCGAACCACTGTTTGTCGTTGCTGGCGGCCAGCCCTTCAAAGAAGGCCAGCGCCTTGGGAGAAAAGCCGTTAAAGGTGTCGCTCATCGCTAACCCTCCCGATCAGGCCATCATATGATGCAGAACATGCTTTATGCATCTCAGTGCAAAATTACAAGGTAAATGTACACTGGCAGTGAAATTAAGCCAGTAATTTTACCGTACTGCCGGTAAACCCACTCGGCTGGCCGGCAGTACGGCTCAGCAGCTACTTCTTCATCCACGAGGCCTTGGTCGCGAGCCTGACCCCGTCTTCCAGGGTGGCCTGCGTCAGACTCCCCGCCTCGGTCTGGATGCAGATGAAATAGAGATCCTCTGCGCCTGCCTTATAGGCCCGCTCCCCTTGCGGCGCCACCCGGACCAGGCTCCCTTCGCTCACCGGAAACTCTTCCCCATCCACGTAGAAGATGCCTTTGCCGCCCAGTACGATGTAGAGCTCTTCGTTCTTCTTGTGGTTATGGACGAACGGCATTCCCTTGCCGGCCGGAAGGCGGTTGAGAGAGACCTCGCATCCGGTGAGCCCCAGTTCCCCGCCAATGAAGTACTTCCCGTGAAACCCCAGGAAGTCCCTCTGCAAAAGGGTTTCAAACGGCCCGGTGTGCTCTGCGGTAAAGTTGTTTCCCTGCATGGTCATGGTCGTATTCCTCCATTGCGTGATATGTGGACCGTACGGTCCAGAAGTGGGCAAAAAAATTTCAGGTTAGTGCACGCAGGGTAACGGCGACGATATCACGCACACGCTGTTCATCCGCCCCACCCTTGACAACGGTCTTGATCCCCCCCAGGCTGCTGATCAGGTAGCTGGCCAGCGCCTCGGCCTCCAGGTCGTGTGTTATCTCTCCCTCGGCCTGCCCCTGCCTGACCGCCCGGCAGAGTATCACCCGCAGTCCTTCAAAACCCAAGGAAACCCGTTCGGCGATGTCGCTATCTTTCTGGGCGCATTCGGTGGCGGTATTCATCAGCAGGCAACCGCGACGCGCATCGCTTGCGCGCCTGGCTTCGGCCGCCGAATTGAGCAGCATCCGCTCGATGAAGTTCCGGCCGGAATCCGAGCTCTCCAGCAGATCGACCAGACCCTGCGAGATCTTTTCCCGGTAGCGGGAGATGCAGCGCAGAAAAAGTTCCTTCTTGCCGCCGAACGTCTGATAGAAGCTGCTTTTGGAAAGGCCCATGGCTTTGAGCAGGTCCTGCAGGGTCGTGGTCTCGTATCCCTGGGACCAGAACACCTGCATGGCAGCATTGAGGGCCGCGTCGGGATCATATGCCAGTGGTCTGCCGAGTGTCATGAGTGAACTTTAGGACCGATCGGTCCAGATGTCAATGGTAAACGCATCCGGGGCTTCATCGGTGAACAATCCGCAGCTCATCCGGCGTGACGGTCAGTTTTTCCAAGCCTTGGTCGGTGACGGCAAAGCAGTTTTCGATCCCCACGGCGCCGATGCCGGGTATTGCAAACTTGGGCTCGATGGCAATGACCATCCCTTTGGCCAGCAGTTCCCTGGAACCTCGCGCCAGCACCGGGAGTTCGTCGACCTCCAGGCCGACGCCATGGCCGAGGAAGGGAACGCCGCCGCCTGCCCCCATGAAGCCTTCGCTCAGGCCGGCCTTTGCGGCTATTGTCCGTGCCCGGTCGAAAAGCTCGCCGCATGCTGCGCCCGGTCTGGCCAGCGCCATCATCTCCTGCTGGATGGCCAGTGCCGTGTCAAAGGCATGCCAGCCCTTGTCGGGCAGATGGTTGATGGCAAACACCCGGGTCGTGTCGAGGACATAGGCCGCGTAACAACTGCCGAAATCGATGGATATTGGCTGGCCCGGCTCCAGAGTGATGCCTGCCGCACCGAAGGGGAAGGCGGCGGTCAATCCCACCCCGGCAATGGGCACATCGTACGAGCTGAGCGTGGCCGCCTGTTCCCCGGCCGTGATACAGGTAAAGGCCATTTCCTGGTTGAAACCGCGCAAGCGAATGAGCCCCTGTTGTCCCTGCTCGCGGGCGCGGGCTTCAAAGGCAGCCGCCAGTTCCAGGTCCGTCCTGACGGTGGCGATAATCGCCGGTACCTCCCCCCACAGGTCGCAGTCCTTCCGGGCATAGCTGCGCAGGATATCGAGTTCCCACGGGCTCTTGACCGCGCGGACCTGGCGGATCAAGCGGCCCACGTCAACCAGGTTCCTTCCGGGCAGCGCCTTCTGCAACCGCTGCCAGACCATCACCGGCAGGACATCCAGCTCAAGTCCCAGACTCCCTGACGCCGATAGGCCAGCGTCGTGCAGGATGCCGGGCAACTCGTCGAGCTTGCCGAGTTTGACCACCGGCCAGGGCCAACCTGCATCAATCTCCCCGCGGTGGCGATTCAGAAAGACCGGGTCGCCTGCGGCGGGAATATAGAGATAGGCAGGCCAGATGCGGCCAGTGAAATAATACAGGTCGGTATTCTGTAAGATCAGCGCCCCGGCGATATCCCGGTCCGCCAGGCGGTTTTGGAAGGTCTTGATCCGTGCTGCCAGTTCCGTTGCCGGTGGTGAATACATAGCCGCTCCTCGTGTTTCGCCCGGTTCGAAATAATGGGCATCGTTTCTTTCGGGCAACCATACCACCCGCGACGAACTGCCGCCAACGCAATTTTGGCAACGGATCAGGGCCGATCCGTCACAGAGTATCTCCCATGCGTACAGACCATGAGCCCTTCTTTCTCCATCCGGGCGAGATTGAGGGCGATCTGTTCACGGTCGCCCGTCACCCGGACCGCCAGCTCGTTGGCAGACAGGCCGGGCTGGGCCAGGACCGCCTTCAGGAGGGCGCTGCGCTGTTGCCGGTTCGACCCCTCGAAACGGGACTGGCGGAGATGGTGGATGCTCTTGCGGGAGGGGTTGGGAAGGTCCCGTTTCAGGACCACCCCGTAATCCATGAGCGCATTGTACCAGTCCCGCGGCCGGGATCGGTCCAGGGTCGTCGCCACCAGAGGGAGCAGTTCCCGGTCGTGGATACCGGTGCGATCCTGGAAAAAGTGATGGATGAAGACACTGCGGATGTTGGTTTCGATGAACAGTTCCGGGAGGTAAAAGGCAAACGCCATGATGGCGCCGGCGGTGTACGGGCCGATGCCGGGAAGCGATTCCAGCTCCTTCCGGGTGGAGGGGACCTCGCCGCCAAACCGATCCACGATCGCTTCGCTGGCCCGCTTCAGCGCCAGGGCGCGCCGATTGTAGCCAAGCCCCTGCCAAGCTGTCAGCAGTTCGCTGAGTTCGGCCGATGCCAGGGCGGGCGCGGTGGGAAACCGGGCGACGAAGTCAGCGAACTTCCCCGTCACCCGGTCCGCCTGGGTCTGCTGCAGCATGACCTCGGAGACCAGCACCCGGTAGGGATCAACGGACTCGCGCCACGGAAGAGTGCGGGGATTGGCGCGGGCGGCCGCGTACACGGTAGCGCGAAACCGTTCTACATCGCTCTCCGTAAGCGGGGGAGTAATGGGAAGCTGGTCGGCAGGCTTCTTCATCTCGTCACAATATGCCCATGAGCAGTTTCCGGAAATCGATACTGACCCTCTCCCGCTCGTCCCTGAGCCTGAAGCCCCGCAGTCGGACCGCCTCCTCAATCTCCTTCATGTGCAGGGCCCCCCAGGGGATGACGACGGTATCGTAACGCTCAAGTGCCATCGATGAGGAACAGGAGCAGGAACAGGTTGGCAAAGGGTCTCATCGGATAACTTTCCGTGTTAATGGTGCGCTCCGTGTTGTGGAGTGAGCAGCGCTCACCATCCGAAATATCCCTCATGGGCCGATCCAAGTCAACGGGAATGCCTCACGCCCCGCCCAATGCGCCGTTTCACTGTTGTAGTAGTTGACAACATGTTTCTCTGTTGTTATTGTTTCCAACATGGATGCCAGACTAATGCTCAACGAGCGCCACACGATTTCGGAGATCTCTTTTGTCGAAATGGTGGTATGGCACTTACCATCTCCTCTTCCCGGAAGCTGCCATGCTTTCAAGTATCGACTTGCTCTCGTGGTGAACGGCATTTGTGTCCTTCGCTATGATAACGACCTGACTCCGTGACGCTACATACATAAAATTGCTCCAATCAGCTTCTAACATATCGAAGTTCTTTGATAATTATGCTATTCTGCCAGCCAGCAAAATCTCACCCGGCAGGTGAAATCCATGAAGC
>JAJZTK010000037.1:28972-30795 GCA_021849045.1 Deltaproteobacteria bacterium | reverse complement strand
CCGATCTGAACCGGGAAGTAGACATCCCCCCCCGGTCCCGCCAGGACGTCGTAAATGGCGAGCCGTCCCCCCGGTTTCAGGACGCGCCACATCTCGCCATACAGCCTTGATTTGTCGGGGATATTCATCGCCGCATGCTGGGTCCAGACGATATCGAAGGAACCGTCGGGAAAGTGGATGTCAATGGCGTTCCCCTGCTGAAAGGATACCTGGCCATCCAGTCCGAGGCGCCGGGTGAGGCCGCTGGCGACCCGACAATACTCGGCACTCAGGTCGAGGCCGGTGACACGGCACCCGAACTCCTGGGCGAGATAGCGCGAGGCACCGCCGAGGCCACTCCCCACATCCAGGACCTGCATCTGCCGCTCAAGCCCGATATCCCGGGCAAGATCGCAGGTCGCCTTGCGGCCGCGCACATGAAACTCGTCGATAGCCGCCAGATCATCGGCCTTGAGAGCCTCCGGGTCCTTACCGGACGCAACCAGGGCATTGAGGATCGTAGTTTCCAGGTCCTGGTGCGCGTAATGGGCATCTACTCTATGGAATGCTGTGTCGGTTGCATGCATGGCTTGGCACTCTCTGACCTGCGTTGTGGGGTTCCCCCTAAGGACTGCTGCAGTTCTGGGCATCCACCACGGCAATGGCGGCCATGTTGACAACATCCATAACATCATCGCCCTGCTGCAGAATATGCACCGGCTTGTTCATCCCCATCAGGATCGGGCCGATGGCCTCCGCCCCCCCCAGCTTGTTCAGCAGTTTGTAGCAGATGTTGCCGGAGGTGAGGTCAGGGAAGATGAGGATATTGGCCGTCTGCTTCAGGGTCGTGAACGGGAAGCTCGACTGGAGTATCTCCGAAACCACGGCGGTATCCGCCTGCATCTCACCATCAATGGCGAGTCCGGGCTCCTTTGCCTTAACGATCTCCACCGCCCTCCGTACCCGGTCAGCCTGCGGATGGCGGACAGAGCCGAAATTGGAGATGGAAAGCATGGCGACGCTCGGCTCGATCTCCAGCATCCTCGCCTTTTCCGCAGTAAGGATCGCGGTCTCGGCAAGTTCCTCGGAAGAGGGATCGATACGGACCGTGGTGTCCGCCAGGAAGTAGATCCCGTTTTTGAAGACCATCATGTAGAGGCCGTGGACGCTGGAGAGCCCCTCCTGCTTGCCGATCACCTGCAGGGCAGGCCGGATGGTCTCGGCATAGTTGCTGTCGATCCCCGCGAGCAGGGTGTCAGCGTCCCCCTGACGCACCATCATGCAGCCGAAATGGGTACGGGACTTGCGGGTGATCAGCCGCTTTGCCTCGGAAAGCGTGAGACCCTTGCGCTGCCTGAGGTGAAACAGCTCGTTGGCATAGGCCTCGGACTTGTCGGAGCTAGCCGGATCAATGATCGTTACTCCACCGTTCAGATCGATACCCAGCCTTTCCAGGGTGGCACGGATCTTCGCCTCGTTCCCCAGCAGGATCGGCCGCGCAATCCCCTGTTCGACCAGGACCTGGGCCGCCCGCAGGATCTTCTCGTTCTCACCCTCGGGGAAAACGATGCTCTTCGGGTCGCACTTGGCCTTGTTGATGATCATCCGCAGGGTTTCTTTGGCTTTACCCTGGAGCGACTCCAGCGTCTCCACGTACTTGTCCATGTCGGCGATCGGCTGCCTCGCCACCCCTGAATCCATGGCCGCCTTGGCAATGGCCGGGGCAACCCGCAGCAGTGCCCGGGGGTCGAAAGGCTTCGGAATGATGTAGTCACGGCCGAAGGTGAATTTGACATTGCCGTAGGCGCGACAGACCGAGTCGGGGCACTCCTCGCGGGCCAGCT
>JAJZTK010000037.1:10035-28962 GCA_021849045.1 Deltaproteobacteria bacterium | reverse complement strand
CGCGGAAGATGAACGGGAACCCGAGTACGTTGTTGACCTGGTTCGGGTAATCGGAGCGGCCGGTGGCGACCAGCACGTCGCCGCGCACCTTGCGGGCCTCCTCCGGGGTGATCTCCGGGTCGGGATTAGCCATGGCGAAGATGATCGGATTGACCGCCATGGTACGGACCATCTCCGGGGTAAAGGCCCCCTTGGAGGAGAGTCCGAACATGACATCGCATCCCACTGCCGCCTCTTCCAGGGTGCGCATCGGCGTATCAACGGCAAAGCGCTCCTTGTACTTGTTCATCCCTTCGGTGCGCCCTTGGTAGATGATCCCCTTGGTGTCGCACATGATCAGGTTTTCCCGCTTGAGCCCCAGGGAGACAACCAGATTGGCGCAAGCAATGGCGGCGGCGCCGGCGCCGTTGACCACCAGGCGGACCTCTTCGATCTTCTTCCCCACCAGTTCCAGGGCGTTGATGAGACCGGCGGCCGAGATTATGGCAGTGCCGTGCTGATCATCGTGGAAGACCGGGATGTTCATGGTCTTCTTCAGTTCCTCTTCTATGTAGAAGCACTCCGGCGCCTTGATATCCTCCAGGTTGATGCCGCCGAAGGTCGGCTCCAGAAGCTGGACGGCACGGATGATCTCGTCCGGGTCCTCGCTGTTCAGCTCGATGTCGAACACGTCGACGTCGGCAAAGCGCTTGAAGAGGACCCCTTTCCCCTCCATGACCGGCTTGCCGGCCAGGGCACCGATGTTGCCGAGGCCCAGCACCGCGGTGCCGTTGGAGACAACGGCCACCAGGTTACCTTTGGCAGTATACTGATAGGCATCTTCCGGGGTCTGCTCGATAGCCAGGCAGGGTTCGGCAACTCCGGGAGAATAGGCCAGAGAAAGGTCCTGTGCGGTCTGGCAGGGTTTGGTCGCAATGACCTCTATCTTCCCCTTGCGGCCGGTTGAGTGATATTCCAGTGCAGCAGTTTTCTTGCTCATATCTATATCCCTCCGCCCTTGCGGCTACCTGTATATAGTGCACTCAAGTCGGCACCCTCCCCGTCCCCCCTGAAACAGGGGGGGCGGGGGCGGATATCAGCTTGAACGCTCAGTGATAATAAAGAAACAACTCGATATACCGTTACTTAGTCCAGGGTAAGGAGAACCTGGCCGATGTCGACGGCATTCCCCTCCTGGATGAGGATCTGGCTGACAGTTCCGTCCTTGTCGGCAAAGATCTCGTTCTCCATCTTCATCGCCTCGAGGATCAGAAGCAGATCACCTTCCTGCACCTTCTGGCCCTGGGTTACCTCGATCTTCCAGACATTGCCGGCAAGCGGTGCGGCAACCCCGTTCTTGGGGGGAGCGGCAGCGCTGGCGGCAGCCGGAGTACCGGCAGCTGCAACCGGCGCTGCGTCACTGATCAGGGTGACGAGCGGCTGGCCGATGTCGACGGCATTCCCCTCCTGAATATGGATAGTACCGACGATGCCGTCCCGGTCGGCAAAAATCTCGTTCTCCATCTTCATCGCTTCGAGGATCAGGAGGAGATCCCCTTCCTTGACTTCCTGCCCCGGATCAACCTCGATCTTCCAGACGTTGCCGGCAAGGGGCGAGACAATGTCGGTCCCGGCAGAGGCAACAGCAGCCGGTGCAGCGGCAGAAGCCCCTGCGGCATTGGCGGCAGCCGCGGCTGCGGCTGCGGCTGCACCGGTCGCCTTGGCGACCTGCACCACGAACGTCTGACCACCACCGGTAACGGTGAACAGCTCTCCACCGGCAACTGCGGGCGCAGCAGCGGCCTTGGCAGCGGGGGCAGCCTCCTCGCCGGTGGGAACCGGCTCGAACATGGCCGGATTGTCACGATGCTCGAGAAACTTGAGTCCGACCTGCTGGAACAGGGCGTAGGTGAGCACATCCTCCACCTCGTGATCCCCGAACTTGAGGTTTTTCTCTGTTGCCAGGCCGCGCAGCTCGGCGGTGAGCTTGTCCATCTCGTGGTCGAGCAGGTCTGCCGGACGGCAGGTGATCGGCTCGGCCCCGGCCAGGACCTTCTTCTGCAACTCTTTGTTCACCGGTGCAGAGGTAGCGCCGTATTCCCCCTTGAGAACGGCAGCGGTCTCCTTAGTCATGGACTTGTACCGCTCGCCGGTCAGGACGTTGATGACCGCCTGGGTCCCGACGATCTGCGAGGTCGGGGTGACCAGCGGGATCATGCCCAGGTCCTCGCGTACCTTGGGAATTTCAGCAAGCACCTCATCCATCTTGTGCCCGGCACCCTGATCCTTCAACTGGCTCTCCATGTTGGTCAACATGCCGCCAGGAACCTGCGCCATGATAATCCGGGCATCGATACCCTTCAGGGAACCTTCAAACTTTGCATATTTCTTGCGCACTACCGTAAAGTAATCGGCGATCTCCTGCAGCAGCACCATATCGAGTCCGGTCGCCTGCTCCGTCTCTGACATGATGGCCACCATAGCCTCGGTGGCCGAGTGGCCGTAGGTCATGCTCATGGAGGAGATGGAGGTATCGACATTTTCAACGCCGGCTTCAATGGCCTTGACATACGTGGCGGTGGACATGCCGGTGGTGGCGTGGCACTGCATGTGGATCGGGATGCTGATCGACTTCTTCAGCTTCTTGACCAGTTCATAGGCGGTATAGGGAGAAAGCAGGCCGGCCATATCCTTGATACAGAGGGAATGGGAACCCATATCTTCGATCCGCTTGCCCAGATCGACCCACTTCGGGATGGTGTCAACCGGGCTGACCGTGTAGGACATGGTCCCCTGGGCGTGCCGTCCCTGCTTTATGACCGCCTTGATGGCGGTATCCAGGTTGCGGGGGTCGTTCATGGCGTCGAAGACCCGGAAGACGTCGATGCCGTTGAACGCGGCCCGCTCCACGAATTTTTCCACCACGTCGTCGGCATAGTGGCGGTAGCCGAGGATGTTCTGCCCCCGGAACAGCATCTGCTGCTGCGTCTTCGGCATGGCCTTCTTCAGTTCACGGAGACGCTCCCAGGGATCCTCGCCGAGAAAACGGATACAGGAGTCAAAGGTGGCTCCGCCCCACATCTCGATGGACCAGTACCCCACCTGGTCCAGTTTGTCCGCGATGGGAAGCATGTCGTCCAGACGGAGGCGGGTGGCGAAGAGGGACTGATGGGCGTCACGCAGTACGACTTCGGTAATCCCCAATGGTTTTTTTGCTTTGCTCATGTGCAGTTCCTTTCAAGATATAGTTAGAAGTAGACCGTAGACCGACTTGAAAATGCTGTTGCTGGAGTTTCGCGCTATCCTGATCGGGCGGATGCCCACTGCAGTGCGGTGGACAAAGGCCCCGGGCGGTACCGTCCGGGGCCTTGCGAGTGGATCTCTTACCCTTTGATGATGCGTGGCAGAAGCATTTGGTGCACCGGCGTGATCGACTTTGGATTCTGGTAGTTGGCGCCGGTAAAGGCCTGGATGTACTTGCGCAGGTCGGGCAGTGACACGATTTCGTCGACGAAGCCGGTCATGGCGCAGTAGGCCGGCCGCGACTTGTCCTGGTAGTCCTGGATCATCTGGTTCATCTTCTCGAGTACCGGGGTGAGGTCGTTGCCCGCCTCGTCCTCCTTGACCAGACGCCGGGCATAGGAGGCGGCTGCCGCGGTTTCGCCGTGCATGACGTAGATCTCGGTCAGCGGCGTGCCCAGGGTGAAGGCGTTGTTGTTGTTAGCCTGGGGGCCGCACATGATGTAGTGGGCAGCCGCGGTACCCTTTCTGAGCACTACGCACATCATGGAGAGATCGGTCTGTTCGATGGAGTAGACCAGGGACTGGCCCAGGGCGAGCAGTTCGGCCTCCTCTGCCAGATCGCCGACATCGATGCCGGTAGTGTCCTGCAGCCAGACGATCGGCAGGTTGTCACGGCCGCACAGGGTGACGAACTCGGCCTGCTTGATGAGCCCCTGACGGTAATGCTTGCCGCCGACCGCCGGATAGGCGCCATTGGCATACTCGGGATAGCCGGGGAAGACCCCCTGGCGGTTGCCGATGAAGGCGACCGGGAAACCATCGATCTTGGCGATGCCGGTAAAGACCTCGCGGCCGTAGTCGGGGCGGTACTCCATGAACTCGCTGTTGTCGGTGAGGCGTGCCAGGATCTGGATGGCGTCGTAGGGACGCTTCTGGTTCGCGGGGAGGATCATGTTGAGATCCTCCACCGGGAACTTGGGTGCGGCAGGAGCAGCGACCCGGAACATGGTCGAATCGTACGCGGGCATCATCCGCATGTAATCCTTGATGCCGTCCAGTACGCCTTTTTCGGTGTCATGTACCTCACGGAAATAGGCGGTGTGATCGAAGTGGGTCTCCACCCGACCCGGATCCTTGGCCTTGAAGCTCTTGGTGCCATCGATGAGCGCCCGGGCCGCTTCGGCATCGATGTACCCTTTGGGGTTCATCCCGCCGACGATGCCGGCACCGCCAACGGCGATGTTCGCCCCTTCGTGGGCCAGCAGGATGGTGGGGCTGATCCCCTGGTAACCGCCGCCAGCCGGGTTGGTGCCGTAGATGGCGTTCAGGATCGGAATCCCCAGATGGTTCAGGTCGGCATGACGGTAGAAGGGGGCGCCGCTGGAGCGGCGGCCGGCGTAGACGGTCTCCTGCTCCATCAGCTTGACGCCGCTGCAGTTGGTCAGCCAGACCAACGGCACGTTGAGCCGCTTGGCCATATCGGTGACCATGAGGATATTCTCGGACTGTCCGGCGATCCAGGCACCGGCCATGACCTTGTTGTCAAAGCCGATGATGACCGCCCACTTCCCCTCGATCTTGCCGATGCCGTTGACGACCCCGGTGCATCCTTCTTCATTGTCCCGGGGGTTATAGAGGGTGTGCAGGGGAGACCAGGTGCCCGGGTCCACCAGGTAGTCGAGACGGTCGTAGATGGTCATCCCGCCCCGTTCATGGATCTTTTTGGCGGGAATACCCGCATTCTTCACCCTCTCCGTCTCCTGGGCGAGAATCCGCTCCTGCTCCCGGACAAGATCGATATTTTCCTGAGCGCGTTTGACTTCTCCTTCATTGAGCGCCTTACCGATATCGGCCATTTTTTCGAAATACGGACGCAACGGCGTTTGTTTTCGCGACATACCAGGCCCCTTTCCCTCTATCTATTGAAATTGAACAGCATATAGTCGAAACAACTGCATCTGCACAACCGGCGGTACTAGCGGTTGGTCACATCGCCAAGGGCAATGCCGGCGATGATGGTCTTCTGGATGTTGCTGGTCCCCTCGACCGTACGCAGTGACATGGAATCGCGCAGGATGCGTTCTGCCGGATATTCGGTGGAGAAGCCGTAGCTGCCGAAGATCTTCATCGTATCGCAGGCCGCCTTTACCGCTGCTTCAGAGGCAAACAGTTTGGCCATGGAGGTCTGGTACTGGTTGGGCATCCCCTGATCCTTGAGCCAGGCAGCCTGGTAGACGAGCAGCTTGGCCGCCTCATGCTCGGCAACCATCTCGGCGATCTGGGCCTGGATCATCTGGTAGGAACCGATCTTCTTGCCGAACTGGGTCCGCTCGTTGGCGTAGCCGATGGCCGCTTCGACAGCGCTGCCACCGATCCCCAGCGCGCCGGCTGCGCAGCTGATCCTGGTATTGTTCAACTGGAACATGCAGATCTGGAACCCCTGGCCCACCTCGCCCAGGACCGAGTCCTTGGGGATTTTGGCCTGACTGAAGGAGATCTCGCCGGTCGGGGCACAGTGCAGACCGAGCTTGGTCTCGATCGGGGCGGTAATGATCCCCTCGTTCCCCTTCAGGTTGACGACGAAGCAGGTCATCCCCTGGTATTTTTTGCTCTTGTCCGTCATGGCGTACACCAGACCCCAGTCACCCAGATGGGCATTGGAGATCCACATCTTCTGGCCGTTCAGCTCCCAGTGATCGCCGCGATCGGCAGCAGTGGTCCCCATGCTGACAACGTCGGAACCGGAGTTGGGCTCGGTGATGGC
Source organism: Deltaproteobacteria bacterium (assembly GCA_021849045.1). Classification (GTDB taxonomy): domain Bacteria; phylum Desulfobacterota; class Desulfuromonadia; order Geobacterales; family DSM-12255; genus Geomobilibacter. The sequence goes on along the minus strand of JAJZTK010000037.1, from coordinate 22,976 downwards.
GAAGAAACCGAACGACGCGCCACTGACCCAGTCGGGGATGAAGCGCTCTTTCTGCGCCTTGGTACCGAACTTGTTGACGGTTATGGCAGGACCGATGTTCTGCATGTTCAGCGGCAGACGCGAGGAACCACTGACCATGGCAAGCTGCTCGGCGATAATGACCGACTCCAGAAAGCCGCAACCGTTGCCGCCGTACTCCTCCGGCAGGGCACAACCGAAAAAGCCGAGGTCGGCCATCTTCTTGACCAGTTCGGGACGGAAGGTATGGTTTGCCTCGTCCTCCTTGAGCGTGGGAAGGATCTCCTTCTGTGCGAAATCCCTGGCCACGTCCTGCATCATCTTCTGTTCATCAGTGAGTCCGAAATACATTGTGTCCTCCTCGTTGATCTGGTTAGTTGCGTGTCGCCTAAGAAACAGCCGATATTTTCCCTTATATTGCCATCTATACCGCAGAGCGGAACCGAAAAACTGTTTTACAGACTATTATAGTAATCGAGTACCACAATACATAATTTTTTGTCAAGGAATTATGCTTAAAATAATTTTCTCTGAACCGGGCGACAACAAGTTGTTAGCATGACGCTGCGGGCACGGTCAGCATATGGCGTAGCGAGTTATATAACGCCGGTTTCACGTAACGAGGTTATTGTGTCACCGTCAACACCGAGCAGTTGCTCCAGCACCTGCGTTGTGTGCTCACCCAGGAGCGGCGGCGGCTGCAACGCACCTGCAGGGGTTTGGGAGAATTTCATCGGCGTGCCGACCAGCGGAATATCTCCGGCGTTAGCGTGCTCAACCGTGGCACACATCGAGCGGGCTTGGACCTGAGGGTCGGCAAAGACCTCCTCAATGGTATTGATCGGCCCGCACGGAACACCGGCCTTTTCCAGTTCGGCAATCCACCAGGACTTGGTCCGGAGCCCGAATATATCGTGAAGCAGCGGAATGAGACTGTCGCGATTGCGCACCCTTTCGGCATTGGTGGCGAACCGTTCGTCCGCTGCCAGGTGAGGAGCCCCGGCCACGGCGCAGAACCGGCGATACTGCTCGTCATTTCCTACCGCCAGGATGATATGGCTGTCGCTGGTGGCAAAGGCCTGGTACGGGACGATGTTCGGATGTGCGTTGCCGAGGCGTTCCGGAGATCGGCCGGAGACCAGGTAGTTGGTCGCCTGGTTGGCCAGTGTTGCCACCTGGACATCCAGCAGGGCCAGATCGATATACTGGCCGATGCCGGTCCGCTCACGGCAGGCCAGTGCAGCCAGGACAGCCGTCGTGGCGTACATGCCGGTGAAGATATCGACGATTGCAACACCGACCTTCATCGGACCGCCCGCCTCGCCACCGGGCTCCCCGGTCACACTCATCAAGCCGCCCATACCCTGGATCAGGAAATCATAACCGGCCCGCTGACGATAGGGCCCGGTCTGGCCGAAGCCGGTAATGGAACAGTAGATGATGCCGGGATTGACCTCTTTCAGGGAAGGATAGTCGAGACCGTACTGGGCCAGCCCCCCCACCTTGAAATTCTCCAGCACGATGTCGCAACTGGCGGCAAGCCTCCGCACCAGATCCTGACCTTCGGGACGGGTAAAATCTATGGTGACCGATTTCTTCCCCCGATTGGCGGAAAGGAAATAGGCGGCGTCGCGGGTTGGTTTCCCCTCCCTGTCGGCCAGAAACGGCGGCCCCCAGCCACGGGTATCGTCACCGACACCCGGACGTTCCACCTTGATAACCTCCGCACCCAGATCGGCCAAGGTCTGTCCTGCCCACGGACCGGCCAGCACCCGACTCAAATCCAACACCCGCACATGCTTCAGAGGACCTTCCAATTGCGCACTCTCCCTTGTTTAATTGACCAAAACGACCAAATTAACCTTCCAAACGCATAGTTCCACTATGCGGTACAAACGTTCTGCAATTGATGATACTATAAACAAAAGAGATTTCAAACAAATATTTATTACACAAGTGGCACAACTCACCACCTGTCACCCATCAATAAATACACGTTATTTTTAAGCAACATACAGCAAAAGAATACGAATCACCCTCACTATCGGCTTGCATATAGTACCGCAGCACGGAACATATTGCCCAAAATATGCCTAAATGCTGTTGACATGAATTTGCCTTTATGCAAACCTGTGTTTGAAAAAGAACCACCATCCAGAGGGACCTTTCAGGGGAGACAAGAGGCATGACAAAGGATCGCAGAACCGACAGAACCCCGGAAGATGCGCGAAAATTTGTCGAGGCGCTGGCAAGAGGGCTGGAGGTCTTGAGCTGCTTTCATCCCAGCGACCACTACCTGGGAAACCAGGAAATCTCGAAACGGACACGACTGCCCAAGTCAACCGTTTCGCGGCTGACCTTCACCCTCGCAGAACTTGGCTACCTCAATTACTCCGCCACGCACAACAAGTACTGCCTGGGCAATGCCGTGATCGGTCTCGGTTACGCCAAACTGGCCCAGATGGATATCCGCCGCATTTCGCGACCACTGATGCAGGCCCTGGCCGAACACACACAGGCATCGGTCAATCTGGGCATTCGTGACCAGTTGAACATGATCTACATAGACACCTATCGGAACACATCGACACTGGCAGTCCAGCTCGATGTGGGCTCGCAGATCCCCATCGCGACGACCTCGATGGGGAAAGCGTACCTGTGCGCCCTTCCCGAAGACAAGAGGACCGAACTGATGGAGCAGATCCGTGCAAACGAGGCACAGAACTGGCCGCTCATCAAGGACGGTATCGACAAGGCGATGGCGGACTACCGGGAGTTCGGCTACTGCACGAGCCTCGGCAACTGGCGAACCGAAGTCCATGCCGCCGCAGTGCCGCTCACACTCGATGACGGGACCATCATGGTGTTCAGTTGCAGCGGCGCATCCTTTCAACTGTCCAGACAGCTGATCGAAACAGATATCGGCCCACGACTCATCAACCTTGTTGGCAACGTGCGCACCGCTCTTTCGTTTGTAAAGAACTGATCCCTTCCACAAGATCTGCCACTAAATACAGGTCCGGGCATGATGCTCCGGGCCTTTTCTGTTAGACATTGCCACATCCACATACAGGCGAGACACGCCCGCCTCTCCGTGCGGCCTTCCGCACAACATGTACGCCGCATTCCGAAAATCCGCACACCCCACTCCCCCCTGCAGCGACACAAGCGCCATAACAGGATAATATAACAGCGTATTTATATTTGTCAGCGCCAATACAATGAGGTACGTGAATTGCTTTTAAATACTGGCAAAACAGTGAACCGGCACACAGCTTTTGCGGAACGTCCTGCTCAAAGGAAAGGAAACAGCACCATGGAAATGCACTCGGAAACCCCGGATACCGGCAGATTCAACCGCTTCGTGATCACCCCGTTACTGGTCATCGCCAGCCTGTACAGCCTCTATCTGGTGATCCACCCGTACACGCCGTTCGCGAAGGCCTCTCTCTCCATCCTGGATCTCACCCAGGTACAGCGGGCAACCCACGTCTTTTTCCTCCTGGTAGCGGGGTACCTGCTCTCCTCGCGCCGAAGCGGCGGCAAGGCCGGGGTCGGGGCATACATCTTCGCCCTCATGGCCGCCTTCCCCCTGTATGCCTTCTGGCAGATCGATCTGGCCCTGAAGTTCAAGATCGTCGCCTCGCTCTTCTGGCTGACGGCCGTCCTGCCGGCCGTGTATCCCCGCTCGGGCAAGTGGATGGATAAACTGGGTGCCCTCCTGGTGATCATCCCCTACGTGTATCAGGTCACCCAGTTCAAGGAGATCATCGATCGGGCCATGGTCCCCGAGCCGTGGGACCTGGTCATGGCGTTCGGCCTGACCCTGCTCCTCCTCGGCCAGGTGTACCGCTACACCGGGGCGATCCTCCCCTGCCTGGTGTTCACCTTCCTGCTCTACAACCTGTACGGCAACCTGTTCACCGGCATCTTCGCCCACGCCTCGTTCGACTTCGACCTGCTGCTGGCAAAGCTTTTCAGCGAGACCGAGGCCGGCCTGTTCGGCATGATAACCGGGGTCTCGGTAAAATATCTGGTCTACTTCACCATCTTGGGCGGCATCATCGGCGCCCTGAACCTGGGGCGTATCATCGGTAACATCGCCTCGCTGGCCGCCTGCGGCAGGCCCGACGGCCCCGGGATCGTCACGGTGATCGCCTCCGTCTTCATGGGGATGTTCAGCGGCTCGGGCGCGGCAGACACCCAGTTCGTCTCCACCATCTCCAAGCCGATGTTCGAAAAGGGTGGCTACGGCAAGTACGAGGCAGCCGGCATCGCGGCCACCTCGGGTACCATCGCCATGATCACCCCCCCCGTGCTCGGCTCCATGGCGTTCGTCATGGTGGAGATCCTCAGCATCCCCTATTCCTGGGTCTGCATCATGGCCCTGGGACCGATGCTGCTCTACATCGTTGCCATCGTCTCGTACAACTACCTGTACGTCAAAATGAAGGGGATAAAGCCGGTGGAGGACGGGGAGAAGTACGGCAAGACCTATTTCCTCCGCTACAGCTTCATCTTCCTGCCGATACTGCTGATCGTAGGGTTCATCTACCTGGGGTACTCGGTAAGCCTGGCAGTGGTCTGCTCCATAGCCCTCTTCGTCATCCTGAGCTATCTGGACCCCACGCTGCGTCCCGCCAGCCCGATGGTCCTGCTCAAGGGGCTGGCAAACGGATTTTCCTCATTGATCCCCATTGGCACGGCAGTGGTCTGCGCCAACCTGATCCTGACCCTGATGGTCATGACCGGCCTGCCGAACAAGTTCTCCCAGTTCCTGACCATGGTTTCCGGTCAGAGCCTGATGACGGCCACCTTCCTCGCCGCCGGGTTCGCACTGCTCCTGGGGATGGGTATCCCGCCGACGGCAACGTACGTGGTGGCCTCGTCCCTGACCGCCCCGGCCATCCTGCAGGTAGCCATGGCCAACGGCATCCCGCAGGAGGCGGCACTGCTCTCGACCCACATGTTCCTGATGTACTATGCCGTTCTGGCCGACGTCACCCCGCCCGTGGCCCTTTCCGCCTATGCAGCGTCGTCGGTGTTCCACACCGACCCACTCAAAACCGGGATCTATGCGGCCAAAGTGGCGCTCCCCAAATACCTGCTGGGCTTCTCCTTCATTCTGGCCTACCAGGGAACGGCCCTGCTGATCATCCCGATGTGGCGCACCACCTCCATGTTCGATACGATCACCGGCTTTCTCCTCCGCCTGGCCATGGTGTCAATCGGTGCAATCCTGATGGCTGCGGCCACGGTGGGGTACACCCGTCGGCCGCTCTTAAAGTGGGAATGCTGGGTACTCGGCACACTGTCGCTCGGCCTGTTCGTCCCCTTCCTCTGGATCAACCTGGCAGGACTTGCCGCCTCGCTCTGGTTCTTCATCGGCCGGAAGAAGGAAACAATGGAAATGGACCGTGTCGCCGCCACGGAACCCTGTACGGCTACTGAATCGGAAGCCGGTTCGTGAGACCATCGTGAGCCGCACACGGATTTATGCAGCACAATACACTCAGGAGGTAGGTATGAAGAAAATCGTCGGACTATCGTTAGCACTCTTACTGGGGTTCGGTTCTCTGGCCGCTGCGGCGGAGCAGAAACCGAAAATCCTGATCGCCACCGGCGGCATAGGCGGCGTCTATTACTACTACGGCACCGCAGTGGCTGAAATTCTCACGAAATATGCCGGGGTGGAGGCAACCGCCATCCAGACCGCCGCGTCGGTGGACAACCTGCTGCTGATACAGCGTCGCAGCGATCCGAAGAAAAACACCTATTATATGGGTATCGTGCTGCCTGATTCGGCCTACCAGGCCTACACCGGCGCCATCGACAAGTTCAAGGAGAAGCCCGCCAAGGACGTCAGGGTCCTGTGGGCCGCCTATCCCAACATCCTTCACATCGTGGCTGCGCCGGGATCGCACATCAAGACCGTGACCGACCTGAAAGGGAAACGGGTCTCTACTGCAGCGCCCGGTTCAGGCACCGAACTGGAGGCGTTCATGGTGCTGGATGCAGCCGGCGTCAAGACCTCCGACCTGGCCAAACAGGAACGGCTGGGTGCCGGTGAATCGGGGGAATCCATGTCCCACGGCACGTTGGACGCCTACTTCTGGTCCGGCGGTCTTCCGACCAGCTCCGTGACCGAGTTGGCAACCTCCATGTCCCGCCAGGGGAGCAAGCTCGAACTGGTGGACCTGGATCCGAAGGGGGAGCTGGTCAAGAAACTGCTCAAGAAGTACCCCGGCGTGATGGAGACAGGGGTGATCCCAAAAGATGTCTACGGAACGGCCAAGGATACCCGGACCCTGGCCTTCTGGAACCTCTTCGTGGGTCCGAAGAGCCTGCCCGAGAAATACTCCTACGCCATCACCAAGGCCCTGTTTGAGCATCAGGATCAGCTGCAGAAGGCGGTAAAGGCCGCCAAGGACAACACACCGGCGAACGCGGTAAAATTCATCCACGGCACCATTCCCTACGACCCGGGTGCACTGCGCTACTACAAGGAAAAAGGGCTCGTAAAATGATCGATGCCCTGTCCAGAGCCGGATGGTGCCGCATAGCCCCCTTGATCATCCTGATCCCGCTGCTGCTGGCGGCAGGAGTTGTCCGTCCGGTCAGGGTCTCCGGGGATCGCGGTTCCAGCACCATCTGGCTCTGGGCCTGGCAGAAAGGGCGGATCGAGTTCGTCAACTCGGTCACCCACCTGCCGGTTGACATCAGTTTTGGCGTGCCGTGGCGATTCTCCGGCTTTTCAGTCCGCACGGACCCCGGGACCGAGGAATATTACACCGCGGGCGGATACTCATGGAACGATCAACTCGCCAAAGAACGGCCGGGAACGCTCAGCTACTGCTCCGAGGTCGGCATTAACGTCACTCTGGGGGAATATCTCTTCCACGAACAGGGGGGGTGCATCAACGTTTCACTCGTCTGGCCGCCCTGAAAGTGCGGTCAGACGGATCGTTCCATTCTGTCCACCCCCGAAACAACACCCCCACGTAGTAAAGTTTTGAACTGCGCCGGATACTGTATTACTATCATCGTCGCTCTTCATCCCAACCAGCCGCACACGACAGGCAACAGACGGCTCAACCTATGACATCGCGCACCGGCACCGGCCAATTCCGCCCCACTTTCCTCAGGCTTACCGTGAAGGCCGGATCAACGATTCTGGTCTGCCTGCTTGTCGGCTGGGTGACCCAGCAGATACTGCTGACCCGGAACCTTGAAGCTCTGCGGATAATTACCGGTCAGCACATGGAGTTCTACCGCCTGAGCCTGGAGTCCGTACTGACCCGCAATGAATCGCTCCCCCGGCTCGTCGCCCACGAAGAAAAGCTCGGCAGACTCCTGCTCCATCCTGACGACGCCTCACTGCAGCAGGCAGCAAACAGTTACCTCCACAATATCCAGGGAGTTTCGGATATTGCCGCCGCCTATCTCATGGATGCGGATGGACTGACCCTCGCAGCCAGCAATTTCGGGCATCCAACGTCATATGTGGGGAAGAATTATGCCATCCGCCCCTATTTCCGCGAAGCCATTCAGGGAAGGCTCGGACGTTTTTTCGGCATTGGCCTGACAACGGGGCTGCCCGGCTACTTTCTCGCCGCACCGGTGGAAGTGCATGGAAAACGGCTCGGGGTCTCCGCGATCAAGGTTAATCTGGACAGCTTCGAGTCCGCGCTCCTCAAGAGCGGAGAGAATGTCCTGCTGGCCGATGACTCCGGAGTCATTTTCCTTACGTCGGTAAAGGAATGGCGCTACCGGACCCTGACGCAGCTCGGCAAGGAGGCCTTCGAACAGCTCCGCACCACCCGGGCATACAACAACCTCAGCCTGGTCCCCCTGGAAACGAGTCTCAATCTGCAGGAAGGGAGTCTCATGGCGCGGATCGTCCTCCCCCATGACGAGCCCCGCGATTATCTCGTCCAGTCGAGAAAGGTGGGCCCCCTTGGCTGGAAGATGATCTTGCTGGCAAATACGGATCAGGAGCGCCAGAGTGCCCTCTTGGCCGGTGTTGCCGCCAGCTTTGCCACCGCATTCCTTTTCTTCATCGTCATCCATTTCCAGTTGAACGCCAAGCGGTACCAGGAACGGCGCCAGGCAAAAGCGGCACTGAGACGGGCATATCAGGAGCTGGAACAACGGATCGCAGAACGGACCAGCGACCTGGTGGCGACAAACCTGTCGCTGGAGGAAAAGATCGAGGCGTTGAAGACGACGGAGAGCATCCTGCGCGAGACCCGCGACAATGCCGTGCAGGCGGGCAAGCTGGCCGTGCTCGGTCAGATGTCCGCCGGCATCAGCCACGAGATCAACCAGCCGCTCACCGCCCTGCACACCCTGACCGACAATGCCGTCAGCCTGCTGGAACGGGGCCGGCTGCAGGAGGTGCGCGAAAACCTCGGGCTCGTCAGGCAGATGGCCGACCGGATGGGCCGGATCGTGGCCGAGATAAAGACCTTTGCCCGCAAGGCCCCGGCCGAGCTGCAGCCGATGCGGCTTGCCGACGCGATCGGTCAGGCCGTCATACTGGTCGAGTCGCGCCGGCGTCAGATCTGCGCCCGTATCGAACTGCCGCCGTTTCCGCAGGAGCTGCAGGTGCTGGCCGATTCCGTCCGCCTGGAGCAGGTGCTGGTAAATCTCCTCAGGAACGCCCTGGACGCGGTCGCGGAGCTGCCGGACGGACAGGTGACCGTTGCGGTCCGCTCTGAAACGCCCGCCGTCGTGATCGCCATCCGCGACAACGGTCCCGGCATCGCACCAGAGATCATGCCCCGTCTGTTCGAACCGTTCCTGACCAGCAAGTCCGCAGGGCAAGGATTGGGGCTCGGGTTGGCCATATCCCGCATGATCATCACGGAACTGGGCGGCAGCCTCACTGCCCGGAACAGTGACAATGGCGGAGCGGAGTTCACCATACTGCTGGAGGAAGCATCGCATGACCCGACATAACTCACCGGACAATCTCCTGGTTTACCTCGTCGAAGACGACGAAGCGGTTCTGCACGGCTGTCAGCAGGCCATCCACCTGGCCGACCTGTCGGTGCGCGCCTTCCGCAATGCCGAGAGCGCCCTTGCTGCCCTGGAGGAAGACCCTCCGGCCGTGGTGGTCAGCGACGTGCGGCTCCCGAAGATGTCCGGACTGGAACTGCTGGACGAGCTGCAGAAGCGCGACCGCGACCTCCCGGTCGTCCTGATAACCGGCCATGGCGATGTGTCCATGGCGGTTCAGGCCATGCGGGCCAATGCCTACGATTTCATCGAAAAGCCGTTTCACTCGGAACGGCTGGTGGACGTCATCCGCCGGGGACTGGAGAAACGCCGCCTGCTGCTGGAGATCCGCCGGCTGCACGAACAGCTGGTCGACGTGGGGGCAATGCCGCTGATCGGACAGTCGGAAACGATGCAGAAGGTCCGCCGCTCCATTGCCGCCCTGGCCCCCACCGACGTGGACGTGCTCATCCTCGGCGAAACAGGGACCGGCAAGGAGGTGGTCGCCCATGCCATCCACGCCCAGAGCGGGCGTAAGGGGCCTTTCGTGGCGCTGAACTGCGGGGCGCTGCCGGAGACGATCTTCGAGAGCGAGATGTTCGGGCACGAGGCAGGGGCGTTTACCGGCGCTGACCGGCGGCGGATCGGCAAGATCGAGTACGCCAACAACGGCACCCTATTTCTCGACGAAATCGAATCGATGCCGCTGGCGCTCCAGGTCAAACTCCTGCGGGTGCTGCAGGAGCGCCGGATAGAGCGCCTCGGCAGCAACAGTTCCATTCCGGTTGACTGCCGGCTCGTGGCGGCGACCAAGACCAACCTGAAACAGCTGTCGGACAAGGGGGAGTTCCGCGCCGACCTCTACTACCGGCTGAACGTGGTGACCATCGAGCTGCCGCCGCTTCGGCAGCGGCCAGGGGACATCGCCCCGCTCATGGCCTACTTCCTCTCCCAGGCGGCCAGCCGGTTCAACCGGGAGGCGCCGGCCTGGAACGGACAGGACCTGATCCGCTGGCAGCAGCACGACTGGCCCGGCAACGTGCGGGAGCTGAAGGCGGTTGCCGAGCGCCTCTGCCTCGGCGTTGGCGATGGTCTGGAACCGGGCCGGACAGTTGCGGCCTCGCTGGCGGCCCAGGTGGACACCTATGAACGGGGCTTGATCCGCGATGCGTTACGAAGTGTGAAGGGGGTGGTGGCAGACGCCGCCCACTTGTTGCAGATACCGAAGAAGACGCTTTATGACAAGCTGAACCGTTATGGGCTGGAACCGGAGCATTTTCGTTGACATCATGCCGCGAATACCGGTGAAAGGAGCAACCAGATAGCACTTGACCCGTCACTCATAGTGAAGTCATTGCAAAACACCATTGTCGTGGTTCGAAAACATGGTTGCCGCAACCAATCGTATGGTTCAAAAAATCATGGCTGAAACAAAGAGAGTCGATCAATCAATCATGGTTTCGCGTAAGCGGGGGAAGGCACTGTCAGATACGAAGTCCGGGAAGATAATGGCTACTCTGACATGCGGCGACGGAAGATCCCTACCGCCAGGGTAAAGAGTACGGCGGCAGTGACATACAGAAGCGCGGCGTAGACTGCCGTGAAGCGGCCGTAAACCAGCGCCAGGCGCGCCCCTTCGAAGAGCGCCGTGGTGGGGAGCAGCCGTATAACCGGCAGAATGGCGGCGGGATAGGACGACAGGGGAAAGAACAAACCGGACATGAACATGAGCGGCATGATGAACACCGCCTCCACCCGGCCGATGGTCTCGGGCTTGTCCATGAGGGTGCCGCAGATGATGCCGGCACAGGAGAAGAGTGCCGACCCGGGGACCAGGAAGACGAGATAGCTTAACAGGTGGGCCGGGGTGAAGCGAAACGGGGTGATGGCGAAGATCACCAACGCCACGGCCAGCCCCTTGACCAGACCATGGGTGAAGCCGGAGAGTATCTTGGCAATGACGATCTCGGATGCGGTGATCGGCGTCACCCGGTACGATTCGATGGTGAACTGTACCCGTCGGTGGAACCAGAGGCTCCAGACGCTTTCGCTGAAGGCGGCGTTCACCGCGGTCATGGTGATCAGGCCGGGAGCGATGAACAGGCTGTACGGCACCCCTTCCACCTGGCCGATATACTCTTTCATGCCGATGCCGAAGGCCAGGTAGATGGTGAGCGGATAGGCGACCACCGCCACCAGCTCCGGCAGGATGCTGCGGCGGAGTACCAGCATGTCCCGTCGCCAGATGGCCACTGTGCCCTGGAAGGTCATCATATTAGCTCCTGCGCATTCCGGCTCACCTGAGCCCCTCGCCGGTCAGGGAAATGAAGATCTCCTCCAGGGTCCGGTCCCGCAGCGTGATCCGCCGCACCTCGGCTCCGTTCAGGGCCGCGATCACCTCGGAGAGACACTCCCACCTCTCCAGTTCGACGACGACGGTCCGGCCTTCGACCTGCAAGGTGCCGATACAGGCCAGATTCCGCAGCGCGGTGGCAAACTGCTCCCCATCCCGGCCGAACTCGATCTCGTAGACCGCCCCGCCGGTGAGCCGCGCCTTCAGCTCCTGCGGGCTTCCCAGCGCGATCAGCCGGCCGTGGTCGATGATGGCGATCCGGTCGCAGAGCTGCTCCGCCTCCTCCAGGTAGTGGGTGGTGAGGATGATGGTCATGGAGCCGGCCACCGACCGGACATAGTCCCAGACCGCACGCCGCGACTGGGGGTCCAGACCGGTGGTCGGCTCGTCGAGAAAGAGGAGCTTCGGCTCGTGCAGGAGCGCCCGGGCAACCACCAGCCGCCGCAGCATCCCCCCGGAGTATGTGTCAGGGAAGTCGTTCTGTCGCTCCGCCAGCCCCATCAGGGTGAGGAGCTCATCGATCCGTTGCCGGTACCGCTGGGCCGGCATGCCATGCAGCCGCGCATGCAATTCCAGGTTTTCACGGGCCGTCAGGTAGCGGTCCAGACTGTTCTCCTGGGGGACCACGCCGATCAGCCGACGGATCTCACGCCCCTTGGTGCGGGTGTCGAACCCCTCCACCAAAGCCTCGCCCGAGTCCTGGCGCATCAGGGTGGTGAGGATGCGGATGAGGGTGGTCTTCCCGGCGCCGTTGGGACCGAGCAGGCCGAAGATGGAACCTTGGGGGACCGTGATATCGAACGCGTTCAGCGCGACCAGGGAGCCGTACTGTTTGGTGAGTGAGCGGGTGACGATGGCAGAAGACATGGGAGGAAGTATAGCAGGCTGTTGGTTAATGTGAACCGGTGCGCCGAACAATCTCACCGCGCTGCGGGTACCGGCCTGAAGCTGTTGAAATCCACGACAATGGCGGTGCAGTCGTCGTCGGCCGGCTCGCCCCCGCCGAATCCCTGCAGGCGGTTGAAGAGAGTATCGAGAAATTCGGCGTCGTCACCGCTTGCGCTGCGAAGCGTTTCCACGAGCCGGTCGCTGCCGAACAGCTCTCCCGCGCCATTGGCGCACTCCACGATACCGTCGGTATAGAGGAGCAGCCGGTCCCCGGCGGCAAAACGGAAACGATCGCTGTTGATCTCCAGGTCATCGAAGAAGCCGACCGGCTGGGCGGTGGTACCGAGCGGGGTGACCTCCGCCCCCCGCCGCACCAGTGGCGGCACATGACCGGCGTTGACATAGACCATCTCCATGGCCGCGGGATCGATGATGCCGAAGAAAAGGGTCGACGAAAAGAAGTGGTCAAGGGCCTGGCTGCGCCGGGCAAAGGAGGTCAGGAACCGGTTCACCTGGGATACCAGGCTCACCGGATCACACTCCCCCTGGGTGGCGCGGTGGAGATAGCCGTAGACAAGGGACATGACGATCGAGGCGTGCAGGCCGTGACCGGTCACATCCCCGATGAACAGGGTCTGACAGCCGTCCGGCATGGTGATGAATTCGAAGTAGTCCCCTCCCA
>JAJZTK010000037.1:0-10025 GCA_021849045.1 Deltaproteobacteria bacterium | reverse complement strand
GGCCATCTGGTTCCTGACGCCGATGCAGCACCAAGTACAGAGTGGCGAGCTTTTCGGAAAGAGCAGGTCCTCGATCTTGTGCGCCAGCGCCAGCTCGTTGTCCACGCAGGGATCGGTTGCCGGAGCGGGCGTGCCGGCAATCTCTCCCCTATCGTCAGCTGCGGTCATGATCCTTTTCTCCTGTCGCGACGGTACTCCCGTCTTCCCGAACAGTCAGTCGCCATACTGATACTTATAGCATGCCAGCGCCCAGGTTCAATCGCGTTGCGACTGTCGCAAGGACGAACAGCGGCCGCCCCCAGCCAGCGGCACCCTTTTGACGGCCAACCTGTCCGCTTTTGCATTGCCCCTGAACTTTTGCAAAATTGTTGTTTTGGGTTAATCTTTTCAGCATGGGAACGAACGGTTCAAACGAAATGCATTCGGAAATGGAAGCGCTCCGCCGGCGGCTGCGGGAAGCGGAAGAGACCATCAGGGGGCTCCGTAGCGAAAAGAGCGAGGCCCTTTACCGCGCCATCGGCGAGAGCATCGATTACGGGGTATGGGTATGCGCACCGGATGGCCGAAACATCTATGCCAGTGACAGTTTTCTGAAGATGGCGGGGATCACCCAGCAGCAGTGCTCGGATTTCGGCTGGGGCGATCTGCTGCACCCCGACGACGCCGAGCAGACCATATCCAGGTGGAAGGAGTGCGTTGCCAGCGGCGGCACTTGGGATATCGAGCATCGGTTCAAGGGGGTCGACGGGGAGTGGCACCATGTGCTCGCCCGTGGCGTACCGGTCAGGGGCGAAGGGGGGGAGATCCTCTGCTGGGCCGGCATCAACCTCGACATCAGCCGACTGAAGAGCACGGAACAAGCCTTGCGCACGACCAGCCAGCGCCTGAACCTCATTGTCGAAACGGCAAACCTGCTCCTTGCGTCCGGTTCGACACAGGACGTAGTCGACAATCTTTGCCGAAAGGTAATGACGTTTCTCGATTGCCAGCTGTTTTTCAATTTCCTTCTGGATGAGGATGCCAACCGGCTTCGTCTGAACGCCTGCGCCGGCATCTCCGGGGAGGATGCGGACCGGCTCAAGTGGCTCGACCTGGGAGAGGCGGTCTGTGGCTGCGTGGCAAGGTACGGCTGCCGGATCGTGGCAGAGAACATCTCCGAAGGCAACGACCCGCGGACAGAGCTGGTACGATCGTTAGGCATCCGGGCGTATGCCTGCCACCCCCTGGTCTCCAAGGAGAGAGTCATCGGGACCCTCTCCTTTGGCAGCCGCTCCAAAACCAGCTTTACCGATGACGAACTGGAACTGATGAAAACCGTGGCCGACCAGGTCGCCCTTGCCATGGCGCGCCATATCGGCGAACAGGAGAGGGAGTCGCTGCTGCGGGAGCTTGCCCTGGAAAAGACCCGCTGGCAGACCACAATCAACAACATGCTCGATCCGGTAACCATCTGCGACGCCAGCGGCTGCGTCACCTATATCAACCCGGCCTATCAGATGCTGATCGAACGCCCCCTCAACGCTGACCTGGCAGTGGCCGACCATGCCGATTACTACCAGCTCTACCGGCCGGACGGTAGCCTGTTTCCGGCAGATGAACTGCCGCTGCAGAAGGCCGCCCGGACCGGCACGGAGGTCAAGGATGTTGAACTGGTCCAGCGGGCCGCCAACGGCCGGGAGTTTGTCGCCATCTTCAGCGCTGCGCCGCTGCGCGATACCGACGGGCAGGTCATCGGTGCCGTTGCTGTCGGTCACGACATCACCCAACTGCGACGAGCCGAGCGGTCGCTGCAAAGGGCCAAAGACGAACTGGAAAAACGAGTTGCCGAACGGACCGCGGAGCTGGCCAGCACGGTCGATACCTTGATGGAAGAGGTTGCCGAACGGGAAAAGGCGGAGCAGGCACTGCGCGTGGAAACCGAGGAACGCCTGAGGACAATGGAGCAGCTGCGGGAAAAGGACCGGATGCTCATGCAGCAGGGTCGCCAGGCAGCCATGGGCGAGATGATCGGCAACATCGCCCACCAGTGGCGACAGCCTCTCAACAATCTGGGGCTGCTCATCCAGGAACTCCCTATCAGCTATACCGCCGGGGAATTCAGCGGGGAGTCTCTGGAGCAGAGCGTCAACCGGGCGATGCAGATGATCTACCACATGTCCCAGACCATCGACGGGTTCAGGAACTTCTTCCGACCGGACAAGGAAAAGCGGCCCTTCTCCGTCAGCGCGGAGTTGACAAAGACCCTCAATCTTCTCACGGGAAGTTTCCGGGAATTGGGGATACAATGCGACATCGTCACCAGCGAAGAACTCATGATCGAGGGGTTCCCGAACGAGTTTTCCCAGGTACTCCTCAACATCCTGCTCAACGCCAGGGACGCCTTCATCGAGCGGAACGTCGCCACCCCCCGGGTCCGGGCGGCACTCTTCCGGGAGAACAACAGGACCGTTATCACCATAACCGACAACGCCGGCGGCATCCCTGAGGAGATCATGGACAGGATTTTCGACCCGTATTTCACCACCAAGGGACCTGACAAGGGGACCGGTGTGGGCCTCTTCATGTCAAAGACCATTATCGAAAGCAACATGCACGGCACGCTCCGGGCACGAAACATCGACCACGGCGCCGAATTCAGGATCGAGATCTGACATGAATCCATCATCTGACAACGAGGTTCCCATCTCCATCCTCCTGGTGGAGGACGAAGCCGACACCAGGGAAATCCTGAGCAGGATGCTCACCATCAAACTGCCCGGCATCCGGCTCTTGTGTGCCGAAAACGGCAAGAGCGGCCTGGAGCTCTACCAGGAGCATCGGCCTGACCTGGTCATCACCGACATCAACATGCCGCTCATGGATGGACTCAGCATGGCCGGGGCCATCAGGGAACAGCACCCGGAGACGCACATCATCGTCCTGACAGCGTACGACGACACCAACTACCTGCTGCATGCCATTGAAGCGGGAATATCCCATTACGTCCTGAAACCGATCAACCAGCGTAAACTCTTTGCCAGCATCGATCGCTGCATTGACAGTATCCGCATGAAACGACAGGTCAGGGAACAGGAAAATTTCATCCGCAAACTGTCACGGGCCGTGGACCGAAGCCCGAGCATGGTCATGATCACCGCCTGTGACGGCACCGTGGAGTATGTAAATCAGAAATTTAGCGACGTAACGGGCTTTGCCGGCTGCGAAGTGGTCGGCAGGGATCTCCGGTCCTTGTTTGCAGGCAGAGTGGCAGACGACATGACTGAAGAGCTCTGGAAGAGCATCAGCAGTGGCAAGGAGTGGCGTGGCGAACTGCAGAACCGCACCAAGGGGGGGGAGCGCTACTGGGAGTCGGTGGCAATATCCTCGATAGTTGACGAACAGGGCGCCATCACCAATTTCGTTATCGAAAAGGAAGACATCACCCGGCGAAAGCTGGCCGAGGAGGAGATCGAATCCCTGAACGCCCGTCTCGCCGAGCGGGCCGCGGAACTGGAGGCCCTCAACGGGGCACTTGAGGCGTTCAACTATACCGTTTCCCACGACCTGCGCACACCGTTGACGGTGATCAACGGCTACAACCAGTTACTGCGCGAACGGTATGCCGACAGACTGGATCAGGACGGGGCAGGATATCTGCAGACAATCGCCGATGAAGTGCAGCAGATGAACAAGCTCATCCGCTCGCTGCTTGAATTTTCCCGGATGGGCCGCCAGGAGCTGGACTGTACCGAGATAGACCTCAGTTATCTGGCCAAGGCGATTATGGAAGAGTTGAAGCATAAAACGCCCGAGCGGGCAGTAACCTTCGTGCTGCAGAATGGTATCTGCTGCAATGGTGACTACGCCCTGCTGAGGGTCGTTCTGGTAAATCTGCTGGGCAATGCCTGGAAATACACGGGCAGGAACGAGAAGGCCGTCATTGAATTCGGCGCACAAGTCATCCAGGGAGAGACGGCCTATTTCGTTCGTGACAACGGTGCCGGTTTCGACATGGCCAAGGCGGAAATGCTGTTTACCCCCTTCCAGAGGCTGCACTCGGCAGAAGAGTTCGAAGGCCACGGTATCGGTCTGGCCACCGTGGCACAGATCATCAAGCGCCACAACGGCCGGGTCTGGGCCGAGGGAGTCCCCGGCAGTGGGGCAACCATCTATTTCACCCTGGAGATGAGCAAACAGTCAGCTCACGCTCTTTCTAGCTAACCACTCTGCAAACTGTGCCAGGTCATCGCCATCGTCATCGTCATCGGAAACGGTCAGCCGACCCGGATTATTCCCCGGCCTGTCGAGGATGGAATCGGCAACAGCGTCTCCCGTTCCGTCCTCCGGAGTTGAAATGGAGTAGCCCAGTTGGTTGACCGGCTTCAGCCAGTCAGGCTCTTTCTCTTCAAAAAGAGCGAGCTGTCCGTAATCTTCGGGTTTTTTACCTCGCCTGGCCACTAGCAACCTCCGAAAGTGACAATTATCTATCGCCCGCAGATTATAGCCTTGAAGGACTTAAAGGAATAATTCATTCTGAATTATGATTAACCTGTGTCAACAAGCTTTACACTAAGTCAAGAATGATGACAATGGTTCATTGGGTACGCCATTACAACCAAGTATTAGCACTAAAGGCTAACAGACCATAATCAGACAGTAATCCTTCACATGACTCCCACCCATCAACTCTTGGCATCAATCATGCTCTATACTTGCCAATAGATACCTAATCGGTCTTTTCGCATAACAGCTTGGATCGAAATTTGAGACAAATATGGTCTTAAATATCCTTAAGCTTAGTTGCAGGTGGCAAAAATAGGGGAAGTATCTTCCGAGTTAAGAAAGGAGAATTGAAATGGATACAAAGATTACCCGCAGACGGTTTCTTCAGGTTTCCGCGCTAGCCGCTGGAGCCACAATGCTGCCAATGCCGGTCCGCTGGTTGGGTTCAGGCAATGCCTTGGCCTTCAACCAGAGCCCCACGACGATTCCACTGTTCGGTACCACACTGCGCGGCATCGGCCAAATTCCTGTAGCGGCGCCGGACCCCACGCCAGCGCCCGTGACCGGGGTGACGCATTACACCATCGACATAAAAGAGTTCCAAGACACGGGCGTCTGCCCGAGCCTCGGATCAACGACCTTGAGAGGATTTGACCCCGTCGTCAAACTCACGGGCACGAGTCAGGCTCACCTCGGTGGGATCATCGTGGGCAAGAAGGGGATGCCTATTCAACTTACCTTCAGAAACAACCTCCCCGGTGGAAAGCACATCATCCCCAACGACACCACAATCATGGGCGCGAACGAGGGTAACAACCGTTCCGCAGTCCATTTTCACGGTGGTCTGGTTCCCTGGATCAGTGACGGCGGCCCGTTTGCCTGGTGGGATCCGGCTGGAAACCGTGGCCTCAGCTTCATCAACAATCAGGTGCTGAACCCAGGGGCCTCACTGAACGAGGCCGAGTACTACTACCCCCTCAACCAGACCGCCCGGTTCGGCTGGTATCACGACCATGCCTTCGGCATCACGCGGATCAACGCCTATGCGGGAATCGCATCAGGCTTGATTATCCGTGACGATTTCGAGGCAGGCCTCATCAACAAGGGCCTCCCCAACTACATCGAGGCGGGCGGCAACGAGATACCGCTGATCATCCAGGACAAGATCTTTGTCGGTCCGAACATCGCGGCCGTTGACCCGACCTGGGCGAATGCCGTATCCCCTGCGGCCCAAGGCCCAGGCAGCCTGTGGTATGCGCACATCTACGAGCGGAACCGGTGGCGGTTATCCGGAAACGCCACTGGTGGAGCGGTCGGCACCACGCTCCCAGCCCCGTCGGTCATCCCCGAGTTCTTTGGCGATACCATGCTTGTGAACGGCACGACCTTCCCAAAGGTTTCGGTAGAGCCGCGCCGCTACCGGCTACGGTTCCTCAACGCCTGCAACGCCCGGTTCCTGAACCTGCAGTTCTACGTAGCAGATACCAGCCTGAACGGGATCACCTTGAATGCCGTAACGGGGAACCCGACCAATGCGCCGGCGCTTTGCAACCCGGTAGCACCCGGGACGAGTGCGCACGTACTGCAGATAGGGACAGAAGGGGGCTTCCTCCCCAAACCGGTAATGAAACCGATTAACGTTCCGTTCAACCCGCTCGCCCCCCTCAGCAGCTCTCTGGTGGTGGCACCGGCCGAACGGCCCGACATCATCATCGACTTCAGCGCTCACAAAGGAAAGAGCATCATCATCTACAACGACGCTCCGGCCCCGTTCCCAATGGGTGATCCGCGCAACGACTACTTCCCGCTCTGGAACTTGAAAGGGAACCCGGTCAATGGCCTCACACCGAACGGCTTCGGACCGAACTCGCGTATCCTCATGAGGTTCGATGTCGGGACGGCTGTCACCGCCCCCGCAGATCTGCCGTTAGTCATCGACACAAACACCGATCTGTCTGCAGGCCTCGACGCTCCCCTCATTCCTTTCGGACAGAGCACCCCCCCTGTCGGAATGGCCGTACGCCAGCTGTCCCTGAACGAGAACTTCGACGCTTACGGTCGTCTGCAGCAGCAGCTCGGCACGCTGGTCCCTCTGGCATCCCCCAGCGCCGGATTTGGTCGTGCATACCTCGATCCACCTACTGAGATCGTGACTGCCGGCTCAACGGAAGTATGGGAAATATTCAACACTACCGCCGACGTCCACCCGATGCACTTCCACTTGGTTAACGTACAGGTGATCAACCGGCAGCCGTTCCAGGTAAACAGCCTGGGCTCGACCAAGGGCGGTGTCAACTTCACCGGCCCGGCAACTCCGCCCGAGCCTAACGAAACGGGGTGGAAAGAAACGGTGATGATGTTCCCGGGCACCGTGACCCGGATCATAATGAAGTTCGATCTAACTGGAGTGGCAATCACCAAGACCGCGGCCATGGGTGGAGGAACCGTCACGGCACCTCCAAGCCCGAGGACCGGCGGCGCCGAATACGTGTGGCACTGTCACATCCTCGAGCACGAGGAGCACGACATGATGCGGCCGCTGGTAGTGAAATAACAAGAGTCGGAGCCGGTGCTACAACACCAGCTCCTAGTTGACGTTTGTCCGACGCTTCGACGACCGGTTGTCAATTCAGGCCCCGCGCCTAGCGCGGGGCTTTTCTGTGCCTGAACAAGCATGGGGAAATGACCGGGGGCGATTCCTCGATACAGCACCATCAATGACCGTACGAAAGCATCCCACGCGTCAACTGTGTGTATTCGCGTGATTCCGCCTGAGTAGAGGAGAGTTGACAACTCAGGTCCCGAGGCTATTCTCTTTTCGATGCCTTGTACTGCCAACATGCACAGAACGAACTCTTATGGAGATATTTGATGAAATCGAAATCATTGAAGAGTTTGCTTAAAAAGGTGCGCCGTGACCTCGATTGGCCAGTTCTCGAGCGAGACCACGACGCCTCGCTAATCCAAATTATTTCATATGCCCACAATAAATCCCATGTCATCCTGATGCCTGACAAGCTTCTCAACCGGAGCAGCGACCTGGATTACCTCCACGAACTGGGACACGCCACTTATTGCGAAAAGATTCATCCGCTTTTTGCTACAAATATCCAGTTCGCACCCGAGGAGAACAAGCGCCAGTTCCAACAGCTCATTCCGGCCCTCAATGCGGCCTGTGACTGGTTTGTCGGCCACTGGCAAATGGAAATAGCCCCTGAGAACATGCGAAAACAGCTCAAGGAAATCCTGCCGGTTGCGGAGAACGTGTTGGGCTCGTCAGAGCTTCCTCCGCTGGATGTCATTCTCGACGCCTCGATGATCATTGCCCAGGCAATCCGCTATCTGGACGAACCGATCGACTGCGGCGGCGTCCTGAAAGTGGCTGTGGACGCTTTTCTTTCAGTCCCTCCGGACAAACCGTCGATTGACCGTTGTGTTCTGCTGATCAACCGTCTCCTCTCAACCTATACGGTCCAGAGGGTCCGTTTCGTCGACACCGGCGAATCGAATTCCTGGGAAGTTTACCTCTCCGATGAAACAACCGGGCTCGACGATGCCAATGCCGCACTGAATAACTAAATTCCCCGAACAGGTTCGGTCAAGGGTTTGGATGATGCCGGCAGGAGTATCAGAGTGAAGGGCGGCATTCTTTAAAAACAAAAAAGCGCCCCATCTTCGGTCAGATAGTGACGCTTTCAACAAGGTTCTGGTGCGAGAGACGAGACTTGAACTCGTATGCCTTGCGGCGCTGGATCCTAAGTCCAGTGCGTCTGCCAATTCCGCCACTCTCGCAAACCGTTTGCGAGGGATTTATAGCACGCGCTGCCCGTGGAGACAAGAGCCAAAGAGCCGCCCGGGACGAAGTGCTACCCCCTGTGTCGCTCCTTCAGGGCCTGGGCAACCTCACGCTTCTGCTCCTTCTTCTTCAAATCCTCCCGCTTGTCGTGGAGCTTCTTACCTTTCGCCAGTCCCAGCTCGACCTTGACCTTGCCATCCTTGAAGTAGAGGCGAAGCGGAATCAGGGTGTACCCCTGCTCACGAATTTGGCTGAAGAGGCGGATGATTTCCTTCTTGTGCAGCAAAAGCTTGCGCATCCGGTCGGGATCGTGGTTCTCCCGGTTGCCGAAGTCGTAGGGAGAGATGTGAAGATTGTGCAGGTAGGCCTCACCGTCCCGCACCATGGCAAAGGCATCGCCGAGGTTTGCCTTGCCCATGCGCAGCGACTTGACCTCGGTCCCCTGCAGGACAATGCCGGCCTCGGCCCGCTCTTCGATGAAATATTCGTGGAAGGCCTTTTTGTTTGTACAGATCAGCTTTTCACCCATGGGCGCATACTAGCAGAGGGGCAAAAGAAATGGCAACCGTTTTACTGATGACTCAAAGTTCCTCCCCGGCGCAGAACACATGTTCGAGCTGACTCTGGCCGATGATGCCGGTGTAGAGGCTGTCGGCGGTAACGGCCGGGGGAGCGGTCACCACCAGGAAGTCGGCCCGCTTGCCGATCTCGATCGATCCGACTTCATGCGCCAGTCTCAGTGCGTGGGCGCCGCCAAGCGTCGCCATGGCAAGGACCTCGGCAGCTGAAAACAGCGGCTGCCGGTCGAGAAGAAAGCGCATTTCATCCCACAGGGAAAGAGAGTCGTTGCTGGCAAGTGAGTCGGTGCCAAGTGCCAGGGGAATCCCGGCCTTTTTCAACAGGGCAGCCGGCGCCGTGCCGACAGCCAGGCGTTCGTTGCTCCTCGGGCAGAGAACTACCGCAACTCCGCGCCGGGCAAGGATATCCGCATCAGCCGGAGTGATCTGCACCGCGTGCACTGCCGTCATGTTGGCATCAAGCAGTCCGAGGAGGTCGAGGAAAGCAGTTGGCGTTGTATGCCGGGGGGCAGGCAGATAGTCCTCCCAACCGGCAAAGGGGTAGATCTGCTCGGCCAGGTCACCGGTCGTATCATGAAAGAACCGGAGCTCTTCCGGAGATTCGGCCAGGTGGGTCATGAGGGGAACGCCCAGTTCCTTCCCCATGGTGGCAAGGCGGCTGAAAAACGGTCCCACGACCGTATGGGGGGCGTGGGGAGAAATCCCCGGCAGCAGGCGGGCAGACGGGAAACCCGTCAACGCCTCGTACAGATCGGCGGCCAGACGGGCACAGCGGGCCGGCTCCATACCAAGCGCCTCGAAGAAAATCCGTCCCCCCAGGGCAGATGTCGTGTAGTGGGGGAGCAGAGAGCGTTCCGAGAGGACCTCCCCCACGGTCGTGGTGCCGGTTTCCAGACACTTGGCAATCCCTTCGGCAACCGAATGGGCAAGCTCGGTTGCCGTCAGCCCCCGCCGGATCTTGATGACCTGTTCGATCCAGTCGGCATAGGTCCGCGGCATGTAGTGCAGTCCTTTGCGGATCTTCCAGGCCGGGAAGTGGGTCAATTCCAGATGGGTGTGGGCATTCACCAGCCCCGGCATGATGACGCCGCCGGGGAACTCCCGCACCGGGCCGGGCCAGCTCCTGCGCAGGTCGTCAAGGGGACCGACGGCGGCAATGCGGCCGTTTT
>JAJZTK010000197.1 GCA_021849045.1 Deltaproteobacteria bacterium | reverse complement strand
GCCAGCACCAGTTTGGGGCGCTCTTCCTTGACCAGGCGGACCGCGTCCAACTCGGCGTAGTCGGCAATGACGATGGTGTTGCTCGATCCCGTGAAGGCGATCCTGAAGCCGCGCAGCGCCTCCATATAGGCCGGGCTCTGGCTGGACTGGAGGATCAGCACGTCCGTGGCCAGGGCCGGCAGCGCGCTCAGGATGAAGAGCGCTATGCAGAGGAAAAGCGCTCGCATCAGAACCGGAACCTCACGCCACCCTCGAACCAGCGGGGAGAGTTTTTGTACAGCGAATGTATATACTGGGAGCCGTTAAAGAGGTTATGGGCGGAGAAAAAGAGTTCGGGCGACAGGTCGCTTTTCGGGCAGAGTTTCCGGGTCAGGTGCAGATCCCAGATGATCCCGGAATACTTCCCTTCGCGATTGGCCGGCGAGTTCCACCAGACATAGTTGCCGGTCAACGCCCCTCTGAGACCGAGCGCGCTGTTGTCGTAATTCAGCGCCAGTTTAGCCTGCTCTGATGGGGTCTCTTCAAGACGGTTGTTCGTCTCCCGGTCCCGCGAGTCGGTAAAGGTGAACCCGCCAGCCAGGGAAACGCCATACAGCGGGACCGTCTTTGCCTCCAGCTCGAACCCCTGCTTGATCACCTCAGGGAAACGGTCGTCAGTTCTGGTCCTCTTGTCCAGGTTCCAGATGTCGTTGTAAAAGAGGGTTCCCTTGAGCCAGAGGTACGGGACCTCGCTCGTTTCCACACCCGCCTGGACGGTCCAGACCTTCTGCGGGCCGTGGGCGAGCGAAATCAGGGGCAGACCGTACCCCCTGGCGCCGTAGGCGCGGAGCACGGTCTTGTCGGTCAGACTGTAGGTCGCACCGAGGGTATAGCTCAGGTAGTCGCCGGCAAAGCCGGTATGGTCGAAACGGATACCGGGAAGGATGGTGAGGGAGCCGATCGAGACTGACCCGTTAGCGTATGCACCCCACCGGTCAACGGCCATCGAAAGCTGATCTGTCGGGACGCTGTTGGAAAAATTGGTCAGCCTGGTGTCCACATGATCGTACTCTATGCCGCCGACAAGGCTGTAGACGTCGTCGTCCCAGACAAGCTTGGCGTTGGCGCCGCGAAGCGATTCGTCCATGATGCCGCCGAAGTTGTCGGGAACGGTGATGGCGCCGAGCGTGGTGGTGGAGTCGTTGCGGCTCTCCCTGGCGTTGAACTCCAGGCTGAGGCGCTCATTGAGCGGGTAGGTGAAATTCAGGAACGAGTGGCCGAGGGTTATGGCATTGGTATCGCGATAATCGAGGAGCGACGACTCCTCGATCCCCCGGAAGGCGTCGCGGAAGCTGGTCCCGACACTGATGGTCCCCCTGTCGGGAAGGTCATAGACGAACTTGCCGTAGGCGTTGTTGAAATTGACCCGGTTGCCGGGAAGGAGGCCGTCTGAGTGGAGGTTGCCGCCGGAAAGGTAGTAACCGAACCGCTTGATAGTGCCGCTCGCCTCGCCCCGCAGGTCGGTGGTGAACCGCTCGCCAAAGGAGGCAGAGGCCATGCCGGCAAAGGGACGATCAGGATCAGGCGACTTGGTGATGACGTTGACCACCCCGCCCAACGCCTCGCCCCAGGCAGCCGAAGCCGCACCCTTGACGATCTCTATCCGCTCGATCTGCTGCACCGGGAAGAGACCGATTTCCGGATCGTTTTCAAAGTGATTATTGAGAGGCACCCCGTCCATCAGCACCAGGATGTGGGTATTGAGTATCCCCTGTATTGAGAAGAATGTGTTGCTGCCCGGAGTGCGAACCGTCTCCACCTGGATGCCGGGGACGGTATTCAGCACATCGGCCAGGGTATGGGCGTTAATCCGGATGATATCGTCACTGGTCAGTACCGTGACGTTTTCGGCGATTCTGGAGGTGGGACGCGGTAGGCGGGGGGTGGTGACCAATTGCTCCGGCTCCTCGGCAAGGAGACGTAGGGGGTCTCCCTCTGTTGACTCCCCCCTGGCGATCGAAACAAAGACCATGAGGAGCATCAGGAGCGGAAGAAGCAATTTTGAGCAACGGGCAACGGCCAAGAAAAAATCCTTAAGACTATTGGTCCCTGCCCGATAGTTCATTAATGAAGGAAGC
Organism: Deltaproteobacteria bacterium; assembly: GCA_021849045.1. Classification (GTDB taxonomy): domain Bacteria; phylum Desulfobacterota; class Desulfuromonadia; order Geobacterales; family DSM-12255; genus Geomobilibacter. Next base: position 4,193 of record JAJZTK010000197.1, on the reverse strand, counting down.
ATTGATTAACCCCTCGGCAGGGACCGCAAAACTAACAGATTCCCCTGCCTTTGTCCAGAGTTCAGTGGACTCAGCCATCCCGACCGGGATGTAATTCAAACCAACGGAGGTAACGGCAATGGAAACGGAAGCGATGGAAATGGAGATCCTGGAAGAGGGGCGGCAGACGGAAGAACTGAACGCCTGCTGCACTACCACCAACATGGGCCGACAGTAAAGTCACGCTGTCCGGCACAACCGGGGGGGACCGCCAGTTCCCCCTTCTTTTTTGGAGCCTGCCCATGCCCCTCTCCCGCTACCTGAAGATCTTCCCCTACCCTGACCGGCCGGGTTCCCATATCCTGTATTCCACGAAAAAAGGGTCCACCGTCCGGGTCTCCGAAGCGCTCCTGGCCGCGGCCCGTAACGGTACCCTGAACGACAGCGACCGGGCCGCCCTTACCCGCCTGGAGATGGTCGTCGACGATCCGGTTGCCGAGCGGGCCGCCATGGCCTCGCTGGTGGACAGGACCAACGCCCGCAAGCGCCGCTTCAAGGCCACCGTGGTCCTGAACCTGGCCTGCAACCTGGCCTGCAGCTACTGCTACGAGGAGGATTTCCGGCGCGGCGACGCCATGGACGAGACTACGGCCCGGCTCCTGGTCGACCATGTCCTGCACGAGCAGATCGAGCAAGGCCGGGAGGTGGAGCTCAGGTTCTACGGCGGCGAACCGCTCCTCTCCGTGCCGATGCTCAAAGCGATCGCCGGGCCGCTCAGGGACGCCGCTGCGGCGTGCGGCACCCTCTTCTCGTGCAGCATGGTCACCAACGGTACCCTGCTCACCCGCCCGGTGGTGGAAGAGCTCCTCCCCTACGGGCTCAAAAGCGCCCAGATCACCCTGGACGGCCCGCCCGAGATCCACGACCTTCAGCGCCCCTTTGTCTCCGGCGAGGGGAGCTTTGCACCAATCGTCGCCAACACGAAGGCGGTCTGCGACCTCGTCACCCTCAACCCGGGCGGCAACTTCACCCGTGAGAACTTTCGCGAGTTTCCCCGGATGCTCGACCTGCTCCTGGCCGAAGGGATCGACCCTGTGCAGCTCGGCCCGGTCATGTTCGCGCCGATCCTCCCCAAGTCCGGCCGGCCGTCCGGCCATGATGCCGGGACCGCTTGCGTCACCTCTGCCGAGCCGTGGCTGGCCGAGGCGGCCCTTTTCCTGCGGGAGGAGACCTTGAAGCGCGGCTTTGCGGCCATGAAGCCGACTATGGGTGCCTGCATGGTGGAGTTCGACAACGACCTGGTGGTCAACTGGGACGGGACCCTCTACAAGTGCCCGGCCTTCATGGGGTGGCCGGAACTCTCCGTCGGCACGCTGGCAAGTGGGATCGTCGACTACCGCCAGTCCCACAATCTGGACTGCTGGCAGAGCGACACCTGCCTCGACTGCGCCTACCTCCCCTTGTGCTTCGGCGGCTGCCGGCTCGTCACCCTGATGCGAAACGGCGCCGTAAACGGTGTGGATTGCCGCAAACCGTTCTATGACGCCGCCCTGGAGCAGATTGTCCTGCAGGACCTGCGCTATCAGCGCAACGGGTGAGCCGGCTGCCTGATCGGTACCGGCTGGCACGGGCGGCATGGATCGATGTCCGGCCGGGAACCGGTGCACGCCGATCAGCAGTTGACCCCGGAATTACAGCCATTCGGCAGGTCCAGCGAATCCATGCGCCCAATGATCTTCCTGAAGCCGTTTTCCAGCTGTTCCGCTGTCTCGGGAAGCGCATCCATCCGGGTGAACAGCGTCTTCAGCTCTTCCAATTCGTGCATGGGGCAGATCATTTCCATCTCCTCGTAACCGAACCTCTCCCGCGCCAACAGCAGCCGCTTCAGCCGGTAGATCAGGAACTCCAGCTTCAGGCGCCGGACATCGCCGATGGTGTTGGGATGAAACATGTGTTGCAGGCTGGTGACCATTTCGTAGTGCTTGTTCATTGTTGCCTCCAAGTTGTCAATCGGACGGCGTTTGCTCCATCCAAAAGATACGGTAATGTCATTCAGCATGTAATGCCTTCTGCTCCCCCTTCACACGCTTATGCACGAGAGTCTGCCTCCCAACCTCCAGCCGTTGAACTGTCGCATTATTTCGCTGTCTTCCCGACTGGAAAAATCAATGCTACGGACCACACCCTGGGTAGCAATCCGTTCATAACTCTCCGGCTCCGCAAAACGGAGCTCCCGTTTGTCGATCACATGCATGTCCAGCCAGTCGCGGAAGGCGTCAAGGTTGTGCCGGTGCGGATGGTCGGGATCGAGATGAAGGGCGCCGGCAGGAACCAGAACGGCCAGGTTGCGCTTGAATGTCGCCAGGAGGGCATACAATCGGTTCCGGTCACCCAAATCCTGGATCAGGATCACCCGTTCCACCATGTCCGGTCTGAGGGTCGAGGCATGCAGTTTCAGGGGATCAAAGGTGTCGAAAATCAGGTAGAGGTAGGATTTGCCTTCTTCCTGGGCAACGGTCGTGCGCGGCAGGGTGGAGTTTGTACTCTGGAGCATCTTGGGGTTCCCTCTTGATAGGTATTGAAGTGATCTGCAACGGTCAGCGATCAATCCTCTATATACCAATTTTCGTGCCATTTTAATTTATGCGGAATATCGGATAGTTATGTTGGGTTACGACATGGGGTGTAACAAAATGTGATGTAACAATCTGTTACACTTGGCCTCGTGAGTCGTCTATTGATGGGGTTTTACAGGCAACTGTAACAAAATGTTGCAGTTGGGAGTTTGGGGGGAGAAAATGAGTGATGAGGCAGGTATGGGGCGGTTGTCCGTAAAAAAAAAAATTCCAAAAAAGACGATCTACCACGGATGGTGACATATCAACAATGTAGGGGCAGACCTATCTGTCTGCCCAAAATCAGGGCGCACACGCGGGTACGCCCCTACATAAAAAAGACCTCCGTGGTGGGAACCCCCGGAGGTCGAGAACATAATACATGGTGCTGCCCTACTGGATCGGACTACTTTGCCAGCTTGGCGGTCAGTGCCGGCACGAACTGCAGGACGTCGGCAACCACGAGTACGTCGGCGATCTCGCCGATCGGGGCATCCTTGTCCTTGTTGATCGCCACCACGAAGTCGGATTTCTTCATCCCGGCCAGGTGCTGGATGGCGCCGGAGATGCCGCAGGCAACGTACAGTTTCGGGCTGACCGTCTGGCCGGTGGTACCTACCTGGTGGCTGTGCTCCACCCATCCGGCGTCCACCACCGGACGGCTTGCGCCCAGTTCCCCGCCCATCGCCTTGGCCAGGGCGGCGATGACCGGCACGTTGTCTTTCTTGCCGATGCCGCGTCCGGCGCTGACGATGATCTCGGCCCGGGTGAGGTCAACGTCCTTGGCTTCGGCCGGCTCATAGCCGACGAATTCGACGCCGTTTCCCCCTGCCGCGCTCAGCTGCTGGACCTGCGGGGTCCCGCCGGGCTGGGTCACCGGGAAGGCGCCGGCCTGGATGGTCAGGACCGCCTTGGCCGTTGCCGGCTTGACGGTACGGCGCATCTTGGCGTTGCAGGCGCCGACTTCGAAGCCGCCGTCGACGAGGCCGGTGATCTCGGAGACCTGGGCCACTTTGAGCTGTGCGGCAACGCGGGGAGCCAGGTCCCAGCCGTAGGACGAGTGCAGGAAGACGATGTAGTCAGGGTTTTCCTTGGCCACGGTGTCGAGGATCAGTTTCTTGTGCAGGTCCGGGTTGTATTCGCCGCACGCCGCCACATCGGCCAGATAGAGGGTGCCGCCATAGGCCGGAAGCTGACTGCTGGAACCGACCAGCAGCATGGCGGTATCGGCGCCGAGCTGACCGGCAAAGCCGAGTAGTTCATAGGTTGCTTCCAGGAGCTGTCCTTCCCGGTATTCACCAACGAGTAATGCTTTCATGTCGTCCCCCCTACCTTAAGACCGCAGTCTTGTCTTTGAGAATGTTCACCAGCTGGTCGACCAGTGCACCCACATCACCTTCGAGAACGATGCCGCCGCCCTTCTTGGCCGGGGCATGGAAGCTCGCCGTGGTGGCCAGCGCCTCGTCCTTGAGGAGATCGCCGACCGAAACCGCCTGGATCTCCTTTTTCTTGGCCTTCATGATGTTGGGAAGGGTCGGGTAGCGGGGGACGTTCAGACCAAGTTGGCAGGTGACCACGGCCGGGGTCTTCAGCAGATCG
>JAJZTK010000196.1 GCA_021849045.1 Deltaproteobacteria bacterium | reverse complement strand
GGGGAAAGCAATGGGAGTGAATTTAACGGACTTCGTTGACAGCAAGACGGCAGGAACGAAGCCGGTTTTATTCGATAAGGCCTTGCCGTCAGCCGTTTGCTATGCGTTCAGATAGCCAAAGACGAGAATAAAAGGCGGAAGGCGGAGTCATTCCCGCCTTCCGCCTTTTATTGTCTATCGTTTTGACCTACTTCAGCTCTTTCAGCTTTACCTTCGCCGGTCCCGCCTCTTCGGACAGGGGGAACTCTTCGACAATCTTCTTCAGGATGAAGCGGGCGCTTTTCGTATCTCCCAGCTCCCGGAAGGCCAGGGCCTGCTTCAGCATGGCGGCCGGCACCTTTTCCCTGCCCGGAAACTCCTTGATCACCTTCTGGTATTCCAGGATTGCCTGTTCGTAGTTTTTGTCGCCGTACCAAGTCTCACCCAGCCAATAGCGGGCATTAACCGCCAGCTCGTGCTTTGGATACTTCTCCAGGAATGCGGTGAAGGATTCCCGGGCCTTGGCCATGTTGCTGGTTTTGTACGCGTCCCGTCCCTGCTGGTACAGACCGTCAGGCGTTGACTGGGCCTTGGCCGCGGCATCGACAGCCTGTTTGCGGAACTCGTCCAACCCCTTCTCCAACTTGGCAAGCCGCTCTTCCACGGTCGTGATGCGCCGCCCCGTATCCTCCCTCAGCAGGGACAACTCCTCGGCAGGCTTCTTGCCGGCCAGGGAGAGGTCGTCTACTTTCCCGGCCAAGACCTGCATGTCCACCTTGCCGCTGTCAAGGGTTGCCTGCAGGTCAGCCACTATTTTCCGCTGACTTTCCACCTCTTTCAGCAGCCCTTGGGTACTTTTCTCCAGTCCTTCCCTCGTCTCGGTCTTAACACCGCCGACCTCTTTTTCCATGGTCAGCAGGCGCCCTTTCATCTCTTCCAGGTCTCGCATGGTCGAATCCATGTCGCTCCTGGTGGCGCACCCGGCCAGGAGACAGATCCCAGCGGCCAGAAGAAACCTGATAGTGCTGTGCTTCATTCAAACCTCCCGGAAAAAACGTTACATAGCAAAAAGGAGCCGCTGCCGGCTCCCTCTTGTCTCAAAGTATGTAGCTACTACTTGGTAATGACAAATTCTGCCCGACGGTTCTTGGCCCAGGCAGCCTCGTCGTGGCCCGGATCGACCGGTTTCTCCTTGCCGTAGCTGATGAAGGAGAGCCTATTGGCCGGCACCCCGAGGGTTGTCAGGTAATTGAGGGCCGACTTGGCCCGTTTCTCGCCCAGGGCCAGGTTGTACTCGTCGGAACCACGCTCGTCGCAATGGCCTTCGACCTGAATCGTCCCGTTGTACTTCTTCAGCAGGTACTCGGCGTTGTTGTACAGGGTGTCCCGCGACGCCTGGGTCAGTACATAGGAATCAAAATCGAAATAGACCGTCTGGAGCTTGACTTCCGGTGCCCGGGCTACAGTCGTCTGGCTATCTGCAACGACTCCGTTGACGGCAGTGCTATCCTTGACCGGCTGGCTTTGTACCGGCTCGGTCGGCACCTGGGCCTGTTGCGTGGCCGGCTGCGCTACCGGTGCCTGGGAAGGTGCTACCGGTTCGTCCTTTTTTACCAGTTCCTCCTTGGCACAACCGCCGACAAACAGCATGCCTGAGCAGAGCACCACCGCCAAACCGAACACTCCCTTGCGCATTGTCTCCTCCTTCATGGGGTACGAAAAATAATGAATCAGGCGTAGCCGGCTGAATTATACACCAGCAACCTCTCATTTCAAGCAGATATCACGTTACATTTTTCATGAGCTACCAGCGTACCGACCAGGTGGGATGGGAGTCGTTTGCCTTCCCGCGGGAAACCCTGATCTGGCCGCTGCCGTCGGCACGCATCACGTAGATCGATTCCCGGCCGTCCCTGGTGGAACTGAAGACGATGAAACGGCCATCAGGGGACCAGCGGGGATGTTCGTTGCTCCCCTGGGAGGTGAGCTGGACATCTCCGCTTCCGTCGGTGTTGATCGAATGAATCTGGAAGTCCCCCTGCTGCCGGCAGTAAGCAATGCGGTCACCCTTGGGCGACCAGCGGGGGCTGACGTTGTAGGCCCCCTCGATGGTCAGGCGGCGGACGCTGCTGCCGTCGGCGTTCATCACGAACACCTGGGGCTTGCCCAGCCGGTCGGAGACAAAGGCGATCTGGTGGCCGTCAGGTGACCAGGCCGGCGAGACGTCGATGGCCGGATTGTTGGTCAGGCGGGTCGGCTGCTTGCCATCCCGGTTGATCAGGTAGATTTCGGAATTGCCGTCCTTGCTCAGGGCCAGGGCGATCCGCTTGCCATCCGGGGACCAACTGCCGGTGACGTTAATGCCGCGGCTGGAGGAGGTGCGTGCCTCGACCCCGGTAAACAGCTCCCGGCGGTAGAGGTCGGGATTGCCCTTCTTATAGGAGGTATAGATCAGTTCGCGCCCACTGGGCGAAAAGTCCGGGTTCAGGTTGATGGAACCATTTTGGGTGAGGCGCTGGAGATTGAAGCCGTCGTAATCCATCAGGTAGAGTTCCTTGTTGCCGGACGCCTTGGAGACGAAGGCAACCTTCCCGGTGAAGGGACCACGCTCCCCGGTGACGATCAGCAGCAGATCGTCGCTGAAGGTGTGGGCCATCCGGCGCAGCTCCTTTATGTTCCCCGAGTAGCGCTTGGCCAGCAGCTCCCGTTCGCGGATCACGTCATAGAGGCGGAATTCCAGGATCAGGGTCGAACCGTTGACGGTATAGCCGGATTTGATGAGCAGGGTGGCGCCGGCGTTCTGCCATGGGGCGAACGAGAACTCGCCGGGCCGTATGCCGCGGTTCTCGGTAACTGTCGGGGTCGTAACGGTAAAGGAGCCGGCCAGGGTCAGGTCGAACTGAAAAAGCTCGGTCACCTCCCTGGCGATGGCATCCCGGGGGGCGCTGTCCATGGGGACCGGCGGCGCTACCATCAGGGTGAGCGGCTTGTTGCCGGGGGCGGTCACCCTGATGAACTCCTCCTGGCTGAAAAGCGTTGCCGGCATGCCGGCGATTGCCAGGACGAGTATGAGCAGAAGGAAACGTTTCATCGTTTGCTGACCTCTTCTGGGCTGAACACAAAAAGTTTTTCAAACTCCTTGCCGTTGGGAGGGGGGGGGAAGGAGGTTTTGGCCTTTTCGATGGCGCGCATGACCGCATCGTTGAAGAGGGGGTCACGGGAGCTTCGCTCCATGACCGTGCGGACCAGCTTGCCGTTTCGGTCGACAACGAGCCGGACCGCAGTTTCCGGACGTCTGCTCTGGTAGGCAATGGTCTGGGCCAGGGCGTCCCGCAGCCGCGACTGGAGATAGGAACCGTAGTCGCTGCCGGCCTGGGTGCCGGTGCCTGTCGGCATGCCGGCGCGGCCCCCTGCGGCGACTCTTCGCTGGATGGCATCCAGTGCCGCTTCCTCGTGCTTGGCCTCTGCATTCTGCTCCAGGCGCTTCAGCCGGTCACTCAGGTGTGCCGCCTCGTCACCGCCAGCCGGTGCCTTACCGCCAGGCGCCGCCTGGGTCGTTGGTTTGACTGGGGCGGGCACCTTGGTCGCCTTGTTCGCTTGTTTGGCCGGAAGTGCCATGGGGGCCTTTTGCTCAGGCGGAGCAGCTGGTGCAACCGCCCCCGGGGCTTTGCCCGGAGTGGGGCTGCCGGCCCGGGGAGAGGCCACCGGCAGGTTTACCACGTCCACGTAGTAGACGGGCTCCTCGATCGGCGCGGGCAGAAAGGTATGGACGTAGGTGCTGAGCAGGAATGCCGAGGCGTGGAGCAGGAAGGAGCCCAGAAACATCCATCCGGGTCCCTGTTCTGTGCGGTGCAGCGAATGGGTCATTGCTACCGGGCGGGCTCGGTGACCATGCCGAGGCGTTCCACACCGGCCCCCTTGATCTCGGCCATGGCGCGGACCACGTCACCGTAAGGGACGTCGCGATCCGCCTTGAGAAAGACTTCCTTTTTGGTCCGGTTGGCCAGGATGCCGGTGAGCTTGTCCTTCAAAGAACCGCCGGGGACCTCGGTCCGGTCGATGAAAAATTTCCCCTGGCGGTCGATGGAGACGACAATCGCCTCTTCCTTGGCGCTCAGTGACTTGGTATCTGCCTTGGGGAGATTTACCTGTACCCCCTGTTGCATCATGGGTGCCGTCACCATGAAGATCACCAGGAGCACCAGCATCACGTCCACCAGCGGGGTGACGTTGATCTGGGACATGGTGCCTCGATCGCCGTTGTTTCTGCTTCCTATTTCCATGGCGTCATCCTATTTCTTCGCAATGGACCGTTGGACGATGTTGAGAAATTCGGTGGAAAAGTTGTCCATCTCGCCGATCAGCACCCTGATCTTGTGCTGGAAGTGGTTGTAGGCCATGACCGCCGGGATGGCTGCCACCAGGCCGATGGCCGTGGCGATGAGGGCCTCGGCGATGCCGGGGGCGACCACGGCCAGAGAAGCGGAACCGGTCTCGCCGATCCCCTTGAAGGCGGTCATGATCCCCCAGACCGTGCCGAAAAGGCCGATGAACGGAGCGGTGGAGCCGGTGGTGGCCAGGAAAGTGGTGTATTTTTCCAGCCTGGTGATCTCGGAGGTAGTGGCCCGCCGCAGGGCCCGGGCGATGTTGTCGATCCCCCCAAGGTCGGTGCTGATGACGGTCGGATCGGCCTTTTCCTCCCCTCTCTCCATCAGCTTTTTCAGCTCGCTGTATCCTTCGCTGAAGAGAACCGACAGGGGGGCATTGGCGAACCGGTCCAGCTGGCTGTTGATGGCGTCGAACCGCTTGGTTTTCCAGAAAAAATCCAGGAACCGCTCGGACTCGCTGTTGGCGCGGTGGACCTGGAGCAGCTTGTAGAAGATGATCCCCCAGGAGACGACCGAGAAATAGAGCAGGACGAAGAGGACCAGTTTGACTACGAGGCCGGTGCCGGCAAAGAGAGACACGGTGGAACACCTCCGGTGATGTTTAAGGGCGCTTGGAGCCGATCAACCCGTGTGGGCTGGAAGCATTTTAATAGTCCTCTGTCTCAGGCAAGTCAACAGATTTCAATAGCAATCCGGTTTACGATCATCGAAGCAGGGGATCTGCTCCCGCCAGGCAGCCATCTCGCCGAAGTCGATGGTGGCGGTAACGGCTGCCTGCTCGTAGCCTCCCTCGGCCAGGACCTCCCCCTTGGGGCCGATGACCATGCTCATGCCGAAAAAATCGAGCTTGCCGACGAGGCCGCAGCAGTTGGCAGCCACCACGAACAGCTGGTTTTCGATGGCCCGGCCGAGCAGGAGAGCGCGCCAATGCTCGTCTCTCGGTTTCGGCCATTCGCCCGGGACCACCAGGATTTCTGCTCCCTCTACGGCCAACCGTCTCGCCAACTCCGGAAAACGGAGGTCATAGCAGATGAAGACGCCGAGTTTGCCGACACTGGTCTCAACCAGAAGCCAGGAGTCGCCGCCGTCGAAGAAGCGGTCCTCCTGCATGAGGGAAAAGAGGTGGATCTTCCGGTACTTCCCTTTCAGTACCCCGTTGTCCAGGACATAGGCGCAGTTGTAGACCTTGCCGTCGTGGGGCTCGGGCAGGCTGCCGACAATCACCATGCCATACTGCCGGGACAGGTCGGCAAGCTCCTCCACGATCTCCGCAGTACGGAGGGCCAGCTCATTCAACTTTTTGTAGGCAAAGCCGGTGGCCCACATCTCCGGCAGCACCACCAGCTGCGTGCCGTCCTTGGCCAGGCGTGCCAGTTCGGCCCGGACATGAGCCAGATTGGGCTCGATCTCGCCGAGGGTGATGGTGAACTGGAGTGCGGCGGTCTTTATAATTCTTCTCATTCGCGGAAACCTCCATTGCTTGGTGGTGCTGGCGAGTGTAATTCCACAACCTTTGGATTTCAAGAAGATTAGCAGAGGCCTGATCAGCCTTTTTCATGGTCAAAATGGTGGACTTTTGCTAAAGATGCGTTGATACGCGCTTGTGGTGAATAGGTAAAAATTTCTTGAGGTTGAAATGAAGAAAACCAAGAACGTCCCAGAAACTAGCTCCCTGCTAGTAATTCAGCGTAACGAGCAAGGCAAAATCTGGAGCCACATCCGCCAGAAGTGGCTCATCGAGACGCCGGAAGAGCGGGTGCGGCAGGAGTATGTTTGCTCTCTAGGTAGCGTTCTCAATTGACATTTCCTGTTATTTTCCGATAAGTGACTGAAACCACTTATCGGAGGATTTCAGATGGGTAGAGTTGTTATACGAGATGACCAGTGGGACCGCCTGGCACCTTTGCTTCCAGGTAAAAGCAGCGATTGCGGTGTCACAGCAAAAGACAACCG
>JAJZTK010000036.1 GCA_021849045.1 Deltaproteobacteria bacterium | reverse complement strand
CCGATCCCAGATACTCTTTCCGGATCTTCTGGGTCCACTGGCAGCGTTTGAAGTGGTAACGGTTCGAGGAGGACGAGCCCCAGAATTCGGCCAGGGCCGTACTTACGAACAGGGATGAGAGGAGGATGGTCAACAGTAGCAGTCTTAGCATCAGCGTGGCTCCTTTTCCGTGAACAGGCAGATTCCTTCCCCCTCCGGGTCGAGCGACCGCAACCGTTCCCACTCATCCCCCAGCGGTTCGGACACCGGCTCGTCGCCCAGCCGCTCCAGCAGTGCAGCGATCACCTGCCAGGCCGGTCGGATGCTGTTGCCCGGCGGCAGCATCCGGTGGGCACGGGGCGGGTGGAGGGCCGGACCCTGCCCCCTGATCGGCAGCCCAGGTTGCATGACCCGCCTGAACCGCTGTGCCCGACCCTCAGCATTAACAAAGGTGCCGTCCATTTCCACCCAGGCGGTTGTCGGCAGGATGATGTCCGCCTTTTCCGTGAGACTGGTCGGGCGCCAGTCCATGGCGGCAACGAGCGGCACCCCTTCCAGCAGCTCGGCAGGGATGTCCGCCTCGATGCCAATGACGCCCTTCACCTGACCGGAGGCTATGGCCTCGGCCAAGGGGACTGCCCCGTGCTGACGTGCCAGGAGTGCCGCTCCGCAGGCGTTGGGGCCGGAGAGGAGGCAGATCGGCGTTGTCCCGCTCTTCATGATCCTGGCAATGGTGGCCGGCGTACTGTGCCTGGCGCCGCAGATGATCACCGGCCTGTCGAAGATGCCGAACGGGACCTCTTCGGGAATGTCTACCTGCACCGCCTCAACGCCGATCGCCTGAGCCTGGGCGAGCGGTGCATGCTTTCCCACCAGAAAGAGCGGTGCTCCCTGGCGCCAGGCCTGACGCACGGCCAGGGCCAGCATTGGCCCTTCCTCCATGAGGTCGCAATCGACAATGGCGATGCAGTCCGAATTCCGTACGTCGGATTGGGAGGCAACAGTGTCCCCTTTCAGCAGGGAGACCGCCGTGGTGTGCCGCGTGCTCTCCTCCGTGGTGACGAAGTAGCTGAGGAACCTGGCGCCGAGGAGCTCTGCCAGCCGCGGCAGGAGAACGGCACCTTCCAGGGGGAGGCGCGGTGAACCGACCACTGCCAGGCAGCCGGCACCGTACAGGTCGTACAGTTCGCCGATCCGAAACAGCAGGCGGTCCAGGGCATCGTCCCACGAGGCTTCCTCCCCGCCGATGTGGGGGGCGCGTGGTCTGGCCGGGTCATTGACCGCGCCGTTTCCGAAGCGGCCTTGGTCGCAGATGAACCAGCCGTTAACGGCGTCGTTTCTCCTCGCCATCACCTTCAGCATTTCCCGGTAGCGGGCCGCCGGCACGGTGTTGCACCCCAGGGAGCAGTGAGGGCAGACCGACGGTGCCATTTCGTAGTCCCAGTAGCGGGCCCGGAAGCGGGCAGTCTTGTCGGTGAAGACCCCGGTGGGGCAGATGTCCACCAGGTTGCCGCTGAAAGGGGACTCAAGCTCCCCATCCCGGAAGCGGCCAAAATAGACCCGACTGGCGCTTCCCATGACCCCGAAGTCGCTGCCGCCGGCAACCTCCTGGTAGAAGCGGGCGCAGCGGTAACATTGAATGCAGCGGTTCATCTCGTGTTCGATGTGGGGCCCGAGGAACTGGTTTGAGTGGGTCCGCTTCCTGCCCTGATAGCGCCGGATGCCGTGGCCGCCGGCCACCGTGAAATCCTGCAGGAGGCATTCTCCTCCCTCGTCGCAGACCGGGCAGTCGTGGGGGTGGTTGAGCATGAGCCATTCGATGACATGGCGGCGCATGGCCTGTGCCTCCTCGTCAGTGGTGGAGACCACCATGCCGTCCTGGGCCGGGAGCATGCACGACATCTGCAGCCCCTTTACCGGCCCGTCCAGGAGCTTGACGGCGCAGACCCGGCAGGCGCCGACACTGCCGAGCGCCGGGTGGTAGCAGAAGTGGGGGATGACGATCCCCACCTTTCGGGCCGCCTCCAGGACCGTGGTGCCGGCCGGGACCTCGACCGGTATGGTGTCTATGGTCAGTTTGGGCATGGATTACATCCCGCTTTTCGGGCTGCCTTGTCCTCGTACATCAGCCGGTCGGCCTGTTTGTGGGTCAGGTCCAGGTCGCCGCGTGACGAAGCGGTCGCCACCCCCAGTGACATGCCGAGAAAAAACTCCGTCTGCTCGCGGTTGTAGGCCGCCTCTTCGTCCCTGATCCGTTCCAGCACCCTGGCGGCTGCCTCCAGGTCGGCACCGGGCAGGATGATAGCGAATTCGTCGCCGCCGATGCGCGCTACCACGTCTTCGCCTCGGACCGCTGACGTCAACACCCCTGCCGCCTGCTGGATGAGGCGGTCGCCGGCAGCGTGGCCGCGGGTGTCATTGATCTCCTTGAGTCCGTCCAGATCGACCACGATGATGCTGACCGGGAAGTGGCGGCCACGGTCCAGTCGTGCCAGTTCTTCGCTGAAAAAGGAGCGGTTATAGACGCCGGTCATGGTGTCATGGCTGCTCACGTAGCGCAACTGCTCCTCGGTCCGCTGTTTGTCGCGCAGGTTGGTGATCAGCTGGCTGAAGGCCACCGAGAATTCGCCGAGAAAATCGACCTGCTGGGTCAGGTCGCCGGCAGCGATCTGCTGGGTCTGCCAGGTCAGGTGGCGCAGGGACGAGTGGAGATGCTTGAAGGGAGCGATGAGCTGGTTGCGGGCCGGCGGTTCCTGACACAGGTCTCCCGCTGCCAGTGCCAGGAGGAACGGCCTGGCCTCGGCAAACGCATGTATGAGACGGTTCACCGCTTCGGCCAACGCCCTGATCTCGACCGGATCTCCATCGGTGGCCTCAACCGTCAGGGCCGCCTCTCCGCGGAGCAGTGCCGACAGCTGCTCGGTCATGGACCAGAGCATCTCCTTTTCCGTCTCCGTCATCAGATTTCCTCCCCTGCCGGTTTCGTCACGAACCGGCAGGTCCGCTCGCCGGTGGCCCAGCAGTCCACCTCCCGGGCCGTGAACGGCCTTCCGGTATAGACGCTGAATATGCCGGCAAAGAACCCCTCGTCGTACTCGCAGACCGTTTCGCCGCTAACCGGGAGACCTGAGCATTCCAGGTCTTCGGAAACCGTCAGGACGAACTCCATGGCCACGGGATCGGCCTTCTCGATCCGCAGGATACCGATGCCGAGGCTCTTCAACCTTTCCTGGAGGAGGGCCACGAAGGGGTTGAAGGCAAGCCCGGTGTCCAGCATGTTGCGGCAGAACTCCTCGCCTGCCAGTTGTCCCGCTTCCCGTATGATCTCGCCGGCGGCATCGGCGCCGTACCGTTCGGCGAGGACGTCTCTCAGGGCATACTGCATCAGCCGGTAGACGAGGATGTTCGTGGCTATCCCCAGGTTGGGCCGTGCCGCGGTCACGTCGCCCAGGTCTTTCCATTGAAACCGGCTCCGGCCGGGCAGTTCATTTCCCATCGGCTCCTCCCGTGTAGTGCGGTGCACCTGCGAATGGGCATCCCTTATGAAGGATGTGCTCCCTGATCTCGTCCTCGAAGAGCCGGAGCAGCCCCTCCACCGGCCCCATGGCGCCGGGTGCCAGGGCGCAGAAGGCATGGTTCAGGAGCCGGACATGTTCGCGGAGCAGTTCGATATCGTCAGCGGTGCCATTGCCCTGCTCGATTCTGGTCAGGATCTCGACGACAAACGGCAGCCCTTCCCGGCATGGCGTGCACCAGCCGCATGACTCGCGGGCGTAGAACCTGACGAGATTCAGGGTGACTGCGACCATGCAGACCGATTCGTCGAAGACCACGATCCCGCCGGTGCCGAGGCGGGAGCCGGCCCTGGCCACACTGTCGAAGTCCATTGGCACGTTGAAATGGTCGGCAGTGAAGTAGGGGGTCGAGGCCCCGCCGGGGATGCAGGCCTTGAAACGGCTTCCCGGCCGCATGCCGCCGCAGTGGTTGTCAATGATCTTGCCGAAGGTGATCCCCATCGGCAGTTCGAAGCAGGCGCTGTTCCGGACATGGCCGCTAATGCAGAACAGCTTGGTGCCGGCCGCCTCGGGGATGGCGGCGAGCCCCTTGAACCAGGCCGGTCCGTTCAGCACGATGGCCGGCACATTGGCCAGGGTCTCCACGTTGTTCACCACCGTCGGGCCGCCCCACAGCCCCTTTATGGCCGGAAAGGGGGGCTTGCTCCGCGGGTTGGCCCGACGCCCCTCCAGGGCGTTCATCAGGGCCGTCTCTTCGCCGCAGATGTAGCGACCGGCCGAAACGTGCAGGTCGATGTGGCAGCTGAAGCCGCTTCCCAGGATGTTGTCCCCGAGCAGGCCCGCCTGACGCGCCTCGTCGATGGCGCGCCGCAGGTTGGTCGCTGCCGTCTCGTAGCCCCGGCGGATGAAGACGAAGGCGTGCCGCACCCCCAGGGCGTAGGCGGCCAGGATCATTCCCTCCACCAGGGCGTAGGGGTTCGCCTCCAGGAGCACCCGGTCCTTATAGGTTCCCGGCTCCATCTCGTCGCAGTTGCAGATGAGCCAGCGGGGGCCCGGCAGGTCGCGCGGGACGAACGACCACTTCTTGCCGGTGGGGAAGCCGGCCCCGCCGCGACCACGAAGCCCCGAGTCGATCACCAGCTGCTGCACCTGGTCCGGGGAGTATTCGGCCAACCCTTTCCGGAGCGCGGCGAATCCCCCTTCGGCCCGGTATTCGTAGAAGGTCGTGCAGCGGCCGGGCTTGTTATGCCTGAACAGGAGCAGTTCCATTTATTCCGCAGGTTCCTCGAGTATCTGTCTGAGTACGACAGCGTTGTTGTAGTTCTCATCTTTTGCCGCAAAGAGGAGGGTAACGGTTCCCTTTGTGGCCTGTTCCCGCAGGGCGTCAAGGAGTTCGGTCTTGCCGCGCAGTTCCTCGGCATAGCGGCTCCGGAATTCGTCCCACTTTGCCGGATCGTGGCAGAACGAACGGCGCAGCGAGTCGCTCGGCGCCAACTCCCTCAGCCAGTCGTCGATCCGGGCGTTCTCCTTACTCATTCCCCTTGGCCAGAGCCGGTCGACCAGTACCCGCCGCCCGTCGTCCCGGGACGGTTGTTCATAGATCCGTTTGCACCTGATCATGACAGTTCCGGTAGCGACGGGCGTCCCCGTCGCCACCGGCTCCTTTGGTCACTTCTTGAAGGTCTTGACGATGTAGTCGGCAACGGCCTTGGCGTCGGCATCGGAAATGGCCTTCTGGTCGAAAGCGGTCATGCCGCCGCCACCGCTGCGGATCTTCTGGACGATTTCCCTGGTGTCCTTGAGTCCTTTAAGGTTTGCTTTTGGTTTCATGATATTGCCGCCACCCGGATGGCAGGCAGCGCATTTCTCTTTAAAGAGGGCTTCGCCTTTTTTCCCCTCGGCCAGGGCAGTTCCGGCAAATG
The DNA here is from genome assembly GCA_021849045.1 of Deltaproteobacteria bacterium. GTDB lineage: Bacteria > Desulfobacterota > Desulfuromonadia > Geobacterales > DSM-12255 > Geomobilibacter. The sequence continues at coordinate 25,572 of JAJZTK010000036.1, read as the reverse complement.
ATGCCATGATCAAGGCTGTAGCGGACAGCAGTGCTATTTTTTTCATGCAGTTTCCTCCTTTTGGCTGGTCCGGAACCGGTCCGGAGTTACGGGACGTTACTTGAACGTCTTCAGAATATACTCGGCGATGGCCCGTGCCTCTTTGTCGGAGACATCCTTTTTCTCTAACTTGGTCATGCCGGGGCCGGGGTTGCGCATCTTCTTGACGATGTCCTGCCAGCTCTTGACGCCGCTGGCCTCCCGGTCGATCTTCTTCAGGGTCTTGGCCGGGTTGACGATGTTGCCGCCATCGGCGTGGCAGGAGGCGCAGTGCTCCGCAAACTCCTTTTTACCGTCAATCTTTCCCTTGCCGTCGGCCAGTGCCGTGGTGGCAAAAGCAGAGATGGTCAGCAGGGTGGCAATGTACAGCATCTTCTTCATGGTCGTTCCTCCTTGGTTATGGTCGTTCGTTCCTTCTGCAGAATCTCCAGTGCCGTTTCCGGCTGCAGGCGCCCGTACAGGGTGTCACCGACCATCATGGTCGGCGCCTCCCCGCAGTTCCCCAGGCAGCAGCAGGGGAGCAGGGTGAAGAGCCCGTCCGCACTGGTCTCTCCCGGCTGTATGCCGAGGCTCTTTGCCAGGTGGGCCATGAGCGGTTCCCCCCCCATGGCCCAGCAGGAGATGGAGTCGCAGACGTGGATCACCCGCTTTCCCACCGGTCGCCGGTACAGCATCTCGTAGAAGGTGGCCAGTTCGTCCACCTGGAGCGGCGAAAGGCCGAGCAGGGCTGCCGCCTCTTCGACGGCCTCATCGGTAAGCCAGCCGTAGTGGGACTGTAGCACCTTCAGTACATCCACCGCTGCCTCGCGGGGGGTGATTGCTGCGGCGATACGGGCTTGTAACTCTTGTCGTAGCTCGTCTGTTAGCATGTATTCTCGTTCGATGTTCGATGTTCGATGTTCGATGGCTATGATTGTAACCTCGAACATCGAACATCGAACGGTTGCTTATCTGTCCAGATCTGCCAGCACGAAATCCACCGATCCCAGTATCGCCAGGAAATCGGCCACCAGCCAGCCCCGGCTCATGACCGGCAGCGCCTGCATGTGCGGGAAGCTGGGGGTCTTGATCCGCACCCGGTACGGGATGTTGAGGCCATCGGAGACAACGAAGTAACCGTTTTCCCCCTTGGGGGCCTCAATGGCGCTGTAGTTCTCACCACGGGGAGGGGCCATCCCCCTGGTGGCGTTGATGAAGTGGTGGATCAGCGATTCGATGTCGTGCAGGGTGTCCCGCTTCTGCGGCAGGACGTAACGGTAGTCGTCGGTGATCCAGCGGCCACCGGGCATATCATGCCAGCACTGGCGGACGATGTGCAGCGACTGGCGGATCTCCTCCAGCCGGACCAGGTACCTGGCCCAGCAGTCCCCACCTTCGGCGGTCGCCACCTCGAAATGGAACCGGTCGTAGCCGGCGTAGGGGAGCTTTTTCCGCAGGTCCCATTCGAGGCCGCAGGCCCGCAGGTTCGGGCCGGAAAGCCCCCACTCGATCGCCTCGTCTTGCGTGATCGCCCCGACCCCTTTCAGCCGCTTCAGGAAGATCGGGTTGTTGTTCAGGAGCGCCTCGTACTCCTTCAGTCTTGCCGGCATCCAGTCGAGGAACTCCTTGACCAGGCTGTCCCACCCTTCGGGTAGATCCTCGGCCACGCCGCCGATCCGGAACCAGGCCGGGTGCATCCGGCCGCCGGTGACCGTCTCGATGATGTCGAAGATCTTCTCCCGATCGGTGAAGGTGTAGAACACCGGGGTCATGGCCCCCACGTCGGCGGCAAAGGTGCCGAGCCAGACCAGGTGGCTGGCGATCCGGAACAGCTCAGCCAGCATCACCCGGATCACCACGGCCCGGTCGGGGACAGTGATGCCGCAGAGCCGCTCCACTGAGTTCACGTAGGCCAGGTTGTTCTGCACCCCGGCCAGGTAGTCGATCCGGTCGGTGTAGGGGATGAACTGGTTCCAGTGCTGGCGCTCGCCGATCTTCTCCGCCCCCCGGTGGTGGTAGCCGATATCCAGATCCAGGTCGACGATCTCCTCGCCATCCAGCTTCAGAATACAGCGGATGATGCCGTGGGTGCCGGGGTGCTGGGGGCCCAGGTTGAGGATCAGGGTGTCGTCATCAACCCGGTCGAAAAAGTCGCTGGCCGGCAGGGCCTGATGGCGCCGCGCGTCATCGGTGGTGTAGGGGGGCATCTCGGTGGCGCGGAACGGATGCTCCTTGCGCAGCGGGTGTCCTTCCCAGTCGTGGGGCATCAGGATGCGGCGCAAGCCCGGATGGCCGCTGAACCGAATGCCGTACATGTCAAAGACTTCCCGCTCGTACCAGTTGGCGGCCGGAAAGACGGCGGTCGCGCTCGGCAGTTCCGGAAAGGCCCCTTCCGCCTCCACCTTGAGCCGGAGATGGCCGGGGACGTCAAAGTTGAGCAGGTGGTAGTTGACGGTGAAATCCTTGAACCCCTTTCGCTCCCGGCGGCAGGAGTCGTCCACGGCGGCGATGTCTTCCAGCCTGCGGAACGGGGCTGTCGACCGGGCTTTCAGGTGTCTGAGGACGTCGGGCACCAGTTCGGCCGGCAGCCGGTAGGTGAGCATGTCGGTGGCGCGGTCGTCCCTTACTACCAGGTGCTGGAAGGCCAGCTCCAGTTCGCCGGTCAGGCCGAAGTCGGGGTAGGCATGCTTCGGTGCCGGCGGCCGCCAGATCTCGTCGGAGCGGGGCATCCAGAACCTGGGGTGCTGCACCGAGCTGCCGCGGATGGTGGTACCTTCCATACCCGGACCGCGGGGGTCCCGGGACTTGCTGGCCCCGTCCACCAGCACCGGCGCGGTCGTCCCCTGGGTGCCACCTGAAAGGTGGAGCACCGGACGGGCCGGCCGCTCTTCCGAGCGGATCTTCTCCTGGAGGAGCATCAAACCCTGGAGAAACGCCTCGGGTCGTGGCGGGCAGCCCGGAACGTAGACATCCACCGGGATGATCTGGTTTACCCCCTGCACCACGCTGTAGACATCGTACATCCCCCCGGAGTTGGCGCAGCTCCCCATGGAGATGACCCATTTCGGCTCGGCCATCTGTTCGTAGAGGCGCAGGATCGAGGGGGCCATCTTCTTGAAGACCGTCCCGGCAATGACCATCAGGTCCGCTTCCCGGGGGGTGCCGCGCAGCACCTCGGCGCCGAAGCGGGAGATGTCGTGGCGGGAGGTGAAAGAGGTCATCATCTCGACGAAACAGCAGGAAAGCCCGAAGAACATCGGCCAGAGCGAGTTGGCGCGGCCCCAGTTGATCAGGTCGTCCAGACGGGTCAGGAGAATGTTGTCGGGGATGTTGGCTTCCGTCATCCCAATCCTCGTTCCCCGGACCGCGAGCCTCGGACCTGTCTTGACGGTCCCCAGTCAAGCCCTCCCTTGATCCAGAGCCAGACAAGCCCCAGGAGGAGGACGACGATGAAGAAGGTTATGTGGAGCAGGCCTGGAAGTCCCAAGAGGTCCCAGGCCACGGCCCAGGTGAAAACAAAGGCGGCTTCAACGTCGAAGACGATGAAGAATATGGCGATCAGGTAGAAGGGGACCGGGTAGGCCAACCGGGCATCGCCGGTGGGGATGATCCCGGACTCGTAGGGGAGTTCCTTGTTACGGTTGGTGCTGCGTGCTCCGAGCCACCGGGCCGCAACCATGAGCAGGCCGATAAGCGCCGCGGCGATGGCCGTGTAGAGGACCATCGGCAGGAGCTCGGGGTAGAGCCCTGGCAGGGCTGGTATGGAGGGCGTACTGACCGGCATCGGGGCTCCGGGGGCGTGTTGAGTGTCCCCTTAATGGTACCCGGAACCGGTCCGCTGTCAATGTCGGATCAGGACTACGCGCAGAGGTCGCTGGCATGCCATGTGGGGGAGAGAAGGGCCGCAGCTTCGGTGGCCAGGATATGTTCTTCATTGGTGGGGAGCACCAGGATGCCCACCCGGGAATCATCGGCGCAGATATTCACCGGCTCGGCAACAACCCGGCGGTTCCTTTCCCGGTCGAGCTTGATCCCGAAACCTTCCATGCCGGTCAGGGCCAGCTCCCGGATTTGCCAGTCGCTGCCGCCGGTTGCGGAGACGATGACGACCGCGTCCAGCGGGCCGGCAACGGCCGCGTAGGCGCCGATGTATTTCTTCAGCCGGTAGGCGCAGATCTGCAGGGCGAGACGGCAGCGCGGGTCGCCGTCAACTGCCCCCTCCAGCATGGCCCGGCGGCTCGCGCAGTTGCCGGTGATGCCGAGGATGCCGCTTTTCTGGTTGAGCAGCCGGTCCATCTCCCGGGCGGAAAGGTTCTCTTCCTGCATCATGAAGGTGGTGATCCCCGGATCGATGTCGCCCGAGCGGGTCTCCATGGTCGCCCCTTCCAGGGGGGTGAGCCCCATGCTGGTGTCGATCGACTGCCCCTTTCGTATTGCACAGAGGGAGATGCCATACCCGACATGGATCGTGGCCAGGTTGCACTCTTCCGGTTCCTTGCCAAGCAGTTCGGCCGCCTGCAGAAGGGCGTAGCGGTGGGAGGCGCCATGGAAGCCGTAGCGCCGGATGCCGTGCTGTTCGTACCATTCGTAGGGGAGGGGGTAGATATAGGCCTGTTCGGGCATGGTCTGGTGGAACGCGGTGTCGAAGATCGCCACGTGGGGGATTGCGGGGAAAAGCGCCCGGGCCGCCTCGATGCCGGCAAGGTTGGGGAGGTTGTGGAGCGGCGCCAGGGCACTTGCTTCGCGGATGCTGTCGAGGACGGCCGGCGTGATGATGGTTGTGCCGCTGAACCGCTCGCCGCCGTGGGCCACCCGGTGGGCCACGGCCACGATGTCGCCGTGGCCGGCAATGATCCGGTGGACCCCGTTGCCGAGGAACTGGAGAAGCATGTCAAGGGCGCTGCGCATGTCCGGACAATCGGCCTCCATCACGGTGGCTTTGCGGCCCGGCAGCTCCAGGGTGATGAACGAATCGCCCAGTTCGATCCGTTCGATGCTCCCCCGGGCGGCGACGGTGCGGGTCGTCGGGTTGTAGAGGTGATAGCGGATGGCGTAGGCACGGCAATTGAGGGTCAGGATGAACACGGAAAAACTCCTTTCCGGAGTAACTATCCAGACCTTTTGTTTCCCTCAACTGGCCTGCAATTGCAAGGATTTTCCAGGAGACTACGTTCTGTTTTGCAGCCAGGCCAGCACCTCAGCGGGGTGGGTTTCCGCTTTGGCCACCTTAGACCATTGTTTGACAATAGTTACGTCCGGGCCGATGACCACCGTGGAGCGGATGGTGCCGGTGGTCTTCTTGCCGTACCTGACCTTTTCGCCCGGGTCCCACTAAACAATCCAGCCCCAGTCATCGCAACAACCTATGCTGCAGAAGTGTAACCATATCCCGCCTGCCGTCGAGCACGCAATGGATGCGCACCTCGGTTCCCGCAATTGCGTAAACGATCCGATATGGTTTGAAATGCACCTCCCGGTATTCCCGCATACCGATCCGCTCCAGTTCCGGTGGAAAATGGCCGCGCTCCGGCATCTCCGTCAATCCGGCGATGACCTGTTCGATTCCGTCAAGCAACGTATCGGCCCGCTCCGCGGAATCGTGCATCTCCAGATGATAGTGAATTTCGTAGAGATCGTTTTCAGCCGTTTCCAGAAGCAGGACGGAATACTTCATGACTGTTGCCGGCGCCTGTCGATCCGTTCCCTAACAGCGGAAAACGACTCATTCATCGGTCTTACCCGTCCCGCCTCGATATCCTTCTGGCTAAGGGCAAGCATCTTCAGCAAGGCCAAGCTTTCCTGGAGCCGTTCATATTCGCCAATGTCCTGAAGTACCGCCTTTGCCTCACCGTTTTGGGTAATGATGATCGGTGCACCGGTCTCTGCGATATCCCGGATAAGCTCCGCTGCGTGGGTCTTGACATAACTGATCGGCTTCACCGCATGCTGTAGATTCATATGACCTCCCTGCTTGACTTGAATTCAAGTCTAAATTGAGACCTGAAAAAGTCAAGAGTTTATTCTGACGATACCGGCTGAGACCGACAGGCCCCGGCCGTCAGAGCATGTCCACCGGGTCGATGTCGACGGCCACCCGCACGTTCGCCGGCGGACTGTAGCCGGTCCTGAACCGCTGCGCCAGGCGGTGCAGCTCCTGCCGGTTCGTACCCTTCAGGAGTATCTGCCAGCGATAGCGGCCCCGCACCTTGCCGAGCGGCGGAGCGGCCGGGCCCAGGATCTCGGTGCGGCCGCCGAGCGTCTGCCGGATTTCTCGCAATTGCCCGGCAGCGGCGGCAGCAGCCTGTTCGGCCGCCTGGAACGCGGGACTGGAGAGGTGGATGGCTGCCAGGTGGCTGAAGGGGGGATAGCCGGTTTCGCGCCGGGAGGTGAGCTCCTCTTCGTAAAAGCCGTCGTAGTCGTGCGCGGCGGCCCGTTGCAGGGCATAGTGATCCGGCACCATGCTCTGGACCAGGACCGTGCCCGGCAAGGCCCCACGGCCGGCCCGGCCCGCCACCTGGCTCACCAGTTGAAACGCCCGTTCGCTGCTCCGGAAGTCCGGAAGATTCAGGACGGCGTCCACGTCCACCACCCCCACCAGGGTCACACCGGGGAAGTCGTGGCCCTTGGCAATCATCTGGGTCCCCACCAGGATATCCACTGCGCCGCTGGCCAACCGGTCGAGGATGCGGGCATGCCCCCCCCTGCCGGCCGTGGTGTCCCGGTCCATACGGGCGACGCTGGCCGTGGGGAGGAGCGCCTGGATCTCCTCTTCAAGCCGTTCGGTTCCCCGCCCCAGGAAGGTCAGCTCACTGCTTTCACACTTGGGACAGAGGGACGGTGCCGGGATGTTGTAATCGCAGTAATGGCAGAGATGGCGGCGTTTCTGCTGGTGATAGGTGAGGGTGACGCTGCAGTTGGGGCAGCGCAGCACTTCGCCGCAGGCGCTGCAGACCAGCCAGGTGGCGAAGCCTCGGCGGTTCAGAAGCAGCATGGCCTGGCCGCCGGCTGTCAGGTTGCCGGCCAGCGCCGTTGCCAGCGCCGGATGCAGGGGGCTCTTGCGGTGCGCCCGGATGTCCAGCAGGGTGGTCGTCGGCAACGGCAGGCCGTTCACCCGCCGGCTGAGGGAGATATAGCCGAGTTTTCCGCTGGCAGCGGCATGACGGCTGGTCACCAGCGGGGTGGCCGAGCCGAGGATGACCGTGGCGAGGTGGCGGGTGCCGAGCACCAGGGCCAGGTCGCGGGCGTTGTAGCGTACCCCTTCCGACTGTTTGTAGGAGCCTTCGTGCTCTTCGTCCACCACGATGACGGCGATCTCCGCCAGCGGGGCGAAGATCGCCGACCGGGCGCCGATCACGATCCGGACCTCGCCGCGCCTGATCCGGCGCCACTGGTCATACCGCTCGCCGTCGGAGAGGCCGCTGTGGAGCACGGCAATGCCGGTGTCGAAGCGGCGCCGGAACCGGCCCACCAGCTGGGGGGTGAGGGCGATCTCCGGCACCAGTACCAGGGCGGATTTGTGTCGCTCCAGGGCGTGGGCGATGGCCCGCAGGTAGACTTCGGTCTTGCCGCTGCCGGTGACGCCGTGGAGCAGGAACGGGGCGAAGGAGCGGGCATCGATGGCCGCGGTGAGCGGGACCAGGGCTGCCGCCTGCTCATCCGTGAGAGGCGGCGGACTGTCGGGAGTAACCGCGCTCTGGAACGGGTCGCGGTAGACTTCCCGCTGCCGGACGGCGATGAGACCGGTTGAAAGGAGTTTTTTCAGCTGCGGCCCGCACGGCGCGAACCGGCCGCCGAGTTCCCGGCCAGAGGCTTCACCATTGGCCAGGAGGAACTGCAGGATGTCCAGGGCCTTCCCCCTGAGCTTTTCCGGCATGGGTTGGCCGCTGGCCCGGTAGCAGGGCTCCGTCTTCAGGCGCTGCCCCTTGGAAAGGACCTCGCCCGTGACCGTGGTGCCATCGCTGGCGGTGGTGGTCTTCAACCGCCCCGTGACCGTCAGTCCCGCCGGTAGGGCCGCCCTGATCACTTCTCCCAGCGGGTAAAGGTAGTAGGCGGCGATCCAGCGATAGAACCCCAGGTCCTTTTCAGCGAAGAGCGGCTCCTGGTCCAGGACCTCCCTGATCTCCTTGCAGGCATCGGCAGTCCCGCTGGTATGGCCGAGGACGTAGCCGGTCACGGTGCGCCGACCGAACGGGACCAGTACCCGGCAGCCAATGACTGCCGCTGGCACCAGCTCCAACGGAACGCTATAGGTGAAGGTCTGGTCGACAGGCAGGGCTACGGCAACGTCGATGAGATGGGGGGTGTCGGTCATGATGGGATGTTGTGGCAGCCGTTGCCAATGGTCTCCGGCAACGGCTGCGCAATGAGCGTTATCAAGCCCCCGCCAGCTCGGAGGTGCACTGGGGGCACCGGGACGCGGGGATCGGGATCTTGGAGCAGCAGAACGGGCAATCCTTGGTGTTTGGCGGTGGCGGTTCGGGTGCCTTCCTGAGGCGGTTGATCTGCTTCACCAGCATGAACACGGCAAAGGCAACAATCAGAAAGTCGATGCAGGTGTTGATGAACAGGCCGTAGTTGAGGGTTGCGGCCCCGGCGTCCTTGGCCTGCTTGACGGTTTCGAACGATTTCCCCGGGGTGAGGGTCACGAAAAGGTTGGAGAAGTCCATTTTGCCGAGCAAGAGACCGATGGGTGGCATGATGATGTCTGTGGTCAGCGAGGTGACGATCTTGCCGAACGCCCCACCAATAATGACACCGACTGCCAGGTCGAGCATGTTCCCTTTGACGGCGAATTCCCTGAATTCTTTCAGCATGGGGTTCCCTCCTGGTCTAGAGTGGCCAGGAGCTCTCGTACCTCCTGACGTTCAAAGGTATACCGCTGTCGGCAGAATTCGCAAGTGACCTCGGTCGCTTCCTGCTCTGCCGCAAGTTTGCCCAACTCTTCCTTCCCGAACGAGATGAGGACCCGCTCGATCTTTTCCCGCGAGCAGGAACAGCTGAACGCGAGGGCCCGCTTTTCCAGAAACGTATAGGGAATATCCCGGAACAGCCTTTCCAGAAGTGCTTCGGGCGTGGTGCCTGCCAGGAACAGCTCCGACAGTGGAGGGAGCTCGCCGATGCGGGCCATGAGGGTGTCGACCAGTGCCGGGTCGCCCGGCGGCATGGCCTGGATGAGAAAGCCGCCGGCCGCGGTCACCGCGTTGTCACTGTCCACGAAGACGCTCAGGCCAACGGCAGAAGGGGTCTGCTCCGAGTCGGTCAGATAAAAGGCCAGGTCCTCGGCGATCTCGCTGGAATAGAGCTGGACGATCCCCTTGTACGGCTCCTTGAGACCCAGGTCCTTGGTGACGGTCAAAAAGCCTGCCCGGCCGATCCCCGCGGCCACGTCCAGCTTGCCGTCCCGCAGGGGAAGGTCGACATCGGGAACGGCCACGAATCCCCGTACGGCCCCGTTGCTCTCCGCCTCGACAATGACCTTCCGGAGCGGACCGTTCCCCTCGAACTTGAGGGCCACCCGCTGGCCGGTTTTGAGGAGCGCCCCCATGAGAGCCCCGCCGGTAAGCGCCCTGCCGAGTGCCGCGCTGGCCACCTGTCCGGCCTGGTGCCGCTCCGCTCCCTCAGCCACCAGGTTGGTGGTGGTGCAGGCCAGGGCGCGGACGGTACCGGAGGCGGTGATGATCCGTACCAGATGATCGTTCAGAGGCTCGGGGCGATCCTTCCCGCCAGCTGGTCCTTCATGAGCCCGGCCTTGGCCGGGCTCTTCAGTTTGTCGAATATGGTTTAGCATGGTTCCTCTACTTATATTAGACTTCCGAACCTCGAACCTTTATACCAGCCCCATGGCAAAATTGAACGGCGAACTGCCTGGAAGCTCGATACCGCGGGTAAAGGCGTCCAGGATGCGGGGCCACTGCTCGGCCGGGGTCTGCCCCAGATCCATGACGAAGGAGTTGCAACCCATCCCCTGAAGCCGCTCCCGAAAGCCGGTAAGGGCAAAGGGGGTGGTTGCGGTCACCACGGTCAGGCCGTCCCGGACCGTGACCCGGTAGCCGTCGCCACGGTCGGACAGGATCGGTGCATCCGCCTTTACCCCTTTGATGGCGATCTTGGAGGTGATGACCGGCACGCTGCCGTAAACCAGGACCCGCCGGACAACCGGCAGGTCGGCGGCCAGGAGCAGTGCCAGGTTTTCCGCATCGTCTTCGATGTACAGGGTGACGGCAGAGGCGCCCAGTTCCTGCCAGGTCCGGATCGCCTGGCTGTTGACCGAGAAGAGCCGGTAGTCAGTGGACAGTTCACCCTCGATCCCTTTCAGGAGCGGGAAATGGCAGAGGTTTGCCGCCTCGAAGCGGGAGAAGCCGCAGCTTGCCAGATGGGCGATTGCCCCCTGGTACCAGGAAATGTCCTGCTCGAAAATGATGAACGGGAGGCGCCAGATGACCTTACCTTCCCGGCCCTTTAGTCTGCGGAGCGCCTGGGGAAGCTGGTGCAGGTTGGCACGGGAGACCGGCAGGCTCACGGTATCCACCCCCGGCTGCTGGAGCAGGTTAAGGTCCTTCAAATGATCGATCCGGATGGTCAGCTCCGGCCTGGCGCTGGTGCCGGCCATCCGACCAAGGGCCAGGGAGTCGCGGGCCTGGCGGACCCGATCCTGCCGTTCTCTGGTTATGGCAGGCAGGATCTCATTGGCCAACCGTTGATAGAGCTCCCGCCGTATCTCCTTGAGGCGGATCGCCGGGATCAGGAGTGGCGGGAAGTCAGGCGCAGCGAGGGACCGGAGGGTGAAGCGGGTGTCGCCGGTCCGCCCTAACTGGGCCGCAAGCACGGCGGTCATGTCGCTGGTACGGGCCGTCTCCAGGGGGCCGATGTCGAACTTCTGTTGGCAGGTGATGCCGCCGACCAGGGCATCGACCACCAGGGTCCCGTCCTGCCAGGCCACGGAGAGGTCGCAGGGGAGTTTGCCGGCCTGGATACCTTCCAGCCTCCGCTGACAGGCGTTTTCGCTCATGGTGAAGGCGGTCTCGGAAGAGACCTTGAAGACCGCGTCTCCGACGCTGCAGGAGAACGGTGCCGGAATCTCCACCCGCGCCTTTTCAGCCGTTGCCTTGACCGACCGGTTTCCCTGAAAAAGCTCCTTGACGGTGAACGCCTTGCCGGCCAGGTCGCTCTTCGGCTGCACCCGGATGCGATCTCCCAGGTGGAGCCGGTCTCGGCTCTCGAACAGGATGCGTCCTCCCTTGATCCCCTTTATTTCACCCAGGAAGCGGCCGGTGGCTCCCCGGAGGCTCGGGGTGGCGATGTCGGTCGGCTGGTGGGAGGCGAGGAACCCTTTGGTCGGTACCCGGCCAAAGGAGAGCTTGAGCAGTTCCTTGGCTTCGGCCAGGGCCGTTGACCACTCCTTCGGCTGCGCATCCAGCACCTTGCGGTAGGCGCCGACCACGCTGGCCACGTACTCGGCCGATTTCATCCGCCCCTCGATCTTCAGGGAGCCGACTCCTGCCGCAACCAGCTGGGGGATCAGGTCGATGCTGGAAAAGTCGTTGGTGGAGAAGTAGTATCCTTCTTTCCCCCGATAGCGGTACTGGCGGCGACAGGGCTGGGCGCAGCGGCCCCGGTTGCCGCTGTGGCCGCCCAGGAAGGAAGAGAAATAGCACTGGCCGGAGAACGAAAAGCAGAGGGCGCCGTGGATGAAACATTCGATGCCGATCGGGCTGTTCCTGACGATCTCCCGGATCTCGTCCAGGTGCAGTTCGCGGGCGAGCACCACCCGCTCGAAGCCGAGCTCCGCCAGTTGGCGGACCCCCGGAGAGTTGTGGATGGTCATCTGGGTGGAGGCGTGGAGGGGAATGGCGGGGAAAAAGCGTCTGGCGATCCGGGCCACGGCCAGATCCTGAATGATGACCCCGTCGACTCCCATCCCTTCCAGGGCCGCCAGGGTGTCGACCAGGAGCGGCAGCTCTTGTTCCTTGACGAGGGTGTTGATCGTGACGTACATTTTACGTCCCTCGCCATGGGCATAGGCGAGCATCCGCTCCATCTGGGCAAGGGAGAAGTTCTTGGCCTTGGCCCGGGCGGAAAATTCCTTCAATCCGGCGTAGACGGCGTCAGCCCCCTTTTCCATGGCCGCGAAAAAGGCCTCCAGGGAGCCGGCCGGGGCGAGCAGTTCTGGTTTTTTCGTTTCAATCATTGCGCTACACTAGCCGAAGGTTTGGCACAGCGTCAATGTTTTCTGCGCTAACGCCTTGTCAGGAGTTGAGCAACTGTTAATATTCTGAAATCGTCTATTTTCTTGGTTGGGAGCACACATGGGCCAGCCGTTGCGGTTGCTGATCATCGAAGATTCCGAGGAAGATGCCCTCCTGCTCGCCCGCGAGCTGAAGCGGGGAGGGTATGACATCACGTGGGAGCGGGAGGACACCCCCGAGGGGGTGCGCCATGCCCTGGCATCGAGCGAGTGGGATGCGGTCACGTCCGACTACAACATGCCCCGGTTCAACGCCCTGATCGCCCTGGGCATCCTCAAGGAGAGCGGCATCGATCTGCCGTTCATCGTCGTTTCCGGCAAGATCGGCGAAGAAACCGCTGTCGAGGCCATGAAGGCCGGTGCCCACGACTATGTGATGAAGAACAATCTGCCGCGTCTGGTTCCGGCCATCGAGCGGGAGATCCGGGAGGCCGAGGAGCGGCGGAAGCGCCGGGAGGCCGAGGTCGCCCTCCAGACCCAGTTCAACCAGTTCAGCACCATCTTTGACTCCATGAACGCCGTGATTTACGTTGCCGACCTGGAGAGCTACGAACTCCTCTATATGAATAAGTTCGGCGAGAGTCTTTTCGGAAACTGGCTCGGCAAGCCGTGCTATATGGTCATGCAGGCGGGGGCGAACGGACCGTGCGCTGTCTGTTCCAACGAACGCCTGGTAAAGGATGGGGTACCGCAGCCGCCGGTGATCAACGAATTCCGGAACACGGCCACCGGTGCCTGGTACCAGGGGATCGACCGGGCGATCCGCTGGACCGACGGTCGGCTGGTCAGGATGCAGATCGCGGTCGACATCACCGAGAGGAAAGAGGGCGAACGGCTGAAGGACGAGATGATCTCCGCCGTCAGCCACGAGATGCGTACCCCCTTGACCGCCATGCTCGGCTTTCTGGAATACCTGATGGATAACCCGGTGGAGCATGATCAGCTCATCAGCTCCCTGGATACTATCTATAAGGAGACCGTCCGGCTTGGCGTGTTGATCGACAACTTCCTCGACCTGCAGACCATGAAGGAGCGGTTGAGTCTCCGGGAAGTGGGACAGGTGTCGATTCACCAACTGCTGACGGAAGTGGCCAAGCTCTTTGCCGGGGATCAGCGGCGCCACCGGATCACGGTTACCTGTCCGAATGATCTCCCGACGGTGAGAGGTGACGAGAACCGCATCCACCAGGTGCTGACCAACCTCCTCTCCAATGCCTGCAAGTATTCTCCGCACGGGTCACGGATCGAGGTCGGGGCCAGGGCCTCGGCTGGAGAACTGCTCATCTGGGTAAGGGACGAAGGGATGGGGGTGCCCGAGGAGGCGAGGGACAAGGTTTTCGACAAGTTCTACCGGGTGGACAATTCGGACAGCCGAAGAATTGGGGGGACCGGCCTTGGCCTGGCCTTGGTCAAGGAGATCGTCGAGGCCCACGGCGGAAGGGTCTGGGTGGACAGCTCTCCCGGCAGCGGCAGTATCTTCTGGGTTTCCCTGCCGCTGGCAGCGGCGGGTTAAGGGACTGCCGGCGCCGGGTCGAGAATCAGGTAGTCGGTTTCGTTAACGGTCACCGTTTCCCTGGTGAGGTCGTTCAGTTCGGGGAGGACTACCCTGCTCGTATAGCGGCTCTCCCGGGCGATCTGTTCCGGTATCCCCTGCCGCAGCCAGGCTACGGGCGACGATGAGCAGGCTATCGCCCGCTGCCAGTTCCCCATGCTAGTGATGGGTACTCTTTCGGGTGCCGGATGAGCGTTTTTTCTTGGTGGCACCGGACAGGGAGAGGATGTCACTCCGGGAAATCTGCCACGTATCGCCGTTCCGAATCAGCGTGAAGGTGCGGGTCTGGTGGGTGGTGTTGCCGGTTCCTTCCAGCCCGACCTTGCCGTAGATGGTGGCCGTGGTGTCGCTCACGATGGATATCTCGGGGTCCTGCAGCTTCTCCCAGCAGCAGGCCGGCTTCCTGGGTGCCGCGACGAGACGCTTGGTGAACGCCTCCTTGCTGTCCCGGCCGCCGGTGGTCCTGCGGTAGAGGACAGTGTAGTTCCCTTCCCGCCAGAGATCGAGGATCTCTTCGAACTGACGCCGGACTTCGGCCTTCAACTCTTCTTCGCTCTGGTACAGGGTTTTGGCCGGCGCCGAAGCCGGAATGCCGGTAACGATCAGGAACAGGGCCGTCAGAAGCAGGAGTAGTCGGCGCATCAATGCCTCCTTGATGTGAGATGTTCTTAATCGTAACGGACAGAAGCCGACTCGGCAACCGGCTTTTTTTAAACGGTCCGGTCGACCGCCGCTGCCACCTGCCTGATCCTGGTCATGAGGGCGGTGAACTTGGTCGGTTTGAGGGACTGAGGGCCGTCGGAGGAAGCGTGCTCCGGGTCGGGGTGGACCTCGATTATCAGGCCATCAGCGCCGGCTGCCACGGCGGCCAGGGCCATGGGGGCCACGTAGTGGTAGTTGCCGGTACCGTGGGACGGGTCGGCAATGACCGGCAGGTGGGTTTTCCCCTTGAGGACCGGGATGGCCGACAGGTCCAGGGTGTTGCGGGTGGCGGTCTCGAAGGTTCTGATCCCCCGTTCGCAGAGGATGACCGACTGGTTTCCCTCGGCCAGGATGTACTCGGCACTCATCAGAAACTCCTGGATGGTCATGGACATCCCCCGCTTGAGCAGGACCGGTTTTCGGATCTGACCGACCTTTTTCAGCAGGGCGAAGTTCTGGGCGTTGCGGGCGCCGATCTGCAGGATATCGCTGTACTCTGCCACCAGCTCGACGGTTTCCGGGTTGATGACCTCGGTCACCACCGGCAGGCCGGTTTCCCCGCGGGCCTTGGCCAGCAGCTTCAGTCCGTCCTCTTCCATCCCCTGAAACGAGTAGGGAGAGGTGCGGGGCTTGAAGGCGCCCCCCCGCAGCACCTGGGCACCGGCCGCCTTCACGCCTTTGGCCGTGGAGATGATCTGCTCTTCGCTCTCCACGGAGCAGGGGCCGGCCATGACGATGATCTCGGGGCCGCCGATGCTGACCGTGTCGCTGATCCTGATCACGCTTGCTTCTCTCTTGACCTCTTTGGAGGCGAGTTTGTACGGCTGGAGTATAGGCACCACGCTCTCCACGCCATGCATCGATTCGATGGTCTGGAGAATCAGCTTGCCGCGCTCGTCGCCGACAGCGCCGATGACGTCCCTGGTGGTCCCGTGGATGACATGGGGCTTGTATCCCAGCTCTTTAATCCGCTTGAGCACCTCTTCCTTATCCCGTTTCACTGCTCCTGCTTTCATAACGATGATCATTCCTCTCTCCCTTTCCTGAAAATACGAAGGCCGGTGGACTGTGAGGGTCCCCGGCCTTTATTTTTCGATCATGCAAAGAAAAACGCCGAGGACTGTGTCGTCTACCCTCGGCGTTCGGTGTGTGGTTGTCAGCTCTCGCTCAGACCAAACTTAACCCCGGGTAGACGGCCCAAAATAAAAGCCGTACCAAAAGGAAAAGCCGGTAAAAGTGAAGAAGCCTTTAAGATTCATGGTTGCCATTGATGCATGATTGGATGAGGTCTGTCAAGAAAAAGTTGGTGGACAGAGTCAATTGTCAGCCGTCAGAGCTGCCTTGCCCTTCTCGTAGGTATCCCCGTACTCGGCATAGTTCTCTTCGACCTGCTCGGGACTCAGGCCGAGGAGCCGGGCCGGCTTGCTGCCGACCAGATCCAGATGCTCCAGTGGCTCGCGGTCACCGATGCCGAGGCGGTGGCAGAAGAGATCGGCAAGTGCCACGACGGAACTGAGCTGGATCAGGTAGTGGTCGGTCTCAGGTGGAAAATCGAGCCGGTGATGGTAGAGGATGGCGGTGACAAGGCTTTCCGGGAAGTTCCATTTTTTTACCACCATGGCTCCCACGTCGTCATGCCGGAAGGAGAAGGCGCTTTCTTCAGCGTCCTCGAAGAAAATGCCTTCATTGTAGCAGCGCTGCATGACGATCTGGAACTTGTGCGGATCCAGGCTGTTCATGATGGTCTTGCCGATGTCGTGGAGGAGGCCGGCCAGGAATGCCTCTTCCGGATTTGCCTTGCGGGTGGCGGTGGCAATGATCCGGCTGGCCAGTGCGGCGCCGAGGGAATGGTCCCAGAGCATCTTTTCGGTCAGGCCGAACGGTTTGTAAACCTCCTTGACCGAGGCCGCGACCACCAGGCTCCTGAGGGTGTTGAACCCGAGGACCACGATCGCCCCGGAGATGGTCTGGATCTGCCGTTGACAGCCGTAAAAGGCCGAGTTGGCAATTTTCAGGACCCGTGCTGCCACGGCCGGATCGGTGGTGACCACCTTGGCGATATCGTCAACGGTGATGCTGTCCATCTCGATCATCTGCATCACCTTGGTGGCAACGATCGGGATGGTTGGCAGATCGCCGGCGGCCATAATGGCCATTTCAAGTTCCTTGTTCATGGGTGCTTCAAGCCCCTCCGCTCCCTGTCCGAACTCTGTTTCGACTAAACTATAGCAGACGAAAAGATGGCTGCAAAAATTTTTTTCATTTTCAGCCGGATAGTCGCTATACTGCATGCCCATTACAGGAGGAGTAACCGAACATGCTGGTCAAGAACGTCGAGTTCGTGAAGAGCGCCACCAAACCGAAGGAGTATCCGGTTACGGACCAGCCGGAGATCGCCTTTGCCGGCCGTTCCAATGTGGGGAAGTCGTCCCTGATCAATGTCCTGGTGAACCGCAAGAGCCTGGTCCGCACCAGCAATACCCCTGGACGGACCCAGTTGATCAACTTTTTCGAGGTCAACGCTACCTTCAGTCTGGTGGACCTTCCCGGCTACGGTTTTGCCAAGGTTCCGCTGGCGGTCAAGCGTCAGTGGGGACCGATGATGGAAACCTATCTTGCCAGCCGGACCAACCTCCGTGGGGTGGTGCTGATCCTGGATATTCGCCGGATACCGACGGCCGAGGATCGGCAGATGCTGGCCTGGCTGGGACGGTACGGCATTCCGGCAGTATTGGTGGTAACCAAGTGCGATAAGGTTTCCAAGAACGAGAAGGCCAAGCAGGCCGACATCATCGCCCGGACCCTTGGGGTAGCCAAGGAATCACTCTCGTTTTTTTCCGCCCTGTCAAAGGATGGTCGTGATGCTGTCTGGGAGAGGATTGAGGCGCTCCTGGGCGGGACAACGGAGGCTGGAGCCGGTGACAATCTGTTTGACAATGGCGGGGGGCTCTGTTAAAAACATCCCTACAATCGAATAGATATTTGTCCAGGTGCTTCCGCTGCGCGGAGGCTAATAGGGAAGGGGGTGCGATTCCCCCACTGTCCCGCAACTGTGAACGGTGATGAACGCTGCACGATGCCACTGAGTTTTTTCGGGAAGGCGCGGCTAGTAAAGTGACCCGTAAGTCAGGAGACCTGCCTGTACAAGAAATGTGAGGACCTCCGCGGAAGAGGGGCCGGCAGGTAGTGTTCAATTTCTTACCCCCGTTTCTTTTCTGAGAGGCGGGGGTTTCGTTTTTCAGGGGATTTCTGTTATGGCGAAGGTCCTTTTCATAACCGGCGGTGCCCGGAGCGGCAAGAGCCGGCTGGCCGAGGCCAGGGCCGGGGAGTTCGGCACTCCCCTCTGCTATCTCGCTACCGGCCGGGCCGGGGACGGGGAGATGGCGGACCGGATCGCCAGGCACCAGGCCAGGCGCGGCCCTGAGTGGCAGACTCTGGAGGAGCCGCTTCAACTCCTGGAGGCGATCCGCGGCCACGACGGCTATTTTGCTGCCATGCTCCTGGATTGCGTCACCCTCTGGCTCAGCAACCTGCTCTTCCATTACGACAATCCCGACCGGGTGCTGGACGAGGTGAGGGCCCTTGCCGGTGCGTTCAAAGAGGTGCAGACCCCCCTGGTCATCGTCAGCAACGAGGTGGGGATGGGGATCGTGCCGGAAAACCAGCTGGCCAGAGCCTTCCGGGACTTGGCGGGAGAGGCCAACGGACTGATCGCGGCAGCGGCGGACGAGGTGTACGTGACCTTTTCCGGCCTGTCGCTGAAGCTGAAGGGGTAACGTGTGAGGAGTAAGGGGTGAAGAGCGAACAATTGGACGTCATGGAGGGGTACCGACAATGAAACTGCTCACTGAAACGATACACAGGGTCCAACCCGTCGACCGGGCATTGCTGGCAGAGGCCCAGAAGCTCCTGGACAACAAGACCAAGCCGCTCGGCGCCCTTGGCCGGCTGGAGGAGTTTGCCCGGCGGTTTGCCGCCATCACCGGGAGCATGGCCCCGGATACGGCGCACAAGGTGATCTATACCTTTGCCGGCGACCATGGTGTCGTAGAAGAGGGGGTGTCGGCCTTTCCCAAGGAGGTTACCCCCCAGATGGTGCTCAACATCCTCCGGGGCGGGGCCGGGGTGAATGTCCTGGCCAGGCACAGTGGAGTAGTGGTCAGGGTGGTGGATATCGGCGTTGATCACGACTTTGGCCAGGTTCCGGAACTTGTCGTCCGCAAGGTGGCCCGGGGTACCCGGAATTTTGCCAAGGGACCGGCCATGACTCGGGAAGAGGCGGTGGCGGCCCTGGAGGTGGGGATCAGTCTGGCGCTTGAGGCCAAGGAAAGGGGGGTGGCCATGCTCGGCACCGGCGAGATGGGGATCGGCAATACCACGCCGTCGTCGGCCATCATTGCCGTCCTGTCCGGCAAGTCGGCCAGGGAGGTAACCCATCGCGGAACCGGCATCAACGACGCCGCCCTGGAGAACAAGATCCGGGTGATCGAGCAGGGGCTGGCCATAAACCGGCCGGACCCGCGGGACCCGCTGGACGTGCTCGCCAAGGTGGGGGGGCTTGAGATCGCCGGGATTGCCGGTCTGGTGCTCGGCGCGGCTGCCTGCCGGATACCGGTGGTGGTGGACGGGTTCATCTCCACGGCCGGGGCACTGATTGCCTGCGAGCTGCAACCGCTGGCCAGGGAGTACCTGTTTGCGGCCCACGAGTCGGTGGAGATCGGCCATCGCTTCATGCTGGATCGGCTGGGTGCCGAGCCGATTCTCGACCTGCAGTTCCGGCTGGGTGAGGGGACCGGCGCGGCGTTGGCCATGGGGCTCATCGAGGCCGGGGTCAAGGTCCTGAAGGAGATGGCCAGCTTTGCCGAGGCCGGGGTCTCGGAAGGACAATATTGACGTAGGGGCGGCCCTCCGTGGCCGCCCGTGACAGGGCACCCACAGGGGGGTGCCCCTACGGAGAACCATGCGTCTTTATTTCACCGCTCTCCAGTTTCTGACCATCATTCCGCTCCCCTTCACCGTCCGCTGGCGCGACGGTGACCTGGGGCGTTCCATGGCCTTTTTCCCCCTGGTCGGATTGACCATCGGGGCGCTCTCGGCCGGGCTCGATTTCTGTCTCGCGCCGATTCTGCCGAGGCCGGTCGCGGACCTCATCCTGGTGACGGCGCTCTCTCTGGTCACCGGTGTACTCCATCTCGACGGTCTGGCCGATGTCTGCGACGGGCTGGCGGCCCGCGGCGGTCGCGAGCGGTTCCTGGCGGTCATGAAGGATTCCCGCATCGGTGCTGCCGGTGCTGTGGGGCTGTTCCTGGGGCTGTTCCTCAAGTATCAGGCGCTGGTGCAGGTGCCGCTGGCCGGCAAACGGGAGATGCTCATGCTGTTCCCGCTTCTGGCCCGCACGGCCCAGGTGCAGCTGGCGGTCGGGGCACGGCAGGCCCGGCCGGATGGCCTGGGGGCCGCATGTAGTGCCGATGCCGGTTTCTTCCACCTGGCAATTGCCGAACTGACCGCCCTGGCGCTTGGCTGGCTCCTGCTCGGCGTACCGGGCGCCGTCTGCTGGTCTGCTGCCGTCGTATTCACCGGCCTCTGCCGCTGGTGGTTTCACCGGCGCCTGGGCGGGATTACCGGCGACGTCATCGGCTGCGTCAGCGAACTGAACGAGATTCTCTGCCTGCTCTTGCTCTTGGGGATGAGTTACAATCCGTAGGGGCGCTGCTTGCTGTGCCCGACTACCGTATGCCCCACTGCCAAAAGGGCGGAGCAAGCGCCGCCCCTACAGGAGAACCATGACACCAAAGACACGCCTGTATCTCATCCGCCACGGCGAGGTGGTGGGGGCCGGCACCCCCCGCTACAACGGCCATGCCGACGTGGGGCTGACCGAACGTGGTCTGGACCAGTACCACCAGTTGAAGGGGCGGTTCTCAGGAGTCAGGCTTGCGGCCTGTTACTCCAGCGACCTGACCCGCTGTGCCACCGGTGCCGGCATCCTGGGTGGGCACTTCGGCCTGGAGCCGGTGCTGGACTCAAGTCTCCGGGAGCTGAACATCGGCATCTGGGAGGGAATGACCTGGGCGGAGATCATTGCCCGCTATCCGGCCGAATGGGAGGCCCGGCTGGCCGACATCGTCAACTATCGGGTGCCGGAGGGGGAAAACCTGCTCGACCTGCAGGCCCGGGCAATGCCGGCCATCCGGCGGATTGTGGATCGACACAGGGGTGAAGAGGTGCTAGTGGTGGCGCATGGCGGCATCAATCGGCTCATCCTTCTGGACGCCATCGGCGCGCCACTCGGCGCGTTGTTCAACATCGAGCAGACCTACGCCTGCCTCAACATCATCGATTACTACGAGGATGGCAAGGCAGTCGTCATGCTGCTGAACGGGTAAGGAGAAAGAGATGAAATCGGTCATCATCGCAGCGCCCATGAGCGGCTCGGGCAAGACCACCATCACCCTCGGCCTGATGGAGTGCCTGAAACGACGAGGGGTGAAGGTCGCCCCCTTCAAGGTCGGCCCGGACTTTATTGACCCCGGCTACCACCAGTTGATAACGGGACGGCCATCGATCAACCTGGACGGCTGGATGTGCGACCCGCAGACAGTACGGGAAATTTTTGTCAGGTACACGGAAGGCGTGGATTTCGCGGTCATTGAAGGGGTCATGGGGCTGTTCGACGGTATTGGCGGGCGTTCCAACGAGGGGAGCACGGCCCAGATCGCCCGTCTGACCGGTGCCCCGGTGGTCCTGGTCCTTGATGCCAGAGGCCTTGCCCGAAGCGCCGCGGCCATCGTCAAGGGGTTTGCCGAGTTCGATCCGGACGTGCGGGTCAGCGGCGTGATCTTCAACAATGTGGCCAGCGAGAACCATGCCGGTCTCCTGCGAGAGGCGGTGGAATCAGCCCTGCCCACGATTCGGGTTCTCGGCTGCATTCCCCGTAACGACCATCTGGCGATTCCTTCCCGTCACCTGGGATTGATGACTGCCGAGGATAATCCGCTTGATCAGGATTTTCTGGATCATCTGGTGGAGATTACGCGAAACAACATCGATTTGGGGATGTTCTGGAGCGTGGCAACGCCGACCGAGCTTGCGGCCTCCCGGACAGAACCGCTACCTGAACGAAGAACAGTGGGCGCACCGGTCCGGATCGGGGTGGCCAGGGACAGGGCCTTCTGCTTCACCTATGAGAGCAACCTGAACTACCTGGAGGAGGCCGGGGCAGAGCTCTGTTTCTTCTCGCCACTCATTGACAACACACTGCCGGCCGGGGTAAGCGGTCTCTATCTTCCCGGCGGCTACCCCGAGCTCTTTGCCGACACTCTTGCCGCCAACCAGCGACTGAAACGCGAGATCAGGGAGTTGATCGAAGGAGAGATGCCGGTCTACGCCGAATGCGGAGGTTTCATCTATCTCACCCGCGGAGTTCAGCAAGCGTCTGCCGACGGCGGCCCTTATCTCCAGCCCCGTTCTCCTGGGGAGAAGACACCCGAGGGTGGGAGCGGTGCCCATGCCTTTGTTGGCATATTTCCCGTGACCACCCGCATGCTGCCGCGCCGCAAGGCCCTGGGATACCGGGAGATCAAGCTGCGCAGCGACACCATCATCGGTAGCAAGGGGAGTGTGGCCAGGGGGCATGAGTTCCACTATTCGGAGATGGGAGCGATGCCGGCAGAGGTGGAGCGGCTTTACCGGGTCCGCCGGGGGCAAGTCGACCTGGGGGTGGAGGGGTACCGCTACAAAAACTGTCTTGCCTCGTACATCCATCTCCACTTCGGCAGTAACCCGGCAATAGCCGAGTCGTTCGTAGAGAGTTGCCGGAAATTCAAAAGCTAGGGGCAATTCATGAATTGCTCCCACACAAGATCAATACAACGAGGAGATAGGATGAAAACCCAGATCGAACTGGCCCGCGAAGGGGTCGTCACCCCCCAGATGCAAACCGTTGCCTTTGACGAACAGGTTGCCCCGGAGTATGTCCGGCAGATGGTGGCCGAGGGGAAGATCGTCATCCCCTGGAACCATGCCAGGAAACCGAAGGCCGTAGGGATTGGCAAGGGGCTGAGGACCAAGGTGAACGCCTCTATCGGCACCTCCTCGGACATTGTCGACTACGCGGCCGAGGTGCGCAAGGCGCGGGCCGCCCAGGAATCCGGGGCCGATACCCTGATGGAGCTCTCGGTCGGCGGCGACCTGGACCGGGTGAGGCGGGAGGTGATCGCCAGCGTCGACCTGCCGGTGGGGAACGTTCCGCTGTACCAGGCGTTCTGCGAGGCGGCTCGCAAGTACGGTGACCCGAACAAGCTGGACGAGGAGATGCTCTTCGACCTGATCGAGCAGCAGTGCGCCGACGGCATGGCGTTCATGGCGGTCCACTGCGGCATAAACCTCTATACCATCGAGCGGCTGCGCAAGCAGGGGTACCGTTACGGCGGCCTGGTCTCCAAGGGTGGGGTGAGCATGGTTGCCTGGATGCTGGCCAATGGCCGGGAAAATCCGCTCTACGAGAAGTTCGACCGGGTCACGGCCATCCTGAAAAAATACGATACGGTGCTCTCCTTGGGGAACGGCCTCCGGGCCGGCGCCATCCACGACTCCTCGGACCGGGCACAGATCCAGGAACTCCTCATCAACTGCGAACTGGCCGAGATCGGCCGGGAGATGGGGTGCCAGATGCTGGTGGAAGGTCCCGGTCACGTGCCGCTGGACGAGGTGGAGGGGAACATCCAGCTGCAGAAGCGGATGAGTGGCGGCGCGCCGTACTACATGCTCGGCCCGATCTCCACCGACGTGGCCCCCGGCTTCGACCACATCACCGCCGCCATTGGCGCGGCCCAGTCGAGCCGCTACGGCGCGGATCTGATCTGCTATATCACCCCGGCCGAGCACCTGGCCCTCCCCAACGAGGAGGATGTCCGCCAGGGGGTGAAGGCTGCCAGGATCGCCGCCTATATCGGCGACATGAATAAGTATCCGGAGAAGGGGCGCCAGCGGGACATGGAGATGTCCAAGGCCCGCCGCGACCTGAACTGGGAGAAGCAGTTCCAGCTCGCCCTCTACCCGGAGGATGCCCGTGCCATCCGTGCCAGCCGCACCCCGGAGGACGAGGCCACCTGCACCATGTGCGGCGACTTCTGTGCGTCAAGGGGCGCCGGGAAGCTGTTTGCGGCGGATTTGAACGACGCAAAGCGGTAGGGCTGAAAAAAGGCAATCGGCCACGGATTTCACGGCATACCTGGATATCTCCCGTGCACGCCGGCCAGAGCAGGAACAGAAGCGTGTCAACGTCGATTCCCCGCTCTGGATGATCCAGCAACTGGGCAAGGAGGCAAAACGCCTCGGTGTCCCCAGGCAGTCCATCATCAAGGTCTGGGCGGCAGAGCTGTCATATCGCAAATCCTTTGTGGACTCCGTCGACCGGGGACTGGCGGATGCCTACGGCCCGAACCTACCCAACCGAAGAGCTGAGGAAGACGTTGGCAGCCAGAAGAAGTGGAACTCCCTATATAAGAAACAAATTACTTGTATAGGGAAACTGCTCAATGACGAGTTGACTCGATAAAAAGAAAAGAGGCAAGAAAGGCAAAAAATGCTGCTGGTCTTTCTAATGATGCTACCGAAGCCGTTCAACTACATAGCTCTGGGATTGCTGCCGACCGTATTTCTGCTTTACAGCTTTGGGCGGTTGAAGGGTGGACGAGACCTTAATCTAACAATATTGTTTTCATTCTTGGTTCCAGGTCTCGGAGTCGCATATACAGGAAATCCTATGAAAGGCTTGGCCTTGCATGCATTTCAATGGATCACCATTTTTATCAGTTTTTACCTGGGGGAGTTTCCCCCACTTGATGTAAAGCTCATCAAGTACCTATTCGGTATCTACTTCTTGGGTCAGTTCATCTTTACTGGGTTCGATTACAAAAGGAAATTCGGGGACTCACCGATTCTGTGGAAACGACAATGACAAGAGCCAACACGCTGTTAGAACACGACTCCCTACGGTCGCGGTTCAACCGCAGCCGCCGTTGTGCGATAAGATCGATTAAATTCCTCGAAATTGACAATGGTTCTCATATTTGCTAACTTTGCCACATGAATTACACCATCGAATATTTCCATGCTCGTGTGCTGGCTGAGATTGAATCTTGGCCTGATGGCATTCTTGCCGACTATGCACGTATTCTTGAACTACTTATGGAATTCGGGCCGAACCTGCGCATGCCGCATTCACGGGCAATGGGTGGTGGTGTTTTTGTGAGGTACGGCCTCGCGGCCGGGAGGGAATTGGTCGTGCGTTTTATTGTTTCGTTGTCGGCCAAAAGATTATCGTACTGCATGCGTTTGTAAAGAAAACGCAAGCTACCCCAGAACAAGAACTGAAAATAGCCCGAAAACGATTAAAGGAGGTTCAAAATGGCTAACTTGAAATATCAACCAGTAACCCATGACCATTCAGCATTTCTTGAAAAAGCCAAGAAACGCGAAGAATTCAAAAAGGCATACCAAGACTTGGAAGAGGAATATGCACTGGCAAAAGAAATGCTTGCAGCTCGTGCGCGAGTAGGTCTTTCGCAGGAAGCCGTCGCTGAAATCATGGGAACAACAAAGAGCGCGATATCAAGGCTGGAAGCAGCCGGGAAGCATGCCCCTTCCCTAACCACCCTCAAAAAGTATGCTCATGCCGTCGGTTGCCACCTTGAAATCAAATTTGTTCCTGAGCATGCCCAACAAGGAAGTTAGATCGGGCCTCAAAACCCGCCCGGTCAACTCCCACGCCGATTCATCCGTGTCCCATAAAGGTTTTGAGGTCTCAATGTATCGCGTCACCCTGACATTCCTGCTCCTGGCAATGGCCACCCCGGCCCACGCCATGCACATCAGCGAGGGGATACTCCCCCTTCCATGGGCCGCTCTCTGGTTCGCAGTGGCGGCGCCGTTCGTGGCGCTCGGCGTGCGACAGCTGAACGTCCTGGCAAAAGACGATCTCTCGGTCAAGCCATTGGTGGGACTGATGGCGGCGGTGGTCTTCATCGTCTCCTGCATGCCGATCCCGGTTCCT
>JAJZTK010000195.1 GCA_021849045.1 Deltaproteobacteria bacterium | reverse complement strand
CAGCAGGGTTACTGCGATTACTGCGAGGAAAGCCGACAAAAATTTACGCGCTGCCAAAATCCGTACCTCTTTGTTATGAGACGTTAGACGTGCGATGTGAGACGTAAGGCCTCTCATTGCTAAAGGTAAAAAGGGGGGTGATCGCGGCGATCACCCCCTCCGTGGGGTTTACTCGACAAAACAATACTGCCGTTTCCTGCTCCAGCCGGACGGCGTCAGGCGGCCTGCTTGAACGACCTTCTCAGCCGGCGGGCAAAGGGAAGCCCGGCAAGCCCCGCCCCCACCAGCGCCATCGATACCGGCTCGGGGGCGACGGTGCCTTTCAGGGTGGCAGACGCGATTGTGGAAGCACCACCCTCTTTGTAAGAGAGCCTGAACGAAGCGGCATGATTAGCCAGTACATCGGCGTTCAGCATGGCAAGCTTGTCACCGCTGAACGTGTAGCTGGTGTCCGATGCTGTTATGTCTTTCAGAAACGTATCCCCGAACAGCAGCGAAAGTTTGTCGGTAAAACCGGTAGAACCTTGGCTGAACACCAGGGAAATGGTCGGCGATGAGGATCCGCCGATAAACGGGACGTTGATCCCAGTGAAGGAAAAGGTGATTGGATCCTTTCCGTTATTAATCTTGCTGCCGATATTATTCAAAGTCATCTCATACGATGACGACGACAGGGCAAGTGCCTCTCCCCCGAAAGCGATGACCGCTGCGATTGCCACAAGAAAAGCTTTCATGATTGTTCCCCCCCTCAGCGTTTACGAGCCGATTGCTTTTCTGCAGCGACGGACAAAGGGAAGCCCCACCAGACCGGCAGCCACCAGCGCCATGGAGGCGGGCTCCGGCGCCACGGTCCCTTTGAGGGTTGCCTTGGTCAAGGTGACGTCACCGAGTCCCACGACCAGGTTGAGCCGGATATCATCCCACGGGTTCTTGAGGAGATATCTGTTCAAAGCAGCCACGTTGAGGCTCAGGTTTGCTACGTTGCGTTCGTTGAAAACAAGGGTGCCGGCGTAGAGGACCTTATCAGGGTCAAGAGTACTGACACCGATCAGCGCGGTGGGGAAGTACAGGGGATGGGTGGCCGAACCCCTGAGGGTGAGAATCGCCTTCGTGAAATATTGGGAAGGATCCACGCCCTCGTAGTTAAGTTCAAGGGTTTCTCTCGAATGGAGGGTCAAACCATCGAGCCTTAGCGTGTCGGTGTAGTTGTAATTCGACAGTGCCCACGCGCCGGTCGTCGTCGCCAGGTACAGAGTCAGAAACAGCATGACAATACGAATCTTGTTCATCGCAAATCCTCGCCATTACACCAGTGCATTGAATTTCAGTGCAGACTGTTCCGGAATCTTCTCACAAACGGCAACCCCACCAGCCCGGCGGCAACGAGGGCCATGGAAACCGGCTCCGGGGCGACGGTGCCGGAAAGCTTAGCGGACTTGATGGTCGTCGAGCCGACCATTTGCGTGAAATACAGGCCCAGTGTGCCATCGGAAATGGAGCTATTCAGAGCGGCAAGGTCGAGGCTTTCATCGGCCGAAGAAAATGAGGTCAAGCCTGCATGAAATCCGCTGCCGGCTACGAGGTCGTTATCGGTGTATACTACGCCGAAATTCTTCACGCCGTAGATTTTGAAACTGCCGTTCGTAACCGCGGCAACATCAAAGACAAGGGTCGCGTCAAGGAGGTTGGCATTCAATCCATCGAAATTTAGCGATACGGAGTCAAACGGATTAACCTTGTAGCCGTTCTCACCGAAAGTGATTTCCTGGGAGTAGGACGAGAGCGCGAAGGCATGTGCACTGCAGAGGAACATCCCTGCAACCATCAGCAAAATCAGAATCTTTTTCATTGTAAGCCTCCTTTAGAAGATCAATTTGATAACCATAGAAGTCAACCAATTACAAAAATAGCCTACCGAAAAAGTTAGGCAGGCTTCGTCCCTGAAGCTATCCCGACCACAGATTGTGATATTTACAACCCGGCAGATTGGAGGCCATCCTGGCCTCGACAGTCGGTGGTCAAAATTTAGTCACTTTTTGTTTTAAAAAATATGGCCCGAAATTTAAATCGTAAAATTAAGCTTGTCAAACATTTTAATATTAATTTTTGAATCTCCTGTTTTTCCATTATGCGTGCGGAGGTTTACTCCTCCACCTCCACCCCAACCTCTTCCCGCTCCACCCCCGAGCCCCGAGTCCCGAGCCCCGGCATCCAGGTTCCGAGCCCCGAGCCCCGCTCACTTGAGGCTCTTCCCTCCCCCCAATTCGTGTTGACACCCTGCAGCCCGCCACGGTATTAAACAGGCTCTGTCTATTCACCGCTACATTCGAGAGGAGGCGTACACGCACAACCATGATCAAGATCGATTTCGAGAAGATGGGGGGGCTGATCCCGGCGATCATCCAGGACCACGCCAGCGGCGAGGTGCTGATGGTGGCGTTCATGGACGAGAAGACCCTGAATCTGACCCTGGAGACGGGGAAGACCTGGTTCTTCAGCCGGACCCGCAACAAGTACTGGATGAAGGGTGAGGAGTCGGGGAACACCCAGGAGGTGGTGGAGGTGCTGACCGACTGCGACGCCGACTCGGTGGTGATCAGGGTGAAGCAGAACGGCCCGGCCGCCTGCCATACCGGCAACCGGAGCTGTTTCTACGTGCGATGGGAGGACGGCCAGTGGGTGGAGCACTCGAACCCCCTCTTCGATCCGAAGGAGGTCTACAAGAAATGAGCAATCTTCTCTCCTTAGGCATCCCCAAGGGGAGCCTGGAAAACGCCACGGTGGAGCTCTTCCGCAAGGCGGGGTGGAATATCACCGTCTCGTCGCGGAGCTACTTCCCGACCATCGACGACGAAGAGGTCAACTGCAAGCTGATCCGTCCCCAGGAGATGGGGAAGTACGTGGAGCGCGGCACCATCGACGTCGGCATTGCCGGCCGCGACTGGGTGCGGGAGAACGACTCGGACGTGGTGGAGGTCTGCGAGATGGTCTATTCCAAGGTCTCGCGGCGTCCGGCCCGCTGGGTGCTGGTGGTGACCCAGGATTCGCCGGTCCGGGGGCCCGAGGACCTGCACGGCGCCACCATCTCCACGGAGCTCGTCGGCTTCACCAAGCGCTACTTCGCCGAGCGGAACATCCCGGTGAACGTGGAGTTTTCCTGGGGGGCCACGGAGGCGAAGGTGGTGGACGGCCTCTGCGACGCCATCGTTGAAGTGACGGAGACCGGCTCCACCATCCGGGCCAACGGGCTGCGGATCGTCTGTGACCTGATGGAGTCGGTGCCGGTGATGATCGCCAACAGGGAGTCGTGGAACGATCCGTGGAAGCGGGAGAAGATCGAGACCATCGCCACGCTGCTGAAATCGGCGCTGGCCGCCGAGGGGATGGTGGGGCTCAAGATGAACGCCCCCAACGACCGGGTGGAGGCGATCACGAGGATCCTCCCGAGCCTCAACAACCCGACGGTGGCCCACCTCTACAACTCGGACTGGGTCTCCGTCGAGAGCATCCTCCACGAGAAGGAGGTGCGGCGCATCGTGCCGGAGCTGCTGAAACTGGGCGCCCAGGGGATCATCGAGTATCCTCTCAACAAGATCCTGTAGCGGCCGATGCCGTCACATGGACCTATGTGCAGTAGCTGTTACATTTTCTTTACAAGAATAATTTTTCCGCCCGAAACGCCGACACAACTGGTTTTGCTGCCCAATCGGAGCTCCTCGTCCGGCCGTTTTCGTGTACGGACAGGTTACACCGGCACAGGCACATTCTGAAAAAATTCAACAAAGACCAGCAGTTAGGTAATGGCATTTTCTTTGCTGATTTTTTCTTGCAGAAATTGTCGACACCGGAGGCCCAATGAAGAAAACCGCTTCCAAAGTCATTGCCGTCGCCTGGTTGCTCATATGCCTCGCCCCAGCATTGGGGGGGGCGGAGGAACCAGGCACAACTCCGGCAGGAGTGGAGAAGACGCAATCCACGATTGCGAATGACCCGCAATCCTGGATCGTCCCACTCCCGTCGGAGACAAAAGCAACCGACGAAGAGCTGAGACACGTGGTCGGGCACGGGCTCGATGGTCTCTCCCCCGGAAACATGCTGTTCCCCAGGAAGTTCGAAACGGCGGGCTCCCGGATCAAGCTGTGGGACGAGGGGAACAGGGGCGTTACGAGAACCTTCTCTCTTACGGAAGGGGGATTCACCGAGAAACTGGCTTTATCCATTTCCAGCATCAAATGATTCGTTCGCAAAAACAGTTTGATGTTTTCGATTTTCTCAGTGCCCTCTGTGTGCTCTGTGAGAGATAGCTTTTCAGGATTTTGATTTTTTTCAGGCAAGAAAACCACCTGGGTTCTCTGACTCAGGTGGTTTTTCCGTTTTTGGGGCTAGTGAATACCGTACGTCTTCAGGCGCCGGTGAAGGGTCTGACGGGTTATCCCCAGGATCTCGGCTGCCTTTGAGATATTATGCCCGCAACCGTTGAGGACTTCTTTGATCTTCTCGACCTCAAGCTGGGCTACCGCATGGCTCAGGATGTTGTTTCCCCCCGCCTTGCCTGCTCTCGGGACGTCCAGGTCCAGATCCACAGGGGTTATGGCACTGCCCCCGGCCATCACCAGCGCCCGCCTCACCTTGTTGATGATCTCCCTGACATTCCCCGGCCATTCGTAACCATGGATCGCTTCCAGGGCCTCTTTCGTGAATGTCTTTGTCACTCCCATCTCCCTGCCGAATTTGCTCAGAAAGTATTTCGCCAGGATTAGCTTGTCATCGCCCCTTTCCCGGAGCGGTGGGAGTTGGATGGTAAATTCGTCCAGCCGGTAATAGAGGTCATTTCTGAACCTCCCCTCTGCGATTGCGGAACTGACGTCGCGGTTGGTGGCGGCAATGAGCCGTACATCGATGCTCTTCCCCCCCACGGCACCTATCCTCTCGATGGTCTTGTCCTGGAGAAACCGCAGCAGCTTGACCTGGAGAGCGACCGGCATCTCGCCGATCTCGTCCAGGAAGATGGTGCCACCGTCCGCAATCTCGAATTTTCCCTTCTTGCGGCTGTACGCCCCCGTGAAGGCCCCCTTTTCGAAGCCGAAAAGCTCAGCTTCGAGCAGGGTGTCGGGAATCGCGCCACAGTTTATCGCCACAAAGGGCTTGTCTTTCCGGGGGCTCCTTTCGTGAATCGCCTGCGCCGTCATTTCCTTGCCGGTGCCGCTTTCGCCCAGGATAAGCACGCAGAGGTCGGTGGGGGCCACCTTCCTGATGTTGGAAAACACATCCAACATCGCTTTGCTGGTGCCGACAAACTCCTGGATCTCTTCATTATCCTTCGGGTTTACGGCATCCGCCTCGATGAAGCCGCTGATTCTGCGCAGTTGTTCCAGGCCCAGCCCCGACAGTTTTGCGTACAACCCGGCAAGCATGCATTTTTTCTCGTAATAATCGAAATATCCCGGCGAAGCGAAGGTGAGCTCCCAGCCGCAGCTGCTGCAGACGGTCTGCCTGGCATTGAATTCCCGGCCACAATAGGGACACCCGCTGATGTCGGACAGGTTGTCGGCGATAAATCTCCAAAGCCTGTTTCTCGTACCGGTATCCAGGTCGCAGAAGCTTAATCCGTACCCCCCGTTTTCCTTCCGGGCAATGATTCCGTGATGGTCAAGAGCTCCTTTCCCCAGCACTTCATAATGCAGCGAAACGGGCGTATCAACACCGAGCATGCCGTCTGAGGCAGAGGAACGGGCGTTGATGAAGGCACCACCCACACCGAGGTCGGTGATCAGCATCTCGATGGTTGCCGATTCCGTGTTGAGCATTACGGGAAGAGCGGTCCTGATGCGGGGACTCAATCGCGGCATTTTTCCCTCCGGTCCTTCACAGCACTTAACCTTGATAAATTAAATATATTCAACATGATTGCGCTGTCAATGGAGGGCGGATGCCGAAAAAGATCGACGCAACCTGAATCCCGCAGGCCCCACAAAATCTCCTTCAATGATATCGGCATGTTGCATCGTGGACACCGGGCACTGTCGCCATAATTTTTTTGTATACCTTTTGTTACAATTCTTACTCCTGACTCATTTGCATATTTTCAGTTGGCGGCTATAGTTGTGTGTAAGCAAAAATTAACAGTTCCGATACTCACGAGGAGATGGGTAGCGAGGCAGGAAACTGCGTAGATATTCGATGGGCCTTTTATTCAGTTTTTTGGCGAGTTAGTCGAGGAGGGAACGATGTCTGGCTTACCGGCTTCGAAACGTGTGTACGAATGCTTCTTGTTCGCCGTGCTGTTTTTCGTGACTCTATTTTTCGCGACTTATAGCTATGCGGCGCCAACCGCCACCGTAAGCGGCACTCCCGCCAGCCCGACCAACGCGACAA
>JAJZTK010000194.1 GCA_021849045.1 Deltaproteobacteria bacterium | reverse complement strand
CGCCGCATATTAGGGAAACGGAAAAACCTTGTAAACACCTTTTTTCATGGCGTTGCACGGCATAGTATGGTTTGACATTTTCCAAAGGATGCCGTATATTTCTCCGTCCTTCAGGACAAAAGGAGATGTGACGTGGGAAGTAAACGCATGACGTATAAGGATGCCGGGGTCGATATTGCTGCAGGCAATTCGTTCGTTTCCATGATCAAACCGCTGGTCAAGGCTACCTTCCGCCCGGAAGTGATGACCGAGATCGGTGGCTTTGGTGGACTCTTTTCGCTCAACACCAGCAAATACAAGCACCCGGTCCTGGTCTCGGGAACCGACGGGGTGGGCACCAAGCTGAAGCTCGCCTTCCTGACCGATCGCCACGACACGGTGGGAATCGATCTGGTGGCCATGTGCGTGAACGACATCGTGGTCCAGGGAGCCGAACCGCTCTTCTTCCTCGATTATCTGGCCACCGGCCACCTTGAGCCGGCCAAGGCCGCCGACATTGTCAAGGGGATCTCGGCAGGCTGCATCCAGGCCGGCTGTGCCCTGATCGGCGGCGAAACCGCCGAGATGCCCGGCTTCTACGCCGCCGGCGAATACGACATTGCCGGTTTTGCCGTGGGGGTGGTGGAGCGTGACAACATCATCGACGGATCAAGCATCACCGTTGGCAACACCCTGATCGGTCTCGCCTCATCCGGCCTCCACTCCAATGGCTACTCGCTGGCCCGCAAGGTGCTCATGGAGCGGATGGCGCTCCCGATCGACGGGATCATCCCCGGCGTCGAGAAAAGCGTTGCCGACGAGCTCCTCACCCCGACCCGCATCTATGCCAAGAGCGTCCTGAATCTGCTGCGCGATTTTTCCGTCAACGGCATTGCCCATATCACCGGCGGCGGGCTACTGGAAAATATCCCGCGCATCCTTCCCAACGGCTGCAAAGCGCTCATCAACCGGACCAGTTGGGAAATGCCCGCCATCTTCCGTGCCCTTCAGGACGGGGGCAACATTGATGACACGGAAATGTTTCGCACGTTCAACTGCGGTATCGGCATGGTACTGGCCGTACCCAATCGTGATATCGACGAGATAATGATCCGCCTCTCCGGGCTGCACGAGCAGGCTTTCGTCATTGGCGAGATTGCCAAGTGCGAGCACGGAAAGGAGTGCGTCGAGCTGGTATAGGATTCGGGACACGGGGCCGGTAAGGGACGTTTCCAGTCCCTGATCCCGGTTCCGTCCCTGTCTCTGTCTTTTTTGCGTTGCATCCTGCCAAGCAGACGTTCCTCAAAAACATGAACAGCGACCAACGAACAGTGAACATAGGCGTCCTGGTCTCCGGCAGCGGCACGAATCTGCAGGCGCTTATCGACGCCCATGAATCAGGCAGACTCCCGGCCCGCATCGCCTGCGTCATCAGCAACCGGGCCGATGCCTTTGCCCTGGAGCGGGCGAAAAAGCATGGCATCCCTGCCATCCACCTCGATCACCGCTCATTCTCCGGCCGCGATGAATACGACGCTGCCCTGGTAAACATACTCCATGAGCATGGTGTTGACCTGGTGGTACTGGCCGGTTTCATGCGCATCGTCACACCGGTCCTCCTGCATGCCTTCCCCAATGCGGTCATGAATATCCACCCGGCCCTGCTCCCCGCCTTTCCCGGACTCCATGCCCAACAGCAGGCGCTGGAGTATGGGGTCAAGGTCACCGGCTGTACCGTCCACTTCGTCGATGCCGGCACCGACACCGGACCGATCATCGTTCAGGCAGCAGTGCCGGTTCTCGAAGGAGACAGCGTGGAAAGCCTTTCCCACCGGATTCAGATCGAGGAGCACCGGATTTACCCCGAGGCCGTGCGCCTGTTTACCGAAGGACGGTTGCGGGTTGAGGGCCGCCTGGTGATTGTAGGCAATCCGCAAACGGGGACCGATTGCAGCCCCGACGCATCCTCATGTCCCTGGCACATGCGCTTCTAACGCGTTGAAACACAAAGAGGACCATATGCACTACATCAGCACGAGAGGGAAGATCGCACCGATCGGTTTCAAGGACGCAGTCATGATGGGCCTTGCCACCGATGGGGGGCTGCTCCTGCCGGCCACCATTCCCACTGTTGACCGGGAAACCCTTGCCCAGTGGCGCACCCTCTCCTACCCGGACCTGGCTTTCCGGGTCATCTCCCTTTTTGCCACGGATATCCCTCCACAGGACCTGAAGCAGCTCATCGTCCGGTCCTACGCCAGCTTCGACCATCCCGAGGTAACGCCGGTGGTCAAGGTCAATGGCGTACACCTTCTGGAACTCTTCCATGGGCCGACGCTGGCCTTCAAGGATGTTGCGCTGCAACTGCTCGGCAACTTGTTCGAATATCTGCTCCGGGAGCGGAACGAGAGGATGAACATCGTCGGCGCCACCTCGGGCGACACGGGGAGCGCTGCCATCTACGGCGTACGGGGCAAGGAGAACATCAACATCTTCATTCTTCATCCGCACCTGAAGACCTCTCCGATACAGGCGTTGCAGATGACCACGGTCACCGATACCAACGTCTTCAATATTGCGGCCGAGGGCACCTTCGACGACTGCCAGAATATCGTCAAGACGCTGTTCAACGATATCCCGTTCAAGGAGCGCCACGCCCTGGGAGCGGTAAACTCCATCAACTGGGCACGGGTACTGGCCCAGGTGGTCTACTACTTCTACTCCTGGTTCAAAGTGGCCGGTGAGAGCGGTAGCGAGGTGATCTTCTCGGTCCCCACCGGTAACTTCGGCGACATTTTTGCCGGCTATCTGGCCAAGCGGATGGGACTCCCGATCAGGAAGCTTCTCCTGGCCACCAATGAAAACAATATCCTCAGCCGGATGGTCAACAACGGCGATTATTCAATCGGCACGGTGGTGTCCACCGTGTCCCCATCCATGGACATCCAGATCGCCTCCAACTTCGAACGCTATCTCTTTTATCTGTTCAATGAAGATCCCGACCGCGTACGGAGCGCCCTTGCCAGCTTTGCCGACACCGGCCGTCTGACCTTCAGTGACGAAGAAATGCGTCAGGTCCGCAACGACTTTCTGTCCAGGTCGGTCAACCAACAGGAGACGCTGGAGACCATTGCCGCGTTTTACCGCGAAACCGGTTATCTCCTCGATCCCCATACGGCAGTGGGTGTGCATGCGGCGTTGGCCAGCGAACGGGAAGGGCTGCCTGCCATCTGTCTGGCCACGGCCCATCCGGCCAAGTTCGGCGACGCCGTTGCCCGGGCCACCGGCCACGAACCTGCGCTCCCCCCGGCCCTTGCCGGGCTCGACAAGCTGCCCGCCCGTTGCCGGGTCATGCCGGCAGACCTGACCCTGATCCGCGAGTACGTGGAAGCACATGCCCGCTGACCCTTTGGACGGCCTGGTACCAGATTTTCATGCCTTGACGGCAGCAACAACCCGCAGTGATTAACACATGATATATCTTTCATTGACGCACCATAAGCGGATGTGCTACAAGCAGGTGCACTATTCTGTAAACACCATAACTTTATTCATCGGAAAGCCGCAGAGCGGCGCCGCATGCAAATTTCTTTTTGTAAGGGAGGAACAATGAACGCAGCAAACTTTTTCAAAACCTTGATTCTCGCCTGTCTGGCCCTTCTCCTGCCAGCCGTGGCACTGGCTGCCGAACCCGGCAAAAAACTGGCCAACACCGACTGCGTGATGTGTCACGCCAAACCACCAGCAGACATCGAAGCCAAAGGCGGCAAGCACAAGACCTCCGTCGGCTGTCAGGACTGCCATGAGGGCCACCCCCCTACGGTGAAGCATCCCATTCCCCAGTGCAGCAAGTGTCACGAGGGCAAGCCCCACTACAAGCTGGACAAGTGCCTTGGCTGCCACAAGAACCCGCACATGCCGAAAGTAATCAGCTTCGGCCGCGACATAACCGATCCGTGCCTCACCTGCCACTCCCAGCAGATCGCACAGCTGAAGGAGTTCAAGAGCAAGCACTCGGCCCTGACCTGTTCCTACTGCCATGACGTCCATGGCAAGATCCCGAACTGCACCCAGTGCCACAAGTCGCACTCCACCGACATCGTTCAGGCTGACTGCAAGAAGTGCCACAAGGCCCACCAGCCGAAGAACGTAGTGTACGGCAACGACACGAACTCCAAGTTCTGCGCCGCCTGCCACAAGAAAGCCTACGACCTGCTGGTCGTCAGCAAGGCCAAGCACCGCGCGCTCCTCTGCGTGACCTGCCACCAGACCAAGCACAAGACGATTCCCAAGTGCCAGGACTGCCACGGAACACCGCACCCGGCCGGAATTTTGGCCAAGTTCCCGCGTTGCGGCGAGTGCCACGGCATCGCACATGACCTGAACAACTGGACAGTGCCGAGCGCGAAAAAGGCGGTAGTCGAGCCGAAGAAGGAAGAGAAGAAGCATCCGAAGAAGAAGTAACAGCTGAACGGATGTCTTGAATCACAACGGGGAAGGCCTCATGGCTTTCCCCGTTTTTTTTGATCCAGTGGCATATCAACCTGGAAAAAGCAGTTGTCCACGAAACGCACGAAGGCACAAAAGACACGAACCGAATCAGTAGAATATGCAGCATCATAGTACAATTTGTTCGGTGAATTGCTGACCTGCAGCAATGCTTATTTTTCGTGTCGTTCGTGGACCTAAAAGCAGTTTTGAGAATCAATGCGAGCGGCCCCGGTTTGCCGCTCCCAATCCGAATAGGTTCATGAACCTTCCCTGCATTAAGCCAGAACGGCATGCGGATGCGGCTCACAATGGGACGGACAATGATCTTTCGCGGAACAGTTCGGCAGGACAGGCACCCTCACCGTAAAGGGAAGGTTCGGAGGGGGAACGTGGAGAAACGAGTCTACCTGTGAATAGGGGGAAATGGATTGGGGGCGGATTGGCAGATGAGTGCCGCATCGTCAGCGGTCGGTAAGTTGCTCCTCTTTTGGCACATACCAGCGGATGAAGTTGTAGGAGATGCCGGCCGGCGCCGGTTCGATCCCCCGGAAGCGGGCCTGGACGACCGGCAGCGCATCGGGGACGTAGAGGAAGGTGTAGGGCTGCTCGTCAGCCAGGATCTCCTGAATGCGGAAATAGCAGCGCCGCCGATGCTCCTGATCGAACGTGCCGCGTCCCTCCACGATCAGCCGGTCCACTTCCTGATTCTTGAACCCGACGAAGTTGAGCTCTTTGGGACCGGTCTTACTGGAATGCCAGACATCGAACAGGTCCGGGTCGGGCGGTATGGTCCACCCCATGACGATCGCTTCGAAATCCCCCTTGTCGATGAAGTTTTTCAGGAACGAAGCCCACTCGACCACCCTGATCTTGACGTCGATACCGATCTTCTTCAGGCGGTACTGGATGATCTGGGCGGTCTTTAGGCGCAGGTCGTTCCCCTGATTGGTCAGAATGGTGAACTGGAACGGCCTGCCATCCCTGGTCAGGATGCCGTCGCCCCCCCTGCGCCAGCCCGCCTCGCCGAGGAGCGCCAGTGCACGTGCCGGATCGTAGCCGATATCCTTGACACCCGGATTGTACGGCCAGGTGCCCGGCTTGAACGGACCATGGGCAACCTGGCCCATGCCGAGAAGGGCGCCATGAATGATCTCGTCCTTGCTGATGGCTGCGGAGATCGCCTGCCGGACCCGTTTGTCCGCAAAGAGCGGGTTGCGCAAATTGTAGCCCAGGTAGACGTAGGACGAGGCCGGGTAGCGGTATTTGGAAAAGCGGGACAGAAAGTCGCGCCCAGTGGTCTGACGCTGGTACTGGACCGGCGTAAGCCCCATCATGTCCACGCCGCCGGCCTTAAGCTCCATATACATGGTGGCGGTGTCCGGGATGACCCGAAACACGTACCGGTCGATGTACGGCCGCCCCTCGAAGTAGCCATCGAACGCCTCAAGCACGACCCGCTGTCCGGCCAGCCATTCCTTGAAGCGATACGGCCCGGTGCCGATCGGGTGCCTGGCCAGCTCGCTCTTGGTGATGTCCTTGCCGTCCAGCAGATGGGCCGGCAGGACCTCCATTCCCCAGGAGGCAAGAGCCGGGGCAAACGGCTTGTCATAGGTGACGCGCACCGTATAGGGATCAGGGGCGGTGATCGCCTTGACCTGCTTGAAATCCTCGGCGTAGGCGGTCGGGGTCTTGGGATCGACGGTGACCCGGTGGGTATAGAGGACATCCCGGGCGGTGAACTCCTGGCCATCGTGCCATTTCACCCCGCGCCGCAGGTGAAAGGTGATGGTCAGGCCATCGGCTGAGACGTCCCACGACGCGGCCAGGTCACCGACCAGCTTCAGGTTCTTGTCGTACTTGACCAGGCCGTTGTATACCTGTGACGCGACAGCACGGGAAGAGGAATCTGAGAGATC
>JAJZTK010000035.1:24282-31167 GCA_021849045.1 Deltaproteobacteria bacterium | reverse complement strand
ATCGGGCTCTTCACCGATTTTGCGGACACGCTGCTGGGGAATGAGGAGTGGCGGAAATCGTTCAACGTCTATGAAAACACCATAACATCGCTTTATGAGGCATCCAAGCCCGAGATACTCGGCAGGCCGGTGGTACGACAAGTGGCCGTGTTTCAGTACTTGCGCGGGGTGATCGACGGAATCATTGAACAGACGGATATCGACCAGGTCAGTATCCGGATTGGTGAATTGCTGGATGAAAGCGTGGTGGTCGAGAATACCGGCAAATTTGCGGCAGGTGACCAGACACCCGAGTACCGGATTATCGCCAAAGGGAAAAAATGGGACTTGAGCAAGATTGATTTCGAGAAGTTGCGAGCGGATTTCAAAACCTCGCATTACAAGAACATCGAGATCACCGATCTGCGGGCCTTTGTGCAGAGCAAGCTGGAGCTAATGCTGCAACAGAACGTGACCCGCGCCGACTTTGCCCAGCGGCTGCAGCAGATCATCGATACCTACAATGCCGGCGGAACCGCCAATGAGAACTATTTTGAAGAACTGGTCAAATTCACCAGGGAAATGCAGGCAGAGGAAGAACGGGCAGCCAGGGAGGGATTGACCGAGGACGAGCTTGAGTTGTTCGACCTTCTCAAGAAAGACACGATGACGGGGGAAGAGGAGAAAAAGGTCAAGCTGGCGGCCAAGGCTCTTTTAAAGCGGCTGAAGCAGGGAGAGCCGAAAGTGCTGGTGCAGGACTGGTTCAAGGATAACCAATCGCAGAAGCGGGTTCGGGCCGCAGTGGAACAGGTTCTGGATAAAAAATTGCCAGTCAGCTACGACCGGGTACTGTTCAAGGTGAAATGCGACGCAATATTCGAGACCATGCTGGATTACGCCAGCAGAGGGCAAAAGTGGGCGGCGTAAGGATGGTGTTTTTCCCAAAATGGGAATACATTTTGTTGTAATCAAAACGGGAACTGATATACAAATATATGAGAGTTGTTGCCAAAAGGACTCTGCGAGAATTCTGGGAGAGGTTTCCCGACGCAGAAGATGCACTCAAAACATGGTATTCAGAGGCTGAAGCAGCTTCCTGGCAGAATCCGGCCGAGATCAAGGACCAGTATCGAAGTGCCAGCCTTGTGAAGGACAGTAGGGTGGTCTTCAATATATGCGGCAACAAGTACCGGTTGGTGGTCAAGATCAGCTACAAAAGCGCTGTGGTTTTGATCCGATTTGTAGGAACGCACAAGGAGTACGACGCAATAGACGTCGAGGTGGTTTGATGATCCCGAAGGTTATAAAGACAGAAGTTGGGTACGATAAGGCACTTGCGCGCATTAACGAGTTGATGGATGCCGATCCGGATACCCCTGAAGGTGACGAATTAGAACTGCTCGTCACGCTGGTGGAGCTGTACGAAAAGAAAGTCCACCCCATCGACCTGCCCGACCCAGTTGAAGCGATCAAGTTCCGCATGGAGCAAATGGAGCTGAAGCAGAAAGATTTGATCCCTTTCCTGGGCAGCCGCAGCAAGGTCTCCGAGGTCCTGTCGCGTCAGCGTCCTCTGAGCATCAGCATGATCCGTAAGCTTCATGAAGGGTTGGGAATCCCGGCGGAAGTGCTTCTTCAGGAACCAGGCTATAAACTCGCTCAGAATACGACCATTGTGGAGTGGGAGCGTTTCCCCTTGGCAGAAATACTGAGAAGAGACTGGCTGCCTGATTTCAATGGAGCGCTCGCTGAAGCGAAAAAACAGGTTGAGGATCTGCTAGGGACATGGGCCGCGCCCCTCGGAAGCGAAGCCTTACAACCTGCCTTGCTGCGCCAGCATGTACGGGCAGGGAGCGAATCTGACGGTTATGCGCTTGCAGCTTGGAGAATCCGGGTATCACTCCTGGCTATGGAACAAAGAATTCCAGCCTACAAATCCGGCACAGTAAGTCTCGGGTTTATGCACGACCTCGTTCGGCTGAGTTATCTGGATAACGGGCCTATCTTGGCAAAGGAATACCTTCTGAAAAGCGGCATCCATTTCGTCGTCGAAAAACATCTGTCTCACACGCATCTGGACGGGGCTGCCATCCAGCTGCAAAACGGTGCACCGCTGGTCGCACTGACACTGCGTCATGACAGGCTGGACAATTTCTGGTTCACACTCTGTCACGAACTGGCACACATTGCGCTTCATTTTGACAGCGAAGAATGTACTGCCTTTTTCGATGATCTGGATCAGTCAGAAGCAAACTCGTGCGAGAGCGATGCTGACATCTGGGCAACCGAAGCCCTTATTCCATCCGAAACATGGTCGGCTGCCGATATAAGTCGCAACCCTTCTCATAACAAGCTTCTTGCTTTTGCGGCGGGACTCAGGATCAACCCGGCGATTCCTGCGGGTCGCATTCGCAAAGAAAAACGAGATTACAGAATATTCGCCGGCCTATTAGGGAACAACACTGTTCGTAGGCAGTTTATATGACCCTCATTTTCTATGCGCCTGAGGCCTGCCGGGCAAACTAATCCGCCTTCAGCGGGTAACTCCGCACCAGGGTGTGGATCGCCCCTTTGCCGGTAAGGGTGCTCTCGTAGAGATGAAAGGCAGTAACCTCGAACGGGGCACAGGCAAAGGCCTGGTGCCGCTTTTCGAACTCGGCGGCAACGTGGGGGGGCGTGTCCCGGAGACGGGCGATGGTGATGTGGGGAGAGAAGGGCCGCGGTTCGGGAGCGAGGCCGGCTGCCTGCACCCCCTTCTCCACTTGGCACTGCAGGTCGGCCAGAGCCGCGCCGGCATCCGCGCCGACCCAGAGGACATGCGGGGCCTTGCGGGGCGGGAAATGCCCCATCACTTGAACGACCAAACGAAACGGAGCAGACCGGACAGCGCCCAGGGTCTGCCGGATGGTCTCAAGGGTCGTGTCATCCACCTCGCCGATGAAGCGAAGCGTCAGGTGGAGTTGGTCAACCGGTACCCAGCGGGCTCCCGGGATCTTTTCCCGTCTG
Source organism: Deltaproteobacteria bacterium (assembly GCA_021849045.1). Lineage (GTDB taxonomy): Bacteria > Desulfobacterota > Desulfuromonadia > Geobacterales > DSM-12255 > Geomobilibacter. Next base: position 28,185 of record JAJZTK010000035.1, on the reverse strand, counting down.
AGCTTTGCCACCCACTGCTTCATCTCCTCCGGCAGATCGATCGCTACAAAGAGCCTGTGCATCGCACACCTCCTTTACTGTTTGGCCACCTGTTCGCCGCTGCCACTGACCACGTAGCGGCCGGCAATGTTTGCGATGGCGACCCCCATTCCTTCGGAGAGACGGTTCAACCGGGCGATTACCTCGTCACCCCGCCTCCCGGTCAATACCCTGGGCTGATAGCCGACTTCCCGGTTCAGAACGTTGAGCGGGATCAGTTCCACTTCCTTTACCCCGTTGTCCAGCACGATCCGGGCGATGACGCTCCGGTCCGCGTGCCGGGTGCGGCTGGCAAAGGCGAAATTGCCCAGGCTGTAGAAGATCACGCCGCTGCCGTAACGCTCGATCCCCTGAAGTACATGGGAGTGGTGGCCGATGATCACGTCGGCGCCGGCATCGATTGCCTGCCTTGCGGCCGTCACCTGGTACGGTTTCGGCTTGGTCTCCAGTTCCCCGCCCCAATGAAATGATACCACCACATAGTCGGCCCGGCTCTTGGCCCGGACGATATCTTCCGCGAAAAACTGCGCCCATCCCGGCGCCGTTCCCGGCCGGTCAAAGCCGGCAAAGAACTCGGTCGGCCGGGTGACGGAGTAGGCGAGGACCGCCACCCGCCGGCCGTTTACCGTCTGTACGGCTTCTCTGCGGGCAGCTGCCAGGTCGGTCCCGGCACCGGCGTGCCCGAGCCCCTGGCGTTCCAGGTGGGCGATGGTTTCAAACAGGGCCTGAGGCCCAAAGTCGAGGATATGGTTGTTGGCCAGGGTGATGGTAGTGAAGCCGGCTCGCTGCAGAGCCGGGACAACCTCCGGGTCGGACCGGAAGCGGAACCGTTTATCCCTGAACTCCGTGCCGGCGCGGGCGGCAGGCGCCTCCAGATTGCCGATGGTGATGTCTCCCCGGCGCAGGAGCGGGGCGGTAGCGGCAAAAGGGTGGTCGTAACCGGTCCGGGCTAGCGTGGCAGTAGCGCAGCCGGCCAGCATGATGTCGCCCACGGCGTTGATGACGATCTCCTGCCCGGCGGCAACCGGGGCAAACGATAAGAGAAGCAGGATGCAGGCGATGAACTGGTGCACAACCCCTCCGAAACAGGGAGCAAGTTATTGACTAACCACTGGGCAAGTGCTACAAGATAGGGCCTTATCCATCAATTTGCAAAGGGTTTTGCCATGCTCGACATACGATACATCCGTGAGAATCTGGAAGAGGTAGAGGCGAGGCTCAAGACCCGCGGGGAAGCGATAGATCTCGGTCAATTCCGCGAACTGGACCAGCAGCGGCGCGGACTCCTCCAGGAGAGCGAAACCCTGAAGGCGTTGCGCAACAAGGTCTCCGAGGAGATCAGCAAGGTCAGGGACAAGAGCCTGGTCCAGGACCGGATCGCCGAGATGCGGGAGGTCGGACAAAAGATCAAGGAGCTGGACGAGGACCTCAACAAGGTCGAGGAACTGCTCCAGGCGATCACCTATACCATCCCCAACCTCCCCTCCCGCCAGACCCCGCTGGGTGCCTCGGAAGAGGAGAATGTCGAGATCAGGCGGTGGGGGACCCCCGCAGTGTTCGATTTCACCCCCAGGCCCCACTGGGAGGTTGGCGAAGCCCTGGGTATCCTGGACTTCGAGCGGGGGGCCAAGCTGACCGGCGCCCGCTTCACCCTCTATAAGGGGGCGGGTGCCCGCCTGGAGCGGGCACTCATCAACTTCATGCTCGACCTCCATACCACGCGGCACGGCTACACGGAAATGCTCCCCCCCTTCATCGTCAACCGGGAGAGCATGACCGGCACGGGCCAGTTGCCAAAGTTCGAAGACGACCTCTTCCACCTGGACGGCACCGATTATTTCCTGATCCCGACCGCCGAGGTCCCGGTCACCAACATCCATAGGGACGAGATCCTCAAGGGGAGCGACCTGCCGCTGTGCTATACCGCCTACACCCCCTGTTTCCGCAAGGAGGCGGGCTCGTACGGCAAGGACACCCGCGGGCTGATCCGCCAGCACCAGTTCAACAAGGTGGAACTGGTCAAGTTCGTCACCCCCGAGACCTCCTATCAGGAACTGGACCGGCTCCTGGACAACGCCGAAGAGATCCTCCGGCAACTGGAACTCCCCTACCGGGTGATGGAGCTCTGCACCGGCGACATCGGCTTCTCCGCAGCCCGCACCTACGATATTGAGGTCTGGCTGCCGGGACAGAATACCTACCGGGAGATTTCCTCCTGCAGCAACTTCGAGGATTTCCAGGCTCGCCGGGCCAAGATCCGCTTCAAGCAGGACGAGAAGGCCAAGCCCGAATTCGTCCACACCCTGAACGGATCGGGGCTGGCGGTAGGCCGGACCCTGGTGGCGATCCTGGAGAACTGCCAGCAGGCCGACGGCTCGGTCGTCGTCCCGAAGGTGCTGCGGCCGTATCTGGGCGGCCAGGAGCGGATCGGCTAACGCGCCAAGGCACCGCCGGAATTCATTTTTTGGTATTGCAAATACAGGGCGGAAATGCTACACATTGCATTCGCTTCCTCCCCTCAGGCCTGATCAAGGCCCCAGGGGAGGCGGAAGAGGCGGGGCAACACACGGAGGAGTGGCCGAGTGGTTGAAGGCGGCGGTCTTGAAAACCGTTGAACGAAAGTTCCGTGGGTTCGAATCCTACCTCCTCCGCCAATAAATATTTTAGTTCGAGGTTTGATGTTCAAGGTTATACGCATGTTAACATCGAACGTCGAACATGGAACATCAAACAGTTTCTGAGGAGAGATGGCCGAGTAGGTCGAAGGCGCTCGCCTGCTAAGCGAGTATACTGGGAAACCGGTATCGAGGGTTCGAATCCCTCTCTCTCCGCCACTTTATCGCATAGACACCGCCCGCTGGGCGGTGTCGGTCGTTTGCGGGCAGAGCTGATAGCTGGGTCCCGCGCAACGGAAGGTTATGAACCCCGTCAGGTCCGGAAGGAAGCAGCGGCAGTAATCGACTCCGTGTGCCGCGGGGGTGCCCAGCTATCAATTGTGCCCGCAAGCACGTTCCCCTGCATTCTCCCCACGGTAACCCAAGGCTGATGTTGCGAGGTTGATCCCCCTTGTCCTACCTGGTTCTTGCGAGAAAATGGCGTCCCCAGACCTTTGACGACCTGGTTGGCCAGGAGCATATCACCCGCACCCTGGCCAATGCCATCGAGACCGGTCGAATCGCCCATGCTTTCCTCTTCACCGGTGCCCGGGGGGTGGGGAAGACCAGTTCGGCCCGCATCTTCGCCAAGGCGCTGAACTGCGAGATGGGACCGACCCCGCGGCCGTGCAACGTTTGTCCCTCCTGTACCGAGATTACGGCCGGCAACTCGGTGGATGTGTTTGAGATCGACGGTGCCTCCAACACCGGCGTCGACGACATCCGGGAACTGCGTGAAAACGTCAAGTACCTCCCGGCCCGCTCCCGCTACAAGATCTTCATCATCGACGAAGTGCACATGCTCTCCACCAGCGCCTTCAACGCCCTGTTGAAGACCCTGGAAGAACCGCCGGCCCATATCAAGTTCATCTTCGCCACCACCGAACCCCACAAATTGCCGATCACCATCCTTTCCCGCTGCCAGCGTTTCGACTTCAAGCGGATCCCGCTGGCCACCATCGTCGAGCGCCTGCGCCACATCGTCGACCGGGAAGGGATCACCGTCTCCGACGAGGCGCTTACCGTGGTGGCCCGCAAGGGGGATGGGAGCATGCGCGACTCCCTCTCCACGCTGGACCAGGTCCTGGCCTTCTGTGGCAGCGAGGTGCGGGACGAGGATGTGGTAACCCTCCTGGGGGTGGTGGATCAGCGCCTGTTGGCCGATCTGGCCCGCGCCGTCCTCACCGGCGACACCCGCGGGGCCCTGGAG
>JAJZTK010000035.1:0-24272 GCA_021849045.1 Deltaproteobacteria bacterium | reverse complement strand
CTGGAGGTGGTGCGCCAGGTGGACGAGTTCGGCTACAATTTCCGCCAGTTTTGCCAGGAACTGATCGGCCTGTTCCGCTCCCTCCTCATCCTCAAGGTGGTGGAGGGGGGCATTGATCTGCTCGACCTGGCGGAAAGCGAGCTGGCAACCCAGCGGGAGATATGCGCCCTGAGCGATGCGAACCGGTTGCAGCGCTGTCTCGCCATTCTGATGAAGGCCGAGACCGAGTGTGCCCACTCCGCCATGCCGCGTCTCGTTCTGGAGATGGCCCTGGTGAAGATGGCCACCCTCACCGCCGTGGTCCCGGCCAGGGAGATCCTGGCTCGGCTGGATCGCCTGGAAGCGCGCCTCGGCAGCGGTGCAACCGTATCATCCCGGCCGTCCCCCCCGGCTGCGCCCCCTTCGCGGCAGTCGCCACCGCCGGCGTACCAGCGACAGCAGCCTGCTGCTCCCCAGCAGCGGCGGGAGCAGGAACCGGCCCCTCGTTCGGCAGAACCGGCAGCTGTCGCTCCGCCCGAACCGGAGCGACAGCGGGAAACTCCGGTTGGCGGCGACTGGGCCGGTTTTGTCGCCTTTGTCAAGAAGACCAGGCCGCTTCTGGCCACCAAGCTGGAAAAGGGGAGCCCGCTGCAGCTGAGCGAAGGGGGGGTGCAGATCGGTTTTCCCCGCGGCTCGCTGGAACTCAGCATGCTCAAGGAAAAGGATTACCATACTCAGCTCCAGGAGCTCGCCGTCGGCTTCTTCAAGCGGCCGACCGCGGTGAAGATCGTCCCTATCTCCACCGAAGACCGGCATCTCCCCATCTCCCTGGCTGAAAAAAAAAGCCTTGACCAGGCCGCCCGGGTGACGACCCTGAAGGAAACGGCCCTGCGCCACCCCATGGTGACTGCGGCCCTGGAGATCTTCGGCGGTACGCTGGATGAGTGCAACGAACCTGAATAAATACACGAAGCAGCACATAAAAGGAGGAAGTCAGTATGTCCAAAGGCTTGGCCAATATCATGAAACAGGCCCAGATGATGCAGCAGCGGATGGCAAAGATCCAGGAGGAGGCATCGCTCAAGACTGCCGAGGCCAGCGCCGGTGGCGGGGTTGTAACCGCCCTGGTCAACGGCAAGAACCAGGTGGTTTCTCTTACCATAAAGAAGGAAGCGGTGGATCCGGAGGATGTGGAGATGCTTCAGGATCTCGTCGTTGCCGCGGTCAACGAGGCCCTTACCAAGGTCCAGGCGGAGATCGGCCAGGAAATGAGCAAGGCTACCGGCGGACTCAGCATTCCGGGCTTGTTTTGAGCCGCGCAAGCATTGCCAACCGTCGTTACGAAGCACCCTTGGGCCCCCTCTTTTTACGGCCTGGGGGTGCTTAATTTTTTTAGGCAGGCTAAACATTTTTCTTGTAAACTGTCAAATAAAACATGCAACTTCCTATAAATAATGATTTTTATTGTGGTTAAATTTCAATGCCACTAATTTACTAAAAATATGTTTTATCGGTATGAAATATATGCTACAAAAAGCTTTGTCTCTGGGGAGACTGGTCGGTGAATTGAAAAAATTGCCGGGGGTCGGCGAAAAAACTGCACTGCGACTTGCCCTGCATCTCCTGAAAGCCCCCGAAAATCTTGCGGCTTTGGCAGACAGCCTGCTGGAGGTGAGCCGGAAAGTCCGGTTCTGCTCCACCTGCTTCATGATCACCGAGGATGATCCGTGCGCCGTCTGCCGCGAAGAGCGGGAAAGCGCCATTATCTGCGTGGTGGAGGAGCCGCAGGATGTCCTGGCAATCGAGCGGAGCAGCGCCTTTAAAGGCCGCTACCATGTCCTGCATGGCGCCCTTTCCCCTTTGGCAGGCATCACCCCCGGCGATCTCCGGATTGCCGAACTGATGCAGCGCCTGGAGCGCGAGGGGATCCGGGAAGTCGTCATTGCCACCAATTTCTCCGTAGAAGGGGAAGCAACCGCGCTCTACCTTACCAGGCTCATCAAGGAACGGGGGGCGCGGGTAACCAGGCTTGCCCACGGCATCCCGACCGGCGGCGACCTTGAATTCGTGGATGCCGCCACCATGTTTCACGCCCTTGAACGTCGTTCAGAGATGTAGCCACCGGCCAGGATTCCGGTTTAGGTAATACCATACAGACAGGAGGAGTTTCGTATGAGTCGTAAAATGGTCACCATCGACGGCAATACCGCCGCAGCCCATGTGGCTCACGCCACCAACGAGGTCATTGCCATCTACCCCATCACCCCGTCTTCAGTCATGGGGGAGATCTCCGACGCCAAGAGCGCAGCCGGCGAGAAGAACATCTGGAACACCATCCCGTCCGTTGCCGAGATGCAGTCCGAGGGCGGCGCCGCCGGTGCCGTTCACGGCGCCCTGCAGGCAGGCGCACTGACCACCACCTTTACCGCCAGCCAGGGGCTTCTCCTGATGATCCCCAACATGTTCAAGATCGCCGGCGAACTGACCTCCACCGTCTTCCACGTCTCGGCCCGCGCCATCGCGGCCCAGGCCCTTTCCATCTTTGGCGACCATTCCGACGTCATGGCGTGCCGCTCCACCGGCTGGGGGATGCTCTGCTCCAACAACGTCCAGGAGGTCATGGACTTCGCCCTGATCTCCCAGGCCGTCACCCTGCGCAGCCGGGTACCGTTTATCCATTTCTTCGACGGCTTCCGCACCTCCCACGAGGTCCAGAAGGTCGAGGAGCTGACCTACGACGACATGCGCGCCATGATCGACGACGATCTGGTGACCGCCCACAAGAATCGGGCACTCAATCCGGACAAGCCGGTCATGCGGGGTACCGCCCAGAACCCGGACGTCTACTTCCAGGGGCGCGAGACGGTCAACGTCTACTATCCGAAGGCGATCACCATCGTCCAGGAAGAAATGGACAAGTTTGCCAAGATCGCCGGCCGCCAGTACAAACTGGTCGACTACGCCGGTGCCCCTGATGCCGAGCGGGTCATCGTGGTCATGGGCTCGGCTGCCGACACGATTCAGGAGACCGTGGACAATCTGCTTGCCAAGGGTGAAAAGGTCGGCGTGGTCAAGGTCCACCTCTATCGCCCCTTCCCCATCGACGCCTTTGTGGCCGCCCTGCCGAAAACCGTGAAGAAGATCGCCGTCCTCGACCGGACCAAGGAGCCCGGCTCCCTGGGCGAGCCGCTCTACCTGGATGTGCGCACCGCCATCGGCGAGGCCATGGCCGACGGCAAGACCAGCTTCACCGGCTACCCCGCCATCGTCGGCGGCCGTTACGGCCTCGGCTCCAAGGAATTCACCCCCTCCATGGTCAAGGCGGTGTTCGACAATCTGAAGGATGACCGGCCCAAGAACCACTTCGTGGTCGGCATCGTGGAAGACGTCACCAACTGCAGCCTGCCGCTCGACCCGACCTTCCGCAACCCGGCCGAAGGTATCTACTCCGCCATGTTCTTCGGTCTCGGCTCCGACGGCACGGTCGGCGCCAACAAGAACTCCATCAAGATCATCGGCGAGCGGACCGACAATAACGCCCAGGCCTACTTCGTCTACGACTCCAAGAAGGCAGGGAGCATCACCACGTCGCACCTGCGCTTCGGCAAGAAGGCGATCAACTCCCCGTACCTGATTGACCAGGCCGACTTCATCGCCTGCCACAACTTCTCCTTCCTGGAGAAGTACGACATGCTCGGCAAGGCCAAGGAAGGGGCCACCTTCCTCCTCTGCTCCCCGTTCAGCAAGGACGAGATCTGGGACAGCATGCCGATCGAAGTACAGCAGCAGATCATCGCCAAGAAGCTCAAGTTCTACGTGATCAACGCCATCAAGCTGGGCGAGGAACTCGGCCTGGGCGCCCGGATCAACGTCATCATGCAGACCGCCTTCTTCAAGATCTCCAACATCATCCCGCTGGAGACAGCCCTCGACTCCATCAAGGACGCCATCAAGAAGTCCTACGGCAAGGCGGGCGAGAAGGTTGTGGAGATGAACAACAAGGCGGTGGATGCCGCCCTGGAGAACATCTTCGAGGTCAAAGTCCCGGCCACGGCCACCAGCTCCCTGAAGAAACCGCCGGTCGTAAGCAGCCATGCCCCGGCCTTCGTGCAGGATGTGACCGCTGACATCATCGCCGGCTACGGCGACGACGTGCCGGTCTCCAAGATGCCGGCCGACGGTACCTTCCCCACCGGCACTTCCCAGTACGAGAAGCGAAACATCGCCGTTGAGATCCCGGTCTGGGACGAGCAGCTCTGCATCCAGTGCGGCATCTGCTCCTTTGTCTGCCCCCACGCCACCATCCGGATGAAGGCTTACGACGGCGCGCTCCTCTCCAAGGCACCCAAGAGCTTCAAGGCTGTCGATGCCAAGGGTAACGATCTCAAGGGACTGAAGTTCACCCTCCAGGTGGCCCCGGAAGACTGCACCGGCTGCGGCGCCTGCGTTCACAACTGCCCGGCCAAGAGCAAAGAAGATCCGAACCACAAGGCGATCAATATGCAGTTTCAGCCGCCACTGCGCGAGCAGGAAGCGACCAACTGGGACTTCTTCCTCGGCCTGCCCGAAACCGGGCTTTCCCTGCTTAAGCTGGACAGCCTGAAGGGGAGCCAGCTGGTCCGTCCGTTGTTCGAGTTCTCCGGCGCCTGTGCCGGCTGCGGCGAAACCCCTTACCTGAAGCTGCTCTCCCAGCTCTTTGGCGACCGGGCGCTCATCGCCAACGCCACGGGCTGTACCTCCATCTACGGCGGCAACCTCCCCACCACCCCGTGGGCCCAGCGAGCTGACGGCCGCGGCCCGGCCTGGTCCAACTCCCTGTTCGAGGACAACGCCGAGTTCGGCTTCGGCATGCGTCTGACCGTGGACAAGTTCAACGAGGCAGCCTTGGAACTGCTCGACCAGCTCCTCACCTGCGGCTGCAAATCCTGTGACTCCTTCAGGGGAACCATGCAGGAAATCAAGGGTGCTGATCAGTCGACCCAGGCCGGGATCGAGGCGCAGCGCGAGCGCGTCGCCGGTCTGAAAAAGGCGCTGGTCACCTGCCCCGAACCGGCTGCCAAGCGGCTCCTGACCCTGGCCGACTACCTGGTGAAGAAGTCTGTCTGGTGCATCGGCGGCGACGGCTGGGCCTACGACATCGGCTACGGCGGCCTCGACCATGTCATCGCTTCTGGCAAGAACATCAACCTGCTGGTCCTCGACACCGAGGTCTACTCCAACACCGGCGGCCAGGCCTCCAAGTCGACCCCGCTGGGCGCCGTGGCCCAGTTCGCCGCCGGCGGCAAGGCGATGCCCAAGAAGGACCTGGGGATGATCGCCATGGCGTACGGCACTGTGTATGTGGCCAAGGTGTCCCTGGCCAACCCGGCCCAGTGCATCAAGGCGTTCATGGAGGCGGAGGCGTTCGACGGCCCGTCGCTGATCATTGCCTATGCCCACTGCATCGCCCACGGCATCGACATGACCAGTGCCGTTGACGAGCAGAAAAAGGCCGTGGCCTGCGGCTACTGGCCCCTGTTCCGCTATAACCCGGATCTGGCATGCAAGGCCGAGAACCCGTTGCAGCTGGACAGCAAGGCTCCCACCATGTCGTTCGAGGAGTACGCCATGGGCGAGAACCGTTACCGGGTGCTGAAGAAGGCCAACCCGAAGCACGCCACAGCCCTCATGGCGCAGGCAGCCGAATGGAATACCCGTCGTTTCGATCTCTACGAGAAGATGGCGTCCATAAGCTTCTCGGTTTGCCCGACTGAGAAAAAATAGTTTGTTTCAGTACGATCAAAGCCCCGGCAGGCAACTGCCGGGGCTTTTTTTATTGCTAAACCGGCGGGCTTGCTTGCTAGGTACCCCCTTTTCTGTTATAAAAAACACTCTGCTGCACCAGTGCGTTACACAAGGAGCCTTCCATGTCGTATCCCCAGATGGTGATGTACGATGAGGAGTTCAAGGAGATCAATGCGGTAATTGAAAAGCTGCTGCGGGAATCCAACTCCAAGGTCATCTTCCTGGTGGACAAGAACGGACAGCTCATCTCAGGGGTCGGTGACGTGGAGCAGTTCGACACCACCTCCCTGGCCTCTCTCACCGCAGGGAACATCGCCGCCACCGGCGGTCTGGCCAAGCTGATCGGCGAAAAGGAGTTCTCCATCCTCTTCCACGAGGGAGAAAAGGACAATCTCCATATCTCCATTGTTGGCGGCCGGGTCATTCTGGTAGTCCTCTTCGACGCCCGCTCTTCGCTGGGGTTGGTCAGGCTCCGGGTAAAAAAGGCCTCGGACGAACTGACCATCATTTTTGACCGGCTCATGACCAAGGCCGAGGAAAAGGAAAAGAGCGGCACCAGCGACTTCCCCTTTGCCGAGATCACCGACGACGATATCGACAATCTCTTCAGCTAGCCCACCGACGAGGAACAGGCCCCATGTCCTTCATCAACTACGCCTCCCGCGAAATAAATTGCAAGATCGTTTATTACGGACCAGGGCTCTGCGGCAAAACCACCAACCTCCAGTACGTCTACCAGAAGACCGCTCCCGAGGCCAAGGGGAAGATGATCAGCCTGGCCACCGAGACGGAGCGGACCCTGTTCTTCGATTTCCTCCCCCTGGCCCTCGGAGAAATCCGCGGGTTCAAGACCCGTTTCCATCTCTATACGGTCCCCGGCCAAGTCTTCTACGACGCCTCCCGGAAGCTTATTCTCAAAGGGGTGGACGGGGTCGTCTTCGTTGCCGACTCCCAGGAGGAGCGGATGGAGGCGAATATCGAGTCGCTGGACAACCTGGCCTTCAACCTGAAGGAGCAGGGGTATGACCTGGCGAAGATCCCTTTTGTTGTGCAGTACAACAAGCGCGACCTCCCCAATGTCGTGCCAACGGATGAACTCCGTCAGGAGTTGAATCCCGGTGGCGTTCCCGACTTCGAGGCCTGTGCCGCCACCGGCGAAGGTGTATTCGAGACCCTCAAGGCAGTAGCCAAGCTGATCCTCATCGACCTGAAAAAGGGAAAGTAACTCCTCTCAGACAGCTGACAGGCGGCCTTGGGCCGCCTTTTTTGTATTCCTTCCTTCGCTCATCCTGCAAAATCAAATTATCGGATTATAATTACACAAGGTAAATTCGCCATCAGGGAGGATCAGATGCCTGCCTCTGACACTGTTCCAGTGCCGGACGATCCCCGCCGGTCCGCCGTCGATCGGGTCATGCAGCGGCACCGCTATGACCGTGACGCCCTGATCGAAGTGCTTCACGTCGCCCAGGAGACCTTCGGCCATCTGGACCGGCAGACTCTCGCCCATATTGCCCGGGAACTCAGCCTCCCCCCCGGCATTGTGTACGGTGTTGCCACCTTCTACCATTTTTTCACCCTGGAAGCGCCGGGTGAACATATCTGCGGTGTCTGCCGTGGAACCGCCTGCCATATCAAGGGATCAGGAAAGATCCTCTCCGCCATCGAGGAGCGGTTCGGCATCGTTGCCGGCCAGACCTCCGGCGACGGTCGCCTGACCGTGGTTGCTCCCCGTTGCGTTGGCAACTGTGTCCTTGCCCCACTGGTACTGCTTGACGGCGAGGATGTGAAGGTCGACTCTCCAGCGGCAGCCGTCGCCCTTATCGAGGAGTTGCTGTCCAAAGGAGAGCCGACGTGAACGCCTCAGACCTGGAAAAGCTGGCGCTGCACGAGGCGGGCCGGGAGAGGCGCTACTGTCTGCGGATATCAATCTGCATGGGGTCACCGTGCATGGCAGCCGGCGCCGCAGCGGTCAAGACGGCGATCGAGGAGCTGATCGACCGCCACGGTGCCGCTGCCGATATCCGGGTGGTCGGAACAGGCTGCGTCGGGCCTTGCAGCCGGGGGCCAATACTGCTGGTTGTCACCAGGGACGGCACCGAATACCGGTATGAACGGGTCACCCCGCCAGCGGCCGCGGCACTGGTAGACAGATTCCTTAACGGTGACGTCGCCCCGACTGAGCGGTTGCTCCCTGCCGACCTCCCCTTCTTTACCGGCCAGACCCGGCTGGTCCTGGCCAACTGTGGCTACACCGACCCGGAACGGATCGAGGACTATATCGCCAGAGGCGGTTATCAGTCCCTGTCCCGGGCGATCCACCACCTGTCGCCGGAAGCGGTCTGCGAAGAGGTCACCAGAAGTGGTTTGCGGGGCCGTGGCGGCGCCGGCTACCCGACCGGCGTCAAGTGGGAGCTGGTGCGAAAGGCCAGCGGCAGCAGGAAATACGTAGTGGCCAACGGCGACGAAGGTGACCCGGGCGCCTACATGGACCGCACCATCATGGAGGCCGACCCCCACCGGGTCCTGGAGGGGATGGCCCTGGCCGGATTTGCCGTGGGTGCGGAACAGGGGTACATCTACGTCCGGGGCGAATACCCCCTGGCTGCGGCCCGGTTACGGCAGGCGATCCAGACCGCGGAACGGCTGCAGCTTCTGGGCGGCCGTATCCTGGAAAGCCGCGTCAACTTCCGGATCGACCTCCGGATGGGGGCAGGCGCCTTTGTCTGCGGGGAGGAAACCGCCCTGCTCGCTTCCGTCATGGGGCGGCGCGGCCACCCCGTTACCCGCCCCCCCTATCCGGCCCAGCGCGGCTTGCGCGGTTGTCCGACCCTGATCAACAACGTGGAGACCTTTGCCACTATCCCCACGATTATCCGCTACGGGTGGGAAGAGTTCGCCAGTGTCGGCGGTCCCGGGAACAGCGGCACCAAGGTCTTTGCCATCTGCGGCGACCTGGTCAATGCCGGGCTGGTCGAGGTGCCGCTGGGGACGACCCTGCGGCAGATCGTCGAGGAGATCGGTGGCGGTGTCACCGGCGGTGCCTTCAAGGCGGCCCAGACCGGCGGGCCGAGCGGCGGTTGCATCCCGGCCGGCCATCTGGACACCCCGATGGACTACGAGCAGCTGAAGGCGCTCGGCTCGATCATGGGGTCAGGTGGCCTGATCGTGATGAACGACCAACGCTGCATGGTGGACGTAGCCCGTTTTTTCATCGGCTTCTGCCAGGATGAAAGCTGCGGCAAATGCGTCCCCTGTCGGGCCGGGACCGTGCAGATGGGGCTCCTGCTCGACCGGATCTGCTCCGGCCTGGCCAGTGCCTGCGACCTGGAACAGTTGGAGGAGCTCTGCCACCTCCTGCAGGAGACCAGCTTGTGCGGGCTGGGAAGCGCCGCCCCCAACCCGGTTCTGAGCACCCTGCGCCACTTCCGGGACGAATACGAGGCCCATGTTATGGACCACTGCTGCCCGGCCGCGGTCTGTAACATGGCAGCGACGGAGGCGGCATGCCAGCCCTGACCCTGACCATCGATGGCCGGTTGGTGAGCAGCCGGGCCGGGGAAACGCTCCTGCAGGTGATCAGGGGGAACGGCATTGATCTTCCCACCCTCTGCTACCTGGAAGGACTGAGCCCCAGGGGAGGGTGCCGGCTCTGCATGGTGGAGGTGGCGGGGCGGGAAAAGCCCCAGGCAGCCTGCGTAACACCGGCAGAAGAGGGAATGGTGGTGACAACCGGCAGCGAGCGGCTGCAGCGTTACCGGCGTCAGATCGTCGAACTGCTCCTGGCCGAGCGCAACCATACCTGCTCGGTTTGCGTGGTCAATGGCCAGTGCGAACTCCAGAGCCTGGCCGCACGGTTTGGCATCGATCACGTCCGCTACGCCTACCTCTCCCCGCGCCTCCCCCTGGATGCCAGCCACCAACGCTTCGGCATGGACCCCGGCCGCTGTGTCCTGTGTGCCCGTTGTGTGCGGACCTGCGACGAGGTGGAAGGCGCCCACACCCTCGACCTCCGGGGACGGGGCGTCAGGAGCTGTATCAGCATCGACCTGAACGAGCCGTGGGGCAGGAGCGAAACCTGTACTACTTGCGGCAAATGCGTCCAGTCATGCCCCACCGGCGCCCTGTTCGAGAAGTGGACGGCCCGGGGAGAGAAGGTGCGGGCACCGGAACTGATCCCGCGCATCCTGGCCTGGAGGGAGACCCATGAAAGGTGAGCGGACAAATCGGCTCCGGGTGGCGACCCTCTGGCTCTCCGGCTGCTCGGGGTGCCACATGAGCCTGCTGGACACCGACGAGTTTCTGCTGAAGCTGGCCGAGGCCATCGACCTCGTCCATTCCCCCCTTGCCGATGCACCGAAGTTTCCTTCTGGGGTCGACCTGGTGCTTATCGAGGGCGGGGTCGGGACGGAGCACGACCTGGAACGGGCGCTCTTGGCCCGATCCAGGAGCCGGCAGGTGGTCAGTCTGGGGGATTGCGCCATTACCGGCAATGTGCCGGCCCTGCGTAACCCGCTCGATCGGGAGGCGATCATCCGGGAGGTGTACGGTGTTGCCTGGCAGCCGGAACGGCTCCCGGCGCTGCTCCCTGCTGTTTTGCCGCTCCACCGGGTCATCGCGGTCGACCTGTTCATCCCCGGCTGCCCCCCTGAGCCGGAGCGGATCAGGACCGTGCTGACGGCTATAATACGGGGCGAGGCACCTCAACTGCCGCAGGAGATGCTCTCCTTTGGCTGAGGCTTTACAATGGCTGAGACGATCTCCATAAACCCGGTCACCCGGATCGAGGGCCACACCCGGATCGACATCTTCCTGGATGATAGCGGTGCCGTCACGGATGCCCGTTTCCTCGCCACCTCGTTCAGGGGGTTCGAGGCATTCTGCCTGGGACGGAGCTTCTGGGAGATGCCGGGGATCACCGCGCGTATCTGCGGCATCTGTCCCACCAGTCATGCGCTGGCATCGGCCCTGGCCGGCGACCGGCTCCTGGGGCTCACCGTTCCGCCAACGGCGGTCAAGCTCCGGCGTGTTCTCGCCCTGGCCCAGGTGATACAGAGCCATGCCCTGAGCTTCTTTTTCCTGAGCCTCCCCGACTTTCTCCCCGGCCTCAGGGATGATCCGGCCAGGCGCACGCTCACCGAACTGGCCCGCAGCCACCCCGACCTCGTCACCAATGCGGTGCAGCTGCGCCGTTTCGCCCACGACATTACCTCGCGGGTCGGTGGCGGGGTGGTTCATCCCCAATGGATCATTCCCGGCGGCATGGCGGAACCGCTCAGCGAAAAGGTGCGACAAGAGTTCCTCAGTCAGATTCCCGGCCTGATCGCCATTGCCACTGCGACCATCGCGCAGTTCCGGCAGATGAGCGACGGGCTGAGGCTGGCCGGCCGCCTCGGGAGCCTGCCGACCCTCTACCTCGGTCTGACGTCAGCCGAAAAAACGCTCGAATACTATGAAGGGGAACTGACGGTGATGGACCGGAAGGGTACGCTGCTGATGGCAGGGGCCGTGCCGGAGCGGTTCCCGGAACTGGTGGCCGAAGAACTGTCCAGCTGGAATTACCTGAAGGGGCCGTATTACGCGCCACTGGGCGCTGTAGACGGCAGCTACCGGGTCGGTCCACTGGCGCGTCTCAATCTGGTGGCCCGTGCCGGCACAAGGTTGGCGGATGCCGAACTGGCAACCTTCCGGGAGCAGGTCGGAGCCGGCCACCCGGTCCACGACGTGTTCTTCGCCCACCACGCCCGGCTGATCGAGATCATGGCGGCACTGGAACGGCTCCAGGAGCTGCTGGACGACCCAACGATCATTGACCGCCGGGTGCGGAGCCGGGCCGAGGTGAACCAGTCGAAGGGGATCGGGGTCTGCGAGGCCCCCCGCGGCACCCTCTGCCACGAATACCACGTGGATGAAAACGGGCTGCTGGAGCGGGTCAACCTGGTGATCGCCACGGTCCAGAACAGTCCGGCCATGAATCGGGCCGTGCGGGAGATCGCGCGCCGGGAGATTCGCGGCGCCCGGCTGACCGAAGAGGTGGCGCAGCTCCTGCAGATCGCTATCCGGGCCTACGACCCGTGCATCAGCTGTGCAACCCATGCTGCCGGCAGCAACGGGCTCGTGATCCGCCTCGTCGCCCCGGACGGGACAGTGGTTCAGGCTTTTCCCACGTAGGGGCGGCGCTTGCTCCGCCCGGCAGGGGCGCGGCAAGCAGCGCCCCTACTTCTCCCGGAAGGTGAACCGGTAGCTGAACTCCTTCGGCTCCAGCCAGTCCAGCGGCTTACCACCCACTTCGGCATAGGGATAGCCAAAGGTGTTCAGAGGTGCACCTGCCTGGGGCGGGTTCAGGACCAGGTCCCGGCCGCTGGCAATGACCACCCGGTAGGGGTCGATCCCGCCCCAAAAATATTCGCGGTATTCCCTGGTCTTCGGGCTGTCCAGTTCCAGCTTCTCCACCAGCATCGCCTTGCGCACGTCTGCCGGATCGGCCGGCACCCAGCCGTAGCCCGGGAGAAAGAACTCGGCCCAGCAGTGCTGGTAGCCGGTGATATCCTCAACCGGCTTCTTGCCAAGGCGGACGCTGAACACCTCGCGGGCCGGAACGCCGGCAGCGCGGCAGAGGGCGATGAAGAGGGACGAGATGTCGGTACACTTGCCGCCCGGCCTTTTCAGCAGGTTGCAGACATCACCCGTGCCACACCCCCTGGTGTTCGGGTCGCGGTAACTGTTCTCGCAGGTCCAGTCGTAGATGGCCCGCGTCTTGGCCAGTACGGTCGTCTTTCCCTTGGTGATCCGGTCGGCAAGCTCCTTCACCTCACCATCTATCGGCCCGAGGCTCGTCGGCCGCAGGTATTCGGCAAAGTCGGCCGGGTTCCACGCCCCTTCCCTTTCCGGCAGGTTCCGCCGGAGAACCTCCTGTCGCTCCACGCTGAAGGAGAGGGTCAGGGTACGACTTTTCGCCCCTTTCGGCCACGAGGCGAAGAGCATGGGGGCCTTGTTGGCCCGGTCGGTGTAGACCCCGGCCGTGCCATAGTCGCCACGGTACGAGATGTCGTTGACAACCTGGTCCCGGTCGGAAACCGGGTAGGGAATCCAGAGCCGCACCTCCTGATACTGGTCGTGCCCGGTGAGATCGAATTCCATGGTGACGATACCGGACCGGCTCTTGGCCCAGCAGGTGCCGGTGCCGGCAATGATCCCCAGCACCAGAAAAATAAACAGCCGCTTCATACAGACCCCTTTCACACGGTAAGCATACGGATCAACTTTGAAGTCTGTAGGGTACTAATGAAACGCTCGATGGTCAAATTAGTAGTTTTGATGCAAACGAACGGTAGGATTGGTTTAATCGATAACATTCAGCTGACGTCAAACCTCTTTGGCAAGAATCATGTTGACATGGTCGGCTGACCTAACCGATGATGGACGCCGTTTATCATTAAACAGGTACCGTTGTGTGGCGCGCCCGGCCCGGATAGGCCGCACCATGGGACCACAGGAGACATCATGCAGCGCAAGGCCCTCGCCCTCCTTTCCGGCGGGCTCGACTCCACGCTCGCGGTCAAGGTCATGCTCGACCAGGGAATCGCCGTGGAGGCCCTCAACTTCACCTCCCCATTCTGTACCTGCACCGGCAAGAATGCCGGCTGCAAATCCGAAGCGGTTCGTGTTGCCGAGGAGTTCGGTATCCCTATCAAGGTCATGACCAAGGGGCTCGACTACCTGGAGGTGGTCCGGCGGCCCCGTCACGGCTATGGCAAGGGGCTGAACCCCTGCATCGACTGCCGCATCTTTTTGCTGCGCAAGGCGAAGGAATACATGAGCGAAAGCGGGGCAGACTTTGTCATCACCGGCGAGGTGCTCGGCCAGCGACCCATGAGCCAACGGCGCGATACGTTGCGGGTCATCGAGCGGGAAAGCGGGCTGGAAGGGCTGCTGCTCCGCCCCCTGTCGGCCCAGTTTTTCGAGCCGACCATCCCGGAGCGGGAAGGGTGGATCGACCGGAGCAAGCTTCTCGCCATGAAGGGGAGGTCGCGCAAGGACCAGATCCAGCTGGCCGAAGAGCTGGATGTCAGGAACTACCCCTGCCCGGCCGGCGGCTGCCTGTTGACCGAGACCTCCTTCGTCCCCAAGGTGAGAGATGTGTTCGACCACAGCGACGAGCTGAACCTGCGCGATTTCCGCATGCTCAAGATCGCCCGTCATTTCCGCCTCGGCGAACGCACCAAGGTGCTTATCGGCCGGAGCGAAGCGGACAACAACCTCCTGGAGGCGGCCGCCCAGCAGGGCGAGACAGCCCTGCGCTGGGTAGACGGCAGCAGTCCGCTGGGGGTGGTCATGGGGCGCCAGGACGATGACTGCATTACGCTCGCGGCAAAAATCCTGCTGCGCTACACCAAGGCCGAGCCCGGTGCCGACTGCGCCGTAAAGGCCACGGTGGACGGCTGTGAACAGCTCATCACCGTTGCCAACGAATTTTCCGATGCCGCGGTGGAACCGTACCGGGTGTAGCGCCGACACACTCCATGAACAATCCCCCGAACACGACCGGTCTTGACTTCCAGTCGGAGCAGCGCCCAATGCTCCGCTTCCTCCTTGTCCTGACGGTCGCCTCGACCCTCGGGGTCCAGGGGGCGGCAATACTGTTCAACAACTTTGCCGTGGAGGCGGTTTCCCTGGATGGCGCCCAGGTGGGGCTGATCCAGTCGGTGCGGGAGATCCCTGGCTTTCTCTCCCTGCTGGTGGTTTTCGTGCTGCTCGTCATCCGCGAACACCGGCTGGCAGCGCTCTCCATCATCTGCCTCGGCATCGGCGTCGCCCTCACCGGCTTCTACCCGACCCTGGGCGGGCTGATCTGCACCACCCTGCTGATGAGCTTCGGTTTCCACTACTTCGAGACCACCAACAACTCCCTCACCCTCCAGTACTTTACGACCGCCACCACCCCGCTGGTCTACGGCCGCATCCGCAGCCTGGCGGCCGTCTCCAGTATCGTTGCGGGCGGTCTTATCTGGCTCCTGGATGGCGTCCTGGATTTCCGCGGACTCTATCTGGCCATCGGCGGCCTGGTGGCAATGCTGGGCGGCTGGGCACTTACCCGGAACCCCACCCATGCAGGTGTCCCGATCCAGCGGCAGCGGATGGTGCTGCGCCGCCGCTACACCCTTTACTACTTCCTCACCTTCATGTCCGGCGCCAGGCGGCAGATTCATATCGCCTTCTCCATGTTTCTGCTGGTGAAGGTCTTTCACTTCACGGTCAGGGAGATGACCGTTCTATTCATCGTCAACAACGCCATCAACTACTTCCTCAACCCGCTGATCGGCCGGGCCATCATAGCTTTCGGCGAACGCCGGATCCTATCTCTGGAATACGGCGGCATTATCTGTGTTTTCCTCACCTACGCCTTCACCGACTCAAAACTGGTGGCAGCCGCCATGTACATCCTCGACTTCATCCTCTTCAACTTCGCGGTCGGCATCAACACCTACTTCCAGAAGGTGGCAGACCCGCGCGACATTGCGCCGAGCATGGCGGTCGGCTTCACCATCAACCATATCGCTGCCGTGGTGTTGCCGGTGGTGGGGGGTGCCCTTTGGATGGTAAACTACCGGATTCCGTTCATCGCCGGGGCATGCATGGCCCTGGTGGCCCTTATCGCCGCGCAGCGGATGAGGGTGCCGCAACCGGCCTGATGGAAGTCAAACGTCTGGAAAGGTATAGGGAATGGTAACCTCCTGAAATTGGCTAACCATGACCATTCAGCACCTCAGCCGCGACAAAATCTGTCACTTGGCTGAAGATCGACGCTAATCATAAAGGGAAGAGTGAATGTGTTACGGGGGGCACGGCACTGAAGAATCGATTTTAATAAAACCGGGACGCCGTTGGCCCGGTTTTGGTTTGCTACTTTGCGGGTTGGACCAAACAGGATGCACTTTCTTTCTTCGCAATGTCGCCCACCCTGATCTCACCACTAACTACCTCAGCTTCGAAGTAATGCTCTCCGGCATAGGAAAGTACCTTCACTTTCCCGACCTCTTTTGACTGTGGATTTTTTGCGCCGCCAGTCTCTCTGAAGACGGTAACGATGTCGTTCGGGCAGATTTCATTTTTCACGTCAGCAGTGCCGCTGTGAAAGAGATGTACTTTGTTGCCCACCTTCATGACAATTTCACCCTTAGCTTTTTTCTCGGCTGCCTGCCCGGTGAGTGGCATGGCAACAATGATGGAAAGAACTGCTGCGGTAAGTACCACGATAAGTTTCTTCATTTTTGTCTCCTTTCCTTTGGATTGTTTGCCGCATTGCGACCTGATCTCAATAATCGCCTCCTTTCCGGCCAAAAATGATTAATCAGCAGTGCTTGATGCAATCATCTGCCTTCATGATGGATGCACATATCTTCTGTGCCCCCTTGTGCGCTGCGATGGCCGCCGGCTTTGCCAACGTGAGGGAGAGTATAATTGTAACAAGTATGCTGAACTTCACAAACAACATCGGTGCGACGAAATTGAGTCTGCGTGCGTTCATGGTGATTACTCCTTTCAGTAATCAGTGGGAATGGCCGCCGCCTGTACTGCCATAGCCGGACCTGTACTGGGGGTACTGGGGGCGATCATAATCAGGCGGAGGGAGGTGCTTGCCATCAAGGAAATCGATGACTGCGCAGCCGGAGGAGACAAGAAGGATGAAGGACACTAGAACAAACAGTGCTGCTTTCATTGCGGTTCCCTTCTACCAGAATAGGTTAAAAAAAGGCGTACCACGGCAAGGAGGTTACCCCGGGGTCCCCCCGATAACACGAAGTCCTCAGGGTTATACGCGACAGCAGGCAGGAATGCCGTATTTCTCACCGACCACGCTGATCTTGGCCTTGATTTCTTTGATTTCCTCTTCGAGTGCGTCTTGTTTGCGGACGTCGTAGGTGCTATAGCCTGCCAGTTCCCGGAGTTCGATATCCTTTGCTTTCAAGGCGCTGTTTAAGGCTGCTGCCTCCTTCTTAAACTGCTGGACGGTTGGCTCGTCGGAACATTTGCCGTCAATGCAGCATGAACCAGCGGCCGAGGCGGATACTGCACCAACTGAGAGCATCCCTAATGCCAGTGCAATTCCTGCGATCATGTTCTTTTTCATTTTCTTCTCTCCTTTGAGATAATTTGAAGTAAGGCGTATGCCTGTTGTTATGATTGACAATATCAACTTGCGTGCCAAGAAACACCCGCTCACGCAACCTATTGATATCAAACAGATTGCCTCTGTTGGTCTCGTTTCTTCCGAATAATTTCCTAAAGAATATGCAACAGTAAATTCTAATAAACGTAGGATATTCTACGGCGACAAACATAATAATGAGAACGTTTGGATAGTCAGGTTGACCTTGACACACATACCCCATAGGGGTATTTTAGTGTCAATATATACCCCCACAGGGTATTTTGGAGTCAAGGAGGTCCATATGGATAAATCATCGCAAAAAAACCTGGTGTCGCGAGTCAAGCGCATCGGCGGACAAGTGGCGGGCATCGAACGCATGCTCGTAGACAGGCGCTATTGCGTGGATATCTTGAACCAGATAGCGGCGGTACGTTCGGCACTGGATTCCCTCGGTGTAGAACTGCTCACCAGACACCTTGAGAGTTGCGTGCTGGGGCATGGTAGCGAATCGGAGCACCAAAATGCCAAGCCGATGACCCAACAGGAACTATTGGCTGAAGTAAAAACCGCACTGTCGCGCTTTTTGAAGTAAGCATGGGGGTTCGCTATGTCTGCAACGACAATGACTAACGACCCGGTCTGCGGCATGGAAGTATCCATGGCAACCGCCGGTGCAACGAGTAGCCACGAAGGCACTGCCTATTATTTCTGCTCCGTTGAGTGCAAGCTGAAATTCGATACTAATCCGGACCACTATCTGCACCCAGCGACGAAAGCGGTACAATCCACTTTGGCGGCTGAAGCGCCGGAGCGCTGTGAACTCTCGCTGGTGGGCATGCATTGCGCTTCATGCGCCGGCCGCATCGAGAAGGCGCTTGGCACGGCACCCGGGGTCGTCGCCGCCAACGTCAACTTCGCCACGGCCCGTGCCACTGTCTCTTATGATCCACAGGCGACGGATGTGGAGTCGCTGAGCCAGGTTGTAAGGGGGTTGGGCTATGATGTAATCGTGCCACAATCCGGGGCAGAGGTTGCTGGTGCCGAAGAGATGAACGCTGCCGAGACACAGGTTCGTGAGGCCGAATACCAACACCAGAAAGTACGGTTCTTCGTCGCGCTGGCACTGACCCTGCCGGTTGCCGTGCTCGCCATGGCGGGCCACTTGGTGCCGACTCTTAAGCACATCCTGGATTTTCCCGGTCGTTCGTGGTTGGAACTGGCACTGACGACACCGGTACTGTTCTGGGCGGGGCGTGAATTCTTCACCGGAGCCTGGGCCGCAGCAAAGCACCGCGTGGCGGACATGAACACCCTGGTCTCCCTAGGCACACTGTCGGCCTATCTGTTCAGCGTCGTCGCCACAGTTGCACCCCGGTTGCTTACCGTCGACACGAGCGGTGGTCAGCAACATACACACGGCATGGTGTCGCCGGTTGGGGTTTATTACGAGGTGTCAGCGATCATCGTCACGCTGATCCTGATGGGACGGCTCCTGGAAGCTCGTGCCCGCAGCAAGACCAGCGGCGCCATCCGAGCCCTCATCGGCTTGCAACCGAAGATGGCCCGTGTAGAGCGCGACGGCAAGGAGCAGGATATCCCCGTGGCCGAGGTGCAGGTGGGAGATATAATCCTGGTGCGTCCGGGCGAGAAAGTGCCGGTGGATGGTGAGGTTGTTGAAGGGGCATCCTCGGTGGATGAAAGCATGTTGACCGGTGAGCCGTTGCCGGTACAGAAGAAACGTGGTGACACGGTTATCGGCGCCACGCTCAACAAAACCGGTGCCTTTCGCTTTCGCGCCACCAAGATCGGCAAGGATACGGTGCTTCAGCAGATTGTGCGGATGGTTCAGGAGGCCCAGGGCAGCAAGGCCCCCATCCAAAAAATGGCGGATGTCATCGCCGGATACTTCGTGCCGGTCGTGATCTGTATTGCGATCGCCACCTTTGTGCTCTGGTTCGACCTCGCCCCGCCGGAAACGCGGACGACCATGGCCCTACTCACCTTCGTCTCCGTACTGATCATCGCCTGCCCTTGCGCACTGGGGCTTGCCACGCCGACCGCTATCATGGTCGGCACCGGCCGCGGCGCCCAGAGCGGCATTCTCATCAAGGGAGGCGAGGCACTGGAAACCGCCCACAGGCTGACGACCATCGTTCTTGACAAGACCGGTACCATCACCCGTGGCGTACCGTCGGTGACGGACATTGTGGCGGTTGGCACGGACGAACAGACTCTGCTCCAACTGACGGCGTCGGCGGAATCTGGCAGCGAGCATCCGCTTGGCGAGGCAATCGTACGCTCGGCCGAGGAGCTGGGGATAACCAAGGTTCCGGTGCGGGATTTCAATGCGCTCCCGGGCTTCGGCATCGAAGCGGTGGTTGATGAGCGGCAGATGCTGATCGGTACCGCTCAACTGCTGCAAGATCGCGGTCTCGAATGCGATCAAGCAGCAGCCCATCGGTTGGCCGACGAAGGGAAGACACCGATCTTCGTGGCCCTAGACGGCGCTTTTGCCGGGGTCATCGCCATTTCCGACCCGGTCAAGGAAGGGTCACGAAGCGCCATTCAGCGGTTGCACTCCCTCGGGCTTGAGGTGATCATGCTTACTGGCGACAACAGTCGCACGGCTGGTGCGATCGCCCGTCAAGTCGGCGTCGACCGGGTCCTGGCAGAAGTCTTGCCTCAAGGGAAAGGCGAGGAGATAAAAAAACTCCAGGGTCAGGGGAAGGTGGTTGCAATGGTGGGCGATGGCATCAACGATGCCCCTGCCCTAGCCCAGGCCAACGTAGGCATAGCCATGGGGAGCGGCACCGACGTGGCCATGGAGGCTGCGGACATTACGCTAGTTCGGGGCGACCTGAACGGGGTTGTCTCCAGCATCGCCCTTTCCAGGGCGACCATCGCCAACATCAAGCAGAATCTGTTCTTCGCGTTCATCTACAATATTCTGGGCATTCCTCTGGCTGCGGGGGTGCTTTATCCGCTCACCGGCTGGCTGCTCAGCCCGATCGTCGCTTCGCTGGCCATGGCGCTCTCCTCGGTCAGCGTCGTCACCAACGCCCTGCGGTTGCGAGGATTCAGCGCGGAAAGGAGTTGAGGTTATGGATATCCTGGCGATTTGCGTGACCGTCGGCGGCGTGGCGCTGATGGGACTGACGCTATGGTTCTTCTTCGGTAAACGGAGGGTAAGCTTACCCAAGGTGGATGGAGCACTCTACTCCTGTCCGATGCATCCGTGGATAACCAGCAAAGACCCGACGGCAGACTGCTCGATATGCGGCATGAAACTGGTTCGGGCTGAAGGTGCAGATAACTAACGGGTTGAGGAGCCTGCGATGAACAATCCCAGCGACGCGCGAAAAAAACTCATCATCCTGGCAGCACTAACCGGGGTCATCGCCCTGCTTCACTATGCAACGCCCGTTGAACCGCACTATTATCACAAGATCCATATTGTACTGCGCAAGCTCTACTTCCTCCCTCCGGTAATCGCCGCCGCCTGGTTCGGGCTCAGGGGAGCATGCGCTACGGCCTTGACGGTCAGCCTGCTCTTTATTCTGCATGCCTTTCTGGATTGGCCCGGCAATTACATGGAGCAGGCGAACCAGGTGGGGGAACTGGTTGGTTTTTGGGTGGCGGGGGGTATACCCGGGTGGCTGTTCGACAGACAGCGGTCACTACTGCAGGAACTTGCCAACGCCAACGAGGAGACCCTTCTCGGCCTCGTTTCAGCACTGGATCTTCGCGAGCACAACACCCGACTGCATTCGCAGCGTGTACGGGAATATACCGAATTGATCGCCACCCGATTTGGCGTTGATGAAAAGGCGAGGCGGGAGATCAGTTTTGGGGCCTTACTGCACGACGTTGGCAAGATAGCCGTTCCTGACCGGATTCTCCTGAAGCCTGGCGAGTTAACCGAAGAAGAGTGGCGCGAGATGCGCAAACACCCAGAGGCTGGTTACAGAATGCTGAAGCGTATCGGCTTCCTCAAGGAGGCGGCTGACATAGTCCATGCCCACCACGAACGCTACGACGGCAGGGGGTACCCCCGCGGGCTGAAAGGGGATGAAATCCCGTTGGGAGCCCGACTGTTCATGGTAGCAGACGTCTATGATGCGCTGACATCGCAGCGGCCCTATAAATCGCCTCTTTCATATGAAGAGGCGGCAACGGAGATCCTTAACCATAAAGACAGCCAGTTTGATCCCGCAGTGGTTACGACATTCATGGCAATAGCACCTGAAGCATTACGGCTGATTGCTGAACGCTATCAGGATGGCAATTACCCCGAAGATAATCCGGCTTGCTGAGACTACTGAATTTCAACATTTGCCAGTCTTACTACGGATGACTCGACCGGGCTCCCGCTGACAATCGGCAAAGATCTTTGGGCCATCCGATGAACTGTCATAGTTGTGCAGCTTATTCAAAGGCACTCCGAGTAGATAGAAGGTGAACAGGGCCTGTGTCGAACGTACCCCTGATTGGCAGAAAAAGTACTGGTCTTTTTGATGCTTGACGTGGAAATGAATTCAGACAAACCGCCAGTGAACCGATAACATGAAAAGGATGTTACCTCTAGCGAGGAGGCTTACCATGTCAATCCCTCCCATCTCACCGAACAGCGTGGTGGTAAACCCCACAGAACTCAATCCCCACGTGCAGGTTGCCCAAAGCGCGACAGTTGCCAAGTCTGCCGCAAAAGCCGATAAAGCGATCGAAAAGACCAAGACCGATTCCGTCACCATCTCGCGACAGGCGGCGACCATGGCGGCAAGGGTTCAGAAGCAGGAAGACCGACAGGGAAAAGAGAGGTAGATCTTTTTCTTGCCAGGATCTCGGTCACAATTTCCTTAGGCGAAACGAGGGAGTATCGGATTGCGAAGGGCCGCCCTGATTACGGGCGGCCCTTCCGTTTTTGCATAGGACGAATTCCGGAGTTTTTTGGGGTAGCCTCGTACGAAAAAAGGCGCCGGTAAACTTCCTTGAGTGCCGGCGCCTTTTTTGCTTAATGGTCTATTGCGGTCTCTATGCCGTAACCGGTTGTTTGTCGTACGTAGAGTTCGTCAAACATCTCTTCTTCACGCCGGTTGCGGAACAACAAAGTTGCCACAATGGTGGCAAAAAAGCCGACCGGCACAGAAAGGATACCTGGATTCTTGAGTGGGAACAGGGGGGCATCGAGACCAATCAAGGATGTGCCATCCTTGTTCTGGGCATAATCAGCCCGTGCCTTTTCCAGTGTTTTCAGGTCTTTTTCTGCCAGCAGGATACCTGAAGCCTGTTTTTTCTCTAACGTCTCAACAATCTTCTGAGCATCGGCGGCGATCTTTTTCGGATAGGTCATATTTGGTGAAACCATCAACACGCCAATGGTAAATACCGTGCCAACAACAAGACCGGTTACTATCCCAGCGCTATTGAAACGTTTCCAGAAGAGAGCAAACAGGATCACCGGGAAGTTTGCGGACGCAGTTACCGCGAGAGCAAGGCCGACCAATTGCGCGATATTCAGATTTTCACAGGCAATTCCCAGCACAATCGCAGCTATACCAACTCCAAAGGAAGCGACCCTTGCGACTTTTATCTGTGTGTGTTGATCAGCTTTACCGTCCTTGATGATATTGACGTACAGGTCATGGGCAATGGCCGCCGATGATGCCAGCACCAGTCCGGATACCACCGCAAGTATGGTAGCGAAGGCAACCGCACAGACAAAGGCCAGGAGCAGATCACCAGCGATTGTGCCGGCGCCGCCACCGATGTACTGGGCAATCATGAGCGCTGCCATGTTACCCCCTTTATCGACAGCCATGACCTGCTGAGGAGTAAGGTAAAGAGCGGTTCCGAAACCCAAAAACGAAACCATGATCAGAAAGATGCCGATCAGGAACATGGAGACAACGACGCTTTTGCGGGCTTCTTTGGCATTTGGCACGGTAAAGAAGCGCATCAGCACATGCGGCAACCCGGCAGCGCCAAGAATCCAGGCCAGTCCAAGTGAAATCTGGTCCAGCGGATTCTTGAAAAACAAGCCCAACTCCAGAAAGCGTTGACCGTAGTCGAAACCGGGCTCGACAACCGGATGTTTCAGAATGGCGCGTACATGGTCCTGAATTGGTTTACTCGATGCAACTTCCTCGAAGAACTGAAACGGGTTGAACCCGGTTTTCCAGAGCATGGCACCGGTTAAGAGTACGCCAGTGAATATGAGAAGAGCCGCCTTTATGATCTGTACCCACGTTGTCGCTTTCATGCCACCAAAGGCAACGTAGACGACAATCAACGTTCCTACGCCGATAATAGACGTTTTATACGGCACACCCAGCAGGAGTTGCATGAGTTTGCCGGCCCCCACCATCTGGCCCAGCAGATAAAAAATGGAGACCACGACAGCCGAGGCGGATGCCGCCCCGCGTACCCATTTGGAGGATGTGCGAAAGGCGAGAATGTCCCCCAGGGTGTACTTGCCGGCATTACGGCACGGCTCGGCAATGATGAGGAGTACCGTCAAAAAGCTGATGATTATCCCGACAGAATACATGAACCCATCGGGACCAAAGAGAGCCATAAGTCCTGTGATGCCGAGGAACGTGGCCGCCGAAAGGAAGTCGCCGGCAATTGCCCAGCCGTTCTGCATACCTGAGATCCCACCACTGGCAGCATAATAGTCAGACGCTGTCTTGGTTTTCCGTGAAGCCCAGACGACAATCCCGCCCGTAGCCGCGACAATCAGCAAAAACATGCTGATGGTAAACATCCTGTTGGTCTGGATTTTTTTGGGCATGGCTACCGGAGTTTTGGCAACTGCGGCAGGAATAGCCCGGGTAGCGGCTGATGCCGGCGCTTGCGTGATAGCAGCAACTGGTGCGACAGCCGGCTTTCCCGCCGGAGCGGCAGCTATGGCGAATGTGCCGAGACTCAGGTATATCATCAATGACAAGACCAGACACTTCATTTAAGTTCCCCCTTGTTGATCAGTTCAATCACCTCCATCATAAGTGGATCGAATACTTTATTGGATTTATTGGTATAGATGATGGCAATTGCCCATGACAAAACGAACTGAAAAAGACAAAAAAGATACCCAAAATTAAGTCGGCCGATAATCTTTGCGTTGAAGAGCCTTGGGGCGTACATCGCTCCGATCAGGACCAAAAAATACGAGATGGCCCCGACAATCCACAACCCAACGAGGAATCGGGTCTTCTTTTGGCGAAGTTCGATGAATTTTGGACTTTGGGCTATTGCCGACCAATTATTTGTTTCTTTCACTCAAAAACTCCTTTTCGTTTAGTTGTTTTAATGCGACAGAAAAACCGGCACGGTCAGGTGCCTGAGCACATGCAGGGCA
>JAJZTK010000193.1 GCA_021849045.1 Deltaproteobacteria bacterium | reverse complement strand
TTCCGATCTCAGCAGATGGGGAGCGACAACGACTTTTACGGCGACGTCTTCGAACTGGTCAGGAAAGGCAAGGAGTACGAGACCAGGAACCCGCTGAAACTCCCCAGGTTCGGCAATCTATTTAATTTCAACATGTTTTCCGATAACAGGGGCACGAGCTACTTTGTTATCCTGCACAGAGACGGCAACCTCATCGTCTATACGGCTGCCGGGCAGAAGTTGTGGCGGAGCAGCGACAAGTACGGCGGCTCTGAAACCTTTTTCCAGCGGCCGGATCTTTCCAATGTACGGGTAACCGGGGAATCCTACCGTTGGATACATATCGATCAGCGTATTGTGGTCACGAAACAGGGAGAAATAATCGTACCGCAGAATAGCGGCTTCTGGAACATAGGCAATATCCGCTCGTTTTCCAAGAACGTTATCTACTGCTTCACCTGGAACGGTTCGTCACTCCAGAAAAAATGGCATACTGCGCAGAGCGAGACCTACCTCCCGGACTATTTCTATGACGGCTCAAAAAATGAGTTGACCCTGCTTGAGGTGATCGACCGGGCAGCGCTGGCCAATAAAGGGACCAGTGCCGTTTCCGTGATCAAGATAGATTGAATCAGATCCAACAAAAGCGCGAGCCGGTCGATGACGTGTATGCTCATCCCGGCTCGCGTCCTTTTCTCCCTGCCTGCCACCTATTCAACAATCTGACTTCCGCAGCGACAACGCGATTAATCCGGAACTAATGCGCCTCAAGACCGGCAGGGTCATATGCCTGAGAATATCCTTGGCATGCGATCCGAGGACAAATCCGCGCGCAGAATGGGTAAAGGCCCCCATGACCAGGAGGTCGCACCCCTAGCTGGCCCGGTGCCTGCGGGCAACGCTGATCGCAACGTCGAGCAGGACCCCGCAGTGGTGACTATTGTCCCTATGGACGAGTATCTCATTGATGGGCATGGGTTGCCTTCTTTGGCGGGAGCGTGCAGTTGGTTCTTTGTTGCCAAGCCGCCATGGCTGCTGCTTCAGTAGACAAAAAACCGGGGCAGGCCTTCTCGGCCTACCCCTTGAATCACAGCCATAATGGAGGACCGGGCAGATGAGTTCGTTTAAAAGTAATCAGTTTCCGGACGGACGCTAGTTGCTGCCGCCACTCTCAAGGGTCTGCAGTATTTCACCCGCCTCTTTCAGCTTATCCTGCAGCTTCTTCAACTCTTCGGCCGAGTAGACCTTTTTACCCTTGCGGATCTCGGTCTGAATCTTCTTTATTCGCTTCTGAATGCTGTCCACTTCTGTCAGACAGCTCTTGGACGCAAGCAGGCACTGGTCTTTCTCCTCCTTGCTCATCTGGGCCAAAGCCGGCATGGTTGCGGAGATCATGAATGCCGTCATGACCACTACTGCTATCTTTTTCATGGGTAACCTCCGTTCTTGGGTTGGTGCTGCTTCGTAAACGCCAGCCATTTGTCCTGTCAGAACGCCAAGTTGACCATTACTCTGGCGGTGTACGGATTCTCCGGATCTGCACCGGCTACATCGACGGCCTGTCCCTTGAAGTAATCACCAAGAAGCATGTAGGCACCGACAAAGCTGACGGACATATTGGGCTTCAGTTTGTAGCCGATCTCGGCATTGATCTCGGTGCCGAGGAAGTTACTCTTATGAGGCGCGGGCCCAAACCCGTTGTCCTCGGCCACGGCGCCGAAACCGAGGTTGGAATAGACGAAGAACTTGTCGATGGTCAGGTCATAGCCGAGGAAGCCGCCAATCAGGCCTTGGGCGTTGTTGTTCAGGTCCTTCACCACCGCCTGGGCCGCAGTATGATTATACTTGTTGTCCAGCATCAGGACCATCTCGGATGCGGTGAAGCCATGGGCGTTCGTCGTTGCGCCCCTTTCCATGATGGTCTGGAAGTCGTTACGGGCACCGCTGTTCGGATTGTCGTCACCGGAGATATAGAGGAAGTTTGCCCGCGCAATGCCGGGGCCGGTCTTCACCTTGCCCCCCAGATTCGCGGCAAAGGCACTGACTCGCTGGCTGTTGCCCGCTACGCCGGACCGGCCGAGCTGCCCGGTCTGATACACGACAAAGCCGTCGATAGTTGCGGGACCCATCACGTATTCGGCGTTCGCACCGAGCATATGGATATTCGTGCGTCCCTGACTGTTGCGCAGAATGTCGCTGTAGAGGAGAACGTAATCCGCACCGACCTTGAAGTCCTTGGTGATGCTGTACTTGCCCCCCAGGGTGAGAAAATCGCGGGTCCGGTTGCCCGGCGTGGTGTTGACAACGGATGTTGCGCCGGTACCACCGGTTGTGGTCGGGCTACCGGTACCGTTGGCGATAAAACTCCCCCCGGACAGTGCGTCATCCAGCCGGAAATAGGCAAACCCGAGCGAGCCGTCCCCCACCTTGGCGTTCACGACCAGGCCGGCCTGGTCATCGTTCAGGATTATTCCCTTGTACCCCAGATTCCAGAACTGAAGACCCAGCTTCGTGTTGATCGTTGATGTAGGAGAATAGTCCACATAAACGTTCTTTGTTTCCAGGTTTACCTGATCGGCGCCTATGGCCCCACCATTGTTGCGTGTCGTATTGTTGGAGTTGTATGAGTTGTCCCCCCAGCGGGAGTCGATCTCGAAATGGGTTATCAGCTTCAGTTCGTCGTCCACCTTTGCGGTATACAAGATGCGGGCACGCTGTTCGACAAAGGCGTTGGACCCAGGATTCTTCTTGTTGAGCGATCCGGGCTTCGTCGCATCCGCGCTGAATTGGGAACCGCCGCCGCCATCATCGAAATTGGAGGTAATCCCCCGCAGCCGGAACATCCCGTGAAACTCGTTCTCCAGTGCTACGGCCGGTACTGCACTGGCTACGGTCAGCGTCGAGAAAACAGCGATTGCCGACAGCTTCATTCTTCTGTTCATAGTTTTCCCCCTGCGTTGTTGATGACCATCAAAAATTGTTTCCTGCCTGGTAACCAAAATACGTCTGCCACCTCCGTTTCTTGGGAATTGAGGCCCAGCAATACATACGGCACTCCTTGTCGAGTGCGGCTGAACGAATCACGAACAAGATCAAAACGACTGGCCCAATCTTGAGATACAACACGACCACAGGCATAATGTCTACCAGAATAGACGTGCATACCAACTGTTTTATATATGTCTACACATGTAGACATTGCTTGTCAATATAAAAATGTTTTACCTGCACGCAATCAAATACGCAGACATGCCGCCCATTCATCAACCGGCCAGCAGGGCCGAGCCACGTCCCTTGTTTAATGATGCACCGTTTTGACCGAGGTCGAGCAAGAACGCAAAATTCTCAAATGAACAATCGGACAACAGAAGCGTTTTGCGGATGTCATACCTGATCCGAGCAACCATCGCCCTCAATTGACTGACCAGCCAACCAAGTGTAACGGATAGGCAAAATTGCACCTATCACCAGAAACGGGTAATGCCGTTCCTTTGCCTTTGCGGTCGTGTAATTTCCGCGCACGCCTTCGCTGCCTTAACCGCTTTGGAGTTCCTTGCCAGCCTCAGCCCAATTGCAGCTCCTGCACCGGTACTGTTCCCCGGCTATCGTGCGTGCTCGCCGGCCAGAATCATTGCCCATTGCCAGACGCGCGATAATGTTCGATCGTCGCCGCCATACCGTCCGCCAGTGCTGTTCGCGGCAGGCCGGCAACAGAACTCCGGCAAGATGTACTGCCGCCTGACAACCTTCCGCCGCCAGAGACAGATCGGGCATCCTGCTCACATCACCTACGTACCAATCCAGTTCGTCAGCCTGTTGGCCGACAATCTCCCGCATGATCGTCCGGTTTGAACTGATATCGAAGACCCGCACGTCAATCCCTTTCTGTAGCAGGCGCCGCACGATCCAGGCACCGATGAAACCACTGCCGCCGGTGACAAGTACTTTCAAGACAACGTCCTTTCGCTGCGCGGGGATTTGGCCGGATGTCAATCATGGTGACCTCAACTCCCCGAGCGGGGACGTCCGACGATATGGGTATGAATGGAATCGAGCAGGCCACCGTCGGCAAGGATGTTCTGACCGGTGATGAAGCCGGCGTCACGGCTCAACAGAAAGGCGACAATGCCCGCCATGTCGGCATCCGCTTCGGCAATGCGGTGCATCGGGATCAGCGCCTCCCTCGCCGCCTTGGCCTCGGGCGAGTCATAGATTGACTGGGTCAGAGGGGTCCGCACCAGGCCGGGCGAGACACAGTTGACCCGGACCCCTTCCGGTGCCCACTCCTGGGCAAGCTGCCGGATCAGCATGATAAGGGCTGACTTGCTCGGGCTGTAGGCGCCCATGCCCGAATACGGCTGCACGCCCGACATGGAGGCAACGGAGACAAAGGCCCCCCCTTCCCGTTTCAACCAGGGACGGGCCGCCACCGCGAGCAGCCAGGGTGCACGCACATTAACCGAAAAGATGAGGTCCCAGTCGGCTACAGCAAGAGTATCGAGCATCCCCGGGCGGGCGATGCCGGCATTGCTCACCACGCCGTCGAGCCCTCCCAGGGCCTCCGCTGCTTCGTTCACGAGTCGAGCCGGAACCGCCGGATCGGACAGATCTCCCAGCAGCGGAACCGCCTTGACGCCCAGAGCACGGAGTTCCCCGACCAGTCCTTCCAACTCACCTGCATGTGACGACCCACAGGCGGCAATATTCGCCCCGGAGGCTGCCAGACGTAAGCATATTGCGCGCCCTATCCCCCGGCTCGCCCCGGTCACCAGTATTCGTTCAGCTGACATGCGGACCTCCTGTATTAAAAGTGGGTGGAAATCGCATCCCACCATCGAGCCTGATCGTTTCCCCATTCAACATGCTGTTCTCGGCAATATGCACCACAAGTTGCCCATATTCCTCGATCGTACCGAATCGTCTGGGGAACACGAAACTGGAAGCGACGCCTACGCGGACATACTCGGGGAGACCTCCTATCATGGGGGTATCGAAATAGCCGGGAGCAACACTGTTTACCCGGATTCCGTATTCTGCAAGCTCCCGGGCGGCGGGAAGGGTAAGGGATACCACCCCCCCCTTGGAAGCCGAATAGCCGCACATGCCGATCTGGCCATCGTACGCTGCCACTGATGCGGTCATGATGGCAAGCCCCCGCTCGCCATGCTCCAGCGGCTCAAGTTCCGTCATCTGCTCCGCAACAAGGCTGAGCATGTTGAGCGTGCCATTGAGATTGATGCGAATTACCCGTTCAAATGCTTTAAAGCGTGCATCGGCTTCGCCGCCGACCAGGGAAACCCGTCCGATCGTAATTCCGGCGCAGTTAACCAGGATACGG
Organism: Deltaproteobacteria bacterium; assembly: GCA_021849045.1. Classification (GTDB taxonomy): domain Bacteria; phylum Desulfobacterota; class Desulfuromonadia; order Geobacterales; family DSM-12255; genus Geomobilibacter. Next base: position 1,105 of record JAJZTK010000193.1, on the reverse strand, counting down.
GGCAGACCGTTGTGCTCGGCGGCCAACGCCAGAGCTCCCCTGGCTCCGACCGGGTCCGACACATCGCAATAAGCGGCAAAACCGCCTATCTCTTCGGCTACCGACTTGGCGCCGTCCATGTTCGCATCCAGGATGGCAACCTTTGCGCCCTCCCGTGCCAGTGCCCTGGCTGCAGCAGCACCAAGCCCCGAACCTCCACCCGTCACAATCGCCGCAACTCCCGAAATATTCATCTCATCTCCCTCGGCGTCAGGCATCACCAAACCGCTACACCCCGAGGTACCCCTCGCGAACCTTGTCGTTGTTCAGGAGTTCCACGCCGGCTCCCTCCAAGATGGTCCTGCCCCCTTCAAGTACGTATGCACGGTTCGACATCTCCAGCGCCACCAGCGCGTTCTGTTCAACCAGCAGTACCGTGAGACCCTTCTGCTTGTTCAGCTCCACCAGCACGTTGCACACCTGTTCGACAATCATCGGGGCCAGCCCCAGGGATGGTTCGTCCGTGAGCATGATATTCGGCTGACCCATTAAGGCCCGCGCGATGGCTACCATCTGCTGCTGGCCCCCGCTTAACGTCCCGGCCAGCTGGTCCAGCCGCTCTTCCAATATCGGAAAGAGTTCGCACGCGTACGCCAGGAGGTTGTCGCGGCCTTTCTGGCCCAGTTCGTTGTGACGACGGTAGCACCCCATGAGCAGGTTTTCCTTGACCGTGAATTCGTTGATGATCTGACGACCCTCGGGAACCTGGATGATCCCACGGTCGACGATTTCGTGCGGCGCTTTTCGCTGGATCTCTTCCCCTTCGAAGGTGATGCTCCCACCGGTGCACTGCACGACCCCGGAGATGGTCTTCAGAAGCGTGGTTTTCCCGGCCCCGTTGGAACCGATGATGCTGACGATTTCGCCGGCTCTGACTTCGAGGGTGACGTCCCGGATGATGGTGACCGGGCCGTAGGCTGCCTGGACATGCTTGAGACTTAGCACCTTAATACTCCTTCCCGAGGTACGCTTTGATGACCGCAGGGTTTTTGCCGATTTCGCCGGGGGCGCCTTCGGCTATTTTCGTCCCGACGTCCATGACGTGGACGTTGTCGCTGACGCTCAT
>JAJZTK010000192.1 GCA_021849045.1 Deltaproteobacteria bacterium | reverse complement strand
GCCCGGCCCTGAAGAACATACCACAGAATTTTGCCGATGACGGCCAATCGGTTCTCAAGGCGGAAGTCACCGAAGGCATCGAATGGGAAATCGTCGTGCGTAAGGAGCGGTAACCATGGAAGGACTCGACACAGCCATTGCGCCGCTGGTGGAGGCGATGAACCGCGTGCCTTTCATCGCCACACTGAGTTCGTGTGGCGGCCACCCAGAGGAATCGTCCGTGCGTGAATACGGCTACGCCGTGGCCAATATTGTATTCGACCTCAAGGATGAGGCCGAGAACGCCATCCGCTGGTTTGGAATGGTGCAGGACGTTCTGCGGGCGCGCAAGGCCGAGCGACCGCGTAGCGAACATGCCTTCATCTTCGCCAAGAAGTTTTGCCTGAACCTGGACGGCTATCTCTCTTGGCAATGGGATTTGAAAATCCAAGCCACGGGCAAAAGCCCCGCAGAGTGCCGGGCGGGCTTAGACGATGGCATCGCCTTTCTCACCTCCTATTTCAACAAAGTCGGAGGAAACTATGAGTGACAATTGTGGGCACTAGGCCAGTACATCTGAACGCGGCAGGCGGCTATGACGGCCAGGGCTGTCTGAAGTATTTTCCTGGTCGGAGTTCTCATGGCGGCGGGATGTTTCCTGATTGGTTGCCGCGCTTTCCATGATCGGCAACCCGGAAATGACCGAGTTTGCGAATAAAGTCACTGACAAGATGGAGCGAGTGCTTGCCGAGTTGTAAAAGATAATACGGACCATTCTGAATTGCAGGGGTATTGTCGGTGAATGACATAGAGGCAGACCCCGCTGACTACACGGGGAACCATCACCATAAACGAAGTAGTGGCGGACCGTTCACAGAAAGACCCGAAAGCCTTTGCCATCATCGATACGGCAGAGGCCAAACTCTGCAAGCCTACGCACTGTGCCAGGTTTTATCTGCCTATATAAGTACGCTGAGCAGGCGCTCAAAGTGCACGACGAAGTTAACGTCATTGGCAGCTTTGGCGAAAAGGGACGGATCTTCAACGCTACGAAGGTAGAAGTTCTGCGTCACCTGAACTTTTAGGAAAGTGTTCATTAACATACCTCATTCGGTTAAGATCATAGTTCTATATTCTCAAGGATCATGGAGGTCCATATGAAGAAGTACATCTTCGCCCTTGCGGCGATAATCATAACCGGTATTGCCTTTGCCGGTTTCAACAGTCGCATGGGAAAGAAAGTTCAGAATAAAGGGGTGTTGTCGGTTAGCGACATACAGGCGGACCCTGCTGCATTCACTGGTGTCATCACTATCACCGGCGTGGTTGCGAGTCGTTCTAATCAGGACCCGAAGCTCTTCGCCTTGGTGGACACAGCCGAAGCCAAGCTCTGCAAGACCGTGACATGCGGAATTTTCTATCTCCCGGTAAAATGCACGGGAAAAGCGCCGAAAGAGGGTGATGAGGTTAACGTCACCGGCGAATTTGCCGAAAAGGGACGGATATTCAGGGCTCATAAGGTGGACTTCCTGCGCCACCTAAACTTTTAAGGAGTAGCTGATGAAAATTGCGCTATTTCTCATTGCCCTGGCTTTGATGGCCGGGTGCGCGACCTACCAGCCGAAGCCTATCTCGCCATCACAGGTCGCTTCGGAATTTGAAGCTCGCACCCTCGACAATCCAAGACTGAAACAGTTTATCGAAATGAACCTCGGGCATGAAATCTCACCCTGGCCGCCCAAGTCATGGGACATTCACATGCTCACCCTGGCTGCCTTCTACTACCATCCCGATCTGGATGTGGCCCGTGCCAAGTGGGGTGTTGCCCAGGCGGGGGTGATCACGGCGGGGGGACGTCCCAATCCAAGTTTCGGCTTTCTTCCCCGTTACAGCACCAATCCGCCAAGCGGGGTTTCCCCCTGGTACCTGGCATTCAATCTCGACATCCCGATCGAGACCGCCGGCAAACGCGGTTACCGGTTGGAACAAGCCAAACACCTTTCCGAGGCAGCCCGTCTCGACATCGCCAGGGCGACCTGGCAGGTGAGAGGCCGCCTGTACAAGAGCCTGCTCGACCTCTATACGGCAAACAAGACGGGTACAATCCTGAGTCGAAAACTGGCCGTCCAGGAAGAACTGAACAAGGCGCTGGAGCAACGCTTCACCCATGGCGCGGCTTCCCGCCCGGACGTGACCGAGGCGCGTCTCTCCCTTGAGCAGGTCCGCCTGTCTGCCCATGAAGCGCAAAGGCAAGCCGCCGATGCTCGTGTGCAACTTGCCGATGCACTCGGCTTGCAGGTGGGCGCCCTTAACGGAGCAGACATCTCTGTTGACTTTTTGGAGCGCATCACGCCCGCTTCAAAACTCCCAGCGCCGGAACTGAGACGCCAGGCGCTTCTTACCCGGCCGGATATCGTGGCGGCCCTTTCTCGATACGACGCCAGCCAGTCGGCCCTGCAGCTTGAAATCGCAAAACAGTACCCGGATGTTCACCTGAGCCCCGGCTTCATATGGGACCAGGGGCAGAACTGGTGGTCCTTGGGGGTCTCCGCAATTCTTCCGATTTTCAATCAAAACCAGGGTCCGATTGCCGAGGCCGAGGCACGCCGTCGTTTGGAAGCTGCCGCCTTTGCTGCCCTTCAGGCCAAGGTTATCGGAGAGATCGACCTGGCACTGGCCAGCTACTGTGCAGTCTTGCAAAAGCTGGAGATGGTGGAATCTCTGCTGCCGATTCAGCAGAAGAAACTCCAGTCCACGCAAGCGATGTTTAATGCCGGGGAGACAGACCGGCTGGCCCTTCTCAGCGCCCAACTGGAACTTGAGACAAGCACGCTTTCCAGGTTGACCACATTTGTAGATGTTCAGCAATCCAAACGGTCGATAGAGGACGCCATCCAACGCCCCATTGGGCCTACGGGGCCGCTGGATGTGGTTGTACCTGATACGGATCCCCGAGCAGAGGAGATTAATAACAAATGAAAATAAAAACATCCTATAAAACGCTTTTAACGGTTGTCGGCCTGATCGCCATCGTTTCCCTCCTGATATGGGCCTTCACGGCAAGGCACGGCGGATTTGCAGCTAAAAAGAAGGAGGAGAAGTACGAAGAAGCGAAACCGCGCGTCTCCGCCGAGGCGGGCGAGACCGTAATTACTCTCACCAAGGAGATTCGGGAGAAAAGTGGCATCGCCGTCTCCCGCCTCGTACCGGTCTCGCACAGGCTGGAAGCCCGCGCCTACGGAACGGTTCTCCAGCCACAGGACCTTCTCGAACTGCGCAGTGGCTACGTCGCGGCAAAGGCGCAGGTGGAAAAAGCTCTGGTGGCTCTGGACACCTCTCTCAAAGAGTACGAGCGCCTAAAGGCCCTCCATGACGAGAACCGGAACGTTTCAGACAAGAGCCTGCAGGCCGCCGAGGCCGTATGGCGTTCCGACGAAGTCGGCGCCAGCGCGGCCCAGGAAGCTCTTACCGCCGTGAAAGAGACGGTCCGGCAACGGTGGGGAAGCGTCATCGCCGAGTGGCTGTTGGCAGGCTCCCCCTCCTTCAAGCGGCTCGTTCATCAGGATGATGCCCTCGTCCAGATCACCCTTCCTTCCGATGCGCAGATGACCGCGGCCCCTCAAACGGTTCTGCTGGAGACGCCGAATGGAAAGCCGGCGACGGGAAGGCTTGTCTCCCCATCACCCCGTACCGATCCCCGCATCCAGGGGAAGAGCTTTTTCTATACGGCTTCCGCGCAAGCGGCCGGCTTCCTGCCGGGGATGAATGCCCTGGCGCACCTCCCGATCGGTTCGCTAGCGTCCGGAGTTGTGGTTCCCAGAACCGCCGTTGTCTGGTGGCAGGGGAAGTCCTGGGTGTTCGTACAAAAGGGAGACGAGGCGTTCGCCAGGCGTGAAATCAGCACCGATACCCCGCTCAAGGAGGGCTTTTTCGTAGCGAAGGGGGTTGCGGCAGGGGATAGGGTGGTGGTGGGAGGAACGCAGGCGCTCCTGTCCGAGGAGTTCCGCTCCCAGATAAAGGTAGGCGAGGAAGGAGAAGAAGGGGAGGAAAACGAGAAAGCAGAAAAGGGAGAGAAACACGAAAAGGCCGAAAGGGGTGAAAAAAGAGAAAACCACGAAAAGGGCGAGAAAGGAGAGAAGCACGAAAAGCATGAGAAGGGCGAGAAGGAGGAGAAACACGAATGACAAACTCAGAAACCGGCTTATTGACCTCAATCGTCCGATCTTCGCTCCGCTTCCGAGGCGTTATCATCGCCTTAGCCTTTCTCCTCTTGGGGTACGGCCTCTACTCGCTGTCGAAGGCCAAATACGAGGTATTTCCCGAATTCGCCCCGCCGCAAGTAATGATCCAGACCGAGGCACCGGGGCTGTCACCCGAACAGGTCGAAGTACTTATCACTCAGCAGATTGAGAACGCCATCAATGGCGTATCCGGGATCGATTCGCTTCGTTCCGGCTCGATTCAGGGGCTGTCGGTCATCACGGTGGTGTTCAATGCCGGGAGCGACATTTACCGTGCCCGGCAGATGGTGACGGAACGCCTGGCCACATTGGCCGGCCGGTTGCCGCAGGGGGTGCAAGCGCCGGTCATGACCCCACTCACCTCATCCACCAGCATCGCGCTGGTGGTAGGGCTGACTTCCGACACGCGTTCCCTTATGGAGTTGCGGACCACTGCCGACTGGACCATCAAGCAGCGGCTTCTGGCGGTACCCGGGGTGGCCCATGTCGGAGTATATGGCGGTGAGGCGAAGCAGCTTCAGATTCAGGTTCGCCCCGACCAGCTGATTAAGTACAACCTTGCGATTGACGACGTGCTCACTGCTGCGCGTCGTGCTACCGGTATTCGAGGGGGAGGCTTCATCGAAAACGGGAACCAGCGCATCGTCCTCCAAACCGAGGGACAGTCCATTCTCCCTGCCCAACTGGCAAAGACGGTCCTCCTCCGCCAGAACGGCGTCAGTGTGAACCTGGGTGATGTAGCTCAGGTGGCCGAAGGGCCGGAGCCTCCCGTCGGGGCCGCCTCTGTCATGGGTAAAACCGGCGTACAGCTTGTTGTTGCGGAGCAGTACGGAGAAAACACCGTGGAGATAACCCATAAGGTGGAGCAGGCGCTTGAGGAACTGCGTCCTGTCCTGAAAGCGGAAGGGATTATGCTCCACTCGGGTCTCTTTCGACCGGCAAACTTTATCCAGACGGCCACCCACAATGTGCAGTCATCCCTGCTCATCGGGGCGGTACTGGTTATCATCGTGCTGTTCCTTTTCCTGTTCAACTTGCGGACCGCGGCCATTTCCTGCACGGCGATTCCTCTGTCGCTCCTGGCGGCGGTAATTGTCCTGGAATATATGGGATTCAGCTTGAACACCATGACTCTTGGCGGTCTGGCGATTGCCATCGGGGAAGTGGTGGACGATGCAGTCATTGATGTGGAAAACATCCTGAGGAGACTGCGAGAAAACCGCCGCCTGGAAAACCCTAGACCGGTCTTCCGGGTCGTACTGGACGCATCGATTGAGGTCCGAAGCGCCGTCGTCTACGCCACCTTTGCGGTGATACTGGTCTTCTTTCCCATACTGACCATGACCGGCCTGGCCGGACAGTTATTTGCGCCGCTCGGCGTCGCTTACATCCTGGCCGTCCTTGCCTCGCTGCTTGTGGCTCTGACGCTCACCCCGGCGCTCTGTTTATTGTTCCTCGGTCATCGGGACCTGCCGGAAAAGGAGCCGCCCGTCGTGTGCTGGCTGAAGGAAAGATACCGTTCGCTCCTCATGCGCGTCGAGCGTCAACCCCGTACTGTGATCGGCGCTGTCTCTCTTTTCACCCTGGTCGGGCTGGCGGCGCTCCCAACCTTGCGCGGCGAGTTCCTTCCGGAACTGAGGGAGGGACACTACCTTGTCCACATGGCCGCTGTCCCCGGAACCTCGCTGCAGGAGTCGCTGCGCCTGGGACGTCAAGCAACCCTGGAACTCCTGAAAATCCCGTACGTCCATTCCATTGCCCAGCGGGTAGGAAGAGCTGAAAAGGCGGATGAAATTTACGGTACACATTACAGTGAACTGGATGTGGAGCTGAAACCGCTGAGTGGGAAGCAGGCCGAGCTTGCGCAGTCGGAGATACGCCGGGCGCTGTCGCAGTTTACCGGCGTCAGCTTTGCGGTCATGACCTTCCTGTCGGACAGGATCAATGAGACTATTTCGGGCCACACGGCCCCCGTGGTGGTAAACATCTTCGGCAAAGATCTCGAGACGTTGGATGCCAAGGTTCAGGAGGTGACCAAGGTTTTGCGTGCAGTGCCGGGTGCCGCTGATGTCCAGCTTCAATCCCCGCCGGGAACACCGCAGCTGATGGTGCGTCTGCGAAAGGACGACCTCTCCCGCTGGGGGGTGGCTCCCATCGATGCGCTTGATGCGATCCGTGTCGCTTACCAGGGGAATGTGGTCGGCCAGGTTTACGACGGGAACCGGATCTTCGACGTATCGGTCATTCTTGACCCGAAGGAACGGGAGAGCGTTTCCGATATTGGGGCCTTGC
>JAJZTK010000191.1 GCA_021849045.1 Deltaproteobacteria bacterium | reverse complement strand
CTGCCGTTCCGCCGTCCGGGTCGCCATGGCATGATCGAACAGCCGGTCGAAGCCCCGGTGGCAGGCGACGCAACGGGCGGCCCGGTCAACAGCGCTGGCCGGGTTCCCAACCGTGGAACGGTCGTCGCCATGGCAGGGGGTGCAGCCGATAGCGGCATGGGGACCAGAAATCGCATCCCGGTGGCAGGCCCGGCAGTTCTCGGCGCCGTCAGCGGGCGAGGCGAGTGCCGCCGCCAGCCAGAATACGGCGATGAAGTGCATCATCCAGGGCACGATAGTCGAGCTCCTTGCGGTAAATGGGGTCGTCGGGACGGGTATGGCAGACGATGCAGAGGTTTGCCCGCCATACCTTCATAACCTCCGCCTCGTTAATGGGGCGGGAATGTTCCCTGGTGACGGCCGAAAAGGCCCGCACCTTACCCCCCTCCAGGGTCTGGAAGCCGTCCAGGGGTTTCTCCTCGTTTTTGGGGCAGAGCATGGTGGCAGCGATACTCCTCCCCTCCACCTCATGCTGGCCGAACCCCAGGAAGGCGGGGTTTGCATGGCACTCGCCGCAACCGATGGCCTTCACGCCGGTGTTGTGGGAGTAGAAGGGGGCAAAACGCAGCTGCTGCTTACCCTTGAAGGTGGTTACATACCCCTCTTTGGATACCCGCCCATCCGACTCTGTCACCGTCAGGAAGGTCTGGCAGCCGGGGGTAACCGGCGATATTTTCCCCCGCTGGTTTAGGGCCAGCGGGAAGGGATAGAGCATCCGGTAATCCTCGCGTTCGGTGAAATTCCCCGGCGTAATTCGATCCGAGATAAAATCGGTACTGATCCCACTCCGGTCGTAGTTCGTGTGGCAACCGTAACACTGGACCACCGCGCGGGAGTGGCAGCTGTAGCACTCCAGCCTGTCGTGGCCGGCGACGGTATGGGCCGGGGTGCCAGTAATCACCTTGCTGGTATAGAGGCGGCCGCTTCGTTTGCCGACAAGGCGTACCCGACCGTTTTCGTAGAAAACGTTCGAGTAGGCTCGCCCCTTGCCGGTGACGATCATCCGCATGCCAGGGCGCATCTGCCGCCGATACTGCCGCGACTCGCGCACCGGCGCCTCATTCTCCCGGACGATCTCCCGCCAGCGGGGAAGCTCGGTACCGCTGCCGTGGCAATCCTCGCAGCGGATCTCCACCTGGTGGTAGAGGTTCTCGTAGGCGTAGCCGTCACCCATGATGTCGCGGGACGTGTGGCAATCGATGCAGTCCATCCCCATGGCATAGTGGATGTCCGGCGTTATGCGGGTGACGCTCCGGTTGCCGCTGGTGAGAAGCGGTCCGGGAAAGCCGTTTCGCGTCGGTACCTGGGCGGTGTTGCCGTCATTGAGCCCCATGTACGACATGGCGATGCGGCCGCTCCGGTTGTGGCACCGGAAGCAGACGTCGTTACCCGGAAGCCCTGCCATCCGGTGGGAAGCCGAGGCCGGCCCCCGCCCCTTCATGGTCAGGTCTCCGCCGGCGTAGGTGCCGGTATCGTTCCAGGGAAAGTGGCAGGCGGCGCACCCCGCCGAATGCCCCACATCGTAGGCATAGCGGTTTTCGATGCCCACATGGCAGAGGGAGCAGAACTTGCGGTAGAGCTCTCCGGAGATATTGTCCAGCTCCGTCACCGCGGCGAGCTGCCGCTCCTTCCCATCGGGGGTATGGACATCCTCCCGGCGGCTGCCGTAGAGCTTGCCGTCCTCCCCCTCCCAGGTGAGCTGGATATTCTTGATCATGCCGGTATTGGTCTGCATGAGGCTTCCCTTGACCCGGGCAAGGTGCCAAGGGTGACAGGCACCGCAGCTCTGCTCCCAGGAGCGGGGATCCGACGGGTTGCGGGGGGCAAACATCCCCCGATGGGCGGACTCCTTGTCTCGCCCCCGGTCGTCGCCGCCATGGCAGGAGATGCAGCGGGGATGGGCCGGCGAGGCATGCTCGATCCCCCGGTGGCACGAGACACAGGAGCCGTTATCGCCGTCTCGTGAACTGCACCCCGCAAGGAGCAGAACGGCCGGCACCAGTGCCGCCGCAAGCAGCAGACGGAGCAGATAAGAAGAGGTTGTCAGATAAGGAATGAACGCCATGTGTCGCCTATCATAGCGTAAAGGACAGTGAAAAAAAAGCCGGCAGGTAATCCTGCCGGCCCATAACAATGAAGGATGCTACTCTAAATGCTTTTACTTGCCGGTAGTGCTGATGCGCACTGTCTGTTTGAACTCATCCCACAGGAACGGATCGGCATTCATGGTACCGAAGGGGAGGTACCAGAGTTTTACCTCCAGATCCAGCTCGCTGGCCGTGGGCTTGGTGACCCATTTGCCGTTTTCATCCTCTACCTCTTCGGTGGGGAAGAAAATATCGAACCGCTCGCGCACCTCTTTGCCGGGCGGGAGCCCGGTATCTTCGATTATGCCGCTCTTCTCATAGGGGCCGCGCCCCATCCGGTCGCCGCGTCCAAGCTGCTGGGGAACCGGCATGTAAATCTTCTCCTGATTGAACACTTCTTCGCCATCTTTTGTTTTTGCTATTACCGACAGAACCAGTCGGTTGGGGGTCGGTCAGCCATCGGGGATGGAGTGACCGGCATGGTTCACCATCTCAACCTTCACCACAGCCTTCGGCTTGATGGTAGCACCGTCACGCCAGTGGAACGCCCGCGCCTCGGCCTTGAACTCAACAGCAGCCTTGGCCATGCCCGGATCGCGGTAGCTCTGCATGTTGTGGCCGAGCTTGCTCTTCTTCATGTGGCAGTCCTGGCAGGTTTCGCTCCCCCCCTCGGCCGTGTATGCCCAGAGATAGCTGCCGTAGCTGGTGCAGCACTGGGTCGGGTTGTCCAGCTCCATGTTGGGGCCCAGGCCGTGGCACTGCCCGCACTGTATCGACTCGCTCATAATGGGGCTCGTCTTCATTTTCGGGAAGGCATCCGACGGATGGTCGCCGTCTTTCGAACCGTACACGACCCCTGCCTGGGGATAACCGTCAGTCCACTTGTGGGTAATGGCGTTGCGGTTATGGCAAATCAGGCAGTTGATGTTGAGGCCCTTGAGCTTATCCGCCTCAGCAGTGGCCTTTGCATTGTCTTTTTTCTTGAGGGCATCCTGCCAGTTATCGATTGTGGCGATGATTTCCTTGGCCACCGAGTCTTCGGCATCAGCCAGCTGGGGCAGGTGACACTTGGCACACCCCATCAGGTGCTCAACTTTCACATCCTCAGGTTTCTTGACTCCCGAATAGGGCCACTCCATCAGGCCGTTAATCACTGCGGTCTTAAAGGTGGCGGCAGTCCGGCTGGTGCCGAAGATGGAGCGGGCGTGGATCGATTTGTTCCAATCGTTGTGGGTATCCTGGTGACAGTCGATGCAAGAACTTGAGTCGTACATCTTCGCCAGCTCGGCCATGGTCTTGGCCTTTCCTGACTTGGCTGCGATGCCTTCCTGCCATCCGATGCCGGCCTTTTCGGCAAAGACCGGTGAGGCGGCACAGATAACGAACGCCGCCGCCGATAGCTTTACCCATAAAGGTGCAAGCTTCATTGGTTACTCCTTTCGCAAATTAAAAAAAACTATTAATATCTATACAACGATATATTAATTTTAATAAAAACCTCCCCACCATAAGGCGGGGAGGTTTGTCCGCTTAGCAGCCCTGGAGCTCGTCGCCAGCGGCCTCATGGATTTGCATGGTTGAGTCTGCCTTGATCTTGGCAGCCTTGGCCTTACCGAAGCGCAGCGTCACTTCGTCCCCTTTCACATCGAGAACCTGGGGAGCACCGCCCATGGCGGAAACGCTCGATCCCTTCTTGACCCATGCGGGGATTTTGTCGGCCTTGACGGTAACCTTGGCGCCGTCAATCTTGGTGACCTTGCCGGAGAAGGAGCCTGCAGCAAAGGCGACCGCTGCCATGGAAAGTGCCACAAGGGCCGCTGCAATTGACATCATGATCTTTTTCATTTTCTTTTCCTCCTGCGTGGTTTTTGGTGCGCTCCGTCCTAGAAGAGAAGCTGGAGCTGGGTTACGAAGCTGGTAAAGTCTTCGGTTTTCAGGTTAGTTCCCTGAGGGCCACTCTTTACCGTTTCTTTGTCGAAATCGGTGTGGCTGAGTTCAGCCGTGAGCTTCAGGTTCTGGCCCCAGATATAGTAGTTGACCCCGCCACCGTACCAGGTGACATCCTGATCGTAGATGTTGTTGAGGGCGGCAAAGCTCCACTGCTCGTAGCGGCCGAAGAACTGGATCGGCAAGTTCGGCAGCATGTAGCCGGCCTTCACGTACCAGCCGTTTTTCTCGCCGTTGAGGCCGATGGCATCAGTATCGGGATTGGCCATGGCCTCTATGGCCGTTTTATAAGATTCGTCAAGATCATAGTCAGCGTAGGCAGCCGACAGGGTGAACGTTCCCACTGCTTCCACCGGATACTCAAAGAATCCGTCCACGGTCCAGGCCTGATAGTCCGCCTTGTCAGAACTGTTAGCAGGGTTTCCATAAACTACATCCGGCTCATACTGATAAGCAGCGCCGAAGGTAAGAACCTGCTTCTTGCCCATGTAGGTACCCTTGTAGCCATAGTCCGACTCGGGATCCAATAGCGACACGTGGCCGCGGACCGTATAACGGAAGCTGGAATCGGGGCTGTAGGTATCGCCGGCCTTGCGACCTTCCATCACATCGGCCCGGTACTGAACCTTGTCTTCCAGGAAGTTACCCCAGACGCCGACCCCCATGTCCCGAGTAGATACAAAAGGAGCACGGATAAAGAGAGAGCGGTCGAGGGTCAGGGGCATCTCGCACGCTTCCAGGTTCTCACGGGAGAAGCCATACTTGAACTTACCGACGTTGACTTTGAGGGCATCGTTGAATTTGAAGCGCATCACGGCGTCGAGCATCTGGAATTCTGTGCTGTTGCTTCGGTCTTCGACTCCGAGGGTGCCAACGTTGGGGTCTTCGGTGAACTCGGTCTGGACGTACATGCTCAGCATATCACCATACTTGCCCATCAAGGCGATGCGGTTGCGCCGGAAGTTGAAGTTGGTGGTGGTGCTGTCACCGTCGGAACCGGAACCGTTATCACGGACCGTCATCTGGAACTGCCCCTTGTAGTCGATCTGAAGGGCGCCTTGGTCTTCAGGGCCAAAGGTGATGCGGGGGCCGGCAAAGGCCGTGCCGGCCAGAAGCGCCGTCCCGATGGCAACGCCGGAGATGGTGGATATCTTGCGCATATTAATCATGCATTCGCTCCTTTTTTAAGGTGGTAGCCCCCCCGCCCGGACAGGCGGGGAGAGTCATGGAATTCATAAAGGTGCTAGCAGCCACCGCCACCGCCGCCGACAGTGCCGCCGCCGCTGGTTGTGACCGGGCTCAGGTAAGCCTTGTCAGTATCTTCGATCTGGTTGGCAGTCGCCGTGGCATGAGACACGGTGGAATCGAGACGATATGTGATGTCAACCACCGAACGGCCAAGATCGGCATCATAAGTTCTGGTCAATGTAAGGCCATCGGTATCGGTCGCCCAGGCGGAACCTGCCGGAAGTACACCATCTTTGGCTGTAGCCACAGTTGACATGAGACCCCACTGCCCCCAGGAACCATCGTACCAAACGATGTTCTTAGAACCATCGTTGTAGAGATACCCGTCAAAGTAGAAGAACAGGGCCGACGCGATGTTGCCGGCACGGCACATGGTATAGATGGTATTCTTCGTGAGATCGAGCCCCTTGGCGGTCATATCAGCCGCGACAACGGCGGGATCCTTGAATTTCCTGGTTGTGGGGTCAAGGAGATTCACATAATTGTACCCCTTCCCGCCATTCATTTGCCCCTCGAATACCACATACTTGGTGCCTTCAACCAGGTCGGTCGTACCCCCTGGGACGCCATCAGACCTACCGTCGATGATCAAGCCAGTACCGGCTTTTACCGCTGCAATCATGTCAGAAAGCGATGCACGCAGATTGGCCTTGACCCTGTTGGTATTGAGAGGGGTAACGTTGTAGGTTGAAGCGGTGATGGTAGGTGCAACCGTCGTCATGGGATAGGCAGCCGCTACCCAAGCCTTGTTGCCGCCATTAAGCACCTTCAGACGCTCCTTGGGGAACCCCCAGTAGCGGAACGTAGTATAGGGGCGGGTCATATTCCAGAGGGGTGTAGTTATGGCACCTGTAGTAGAGCTAGTAGAGTTCATCTCCGCTTCAGAGGTTGTGAAAACTATCGTAGTGTTCTCGTCGATGCCGCAACGCTTGATGAGTGTGTCCATCTGCGCACCAGTAGCCACCATCTGAGAGAACTCGGCAGGCCCTTCGACGCGGTTTGCCGTTAACTCACTGGTGAGGCTGACACTGATCGCGCCAGGAATGTGGCCAGCGGTATAGTTGGCTGTATTGCCTGTAACTTCGAGAATGACGACCCTCTCACTTCCTGGCGCTTTGTTGACCAATCCCGCATCAAGCCAGGCCTTCACGTCACTTGCCTCAACCAGCGGAGTAGCGGTCTTCGTCGCTACCGGTGCAGGCCCGCTCAGGCTGGGATTATCA
>JAJZTK010000190.1 GCA_021849045.1 Deltaproteobacteria bacterium | reverse complement strand
TGGCTGATCCTGAAGCCGGGTAGCGAAGCCTTGAGTGCCTCGTCCATCTTCTCGTTTCCGGACGAAGCGATGATCTGGTACTTTACGACGTTACCGCGGGAATCGAGCACCAGCTTCACCGTGGCCTGGAGCTTCCCTTTCGGGATGCCGCCGTCTTCGTCGAGCCTCTTCCGCATCTGGCGCTTCAGCTCTTCCTGAATCTTGGCGGTGTACCAGCCGTACTTGGTCATCAGCGACAGCCGGCTTGCACCACCTCCGCCTCCACCGCCGCCTCCGCCAAGGGTCAGGGCTTTGCCGCCCTTTTTCCCGACCAGACCGAAACCGTCGCCGCCGGCCCCACCGTCCGCATCGACCCCCAGGTCGGCGCCCGGTGGTGGGGAGTTGTCCGGCGAGTCGTTCTGGGGCTGCTGGGCCTCGGTCGGGGTGGCAATGCTCTCCTTGGGGGCTTCCTTGGGAACCTGCGGCTCCGGCGGCTTTTCCTTCTGTTCAGGTGGAGGCGGAGGCTTCATCAGGTTGACCGTCGAAATTTGGGTCTTCTTGACGCTCCCGGCCGGAGCCAACAATATCTTGACGAAAAATCCCGCACCGGCCAGCAGCACCAGAATGACGGCACCCGGCACCAGCCAGTTCAGATAATTGCCTTTCTTCTTTTTTTTCGCCATCACCACGCTCCCGGTCTACTTAACCAGTTTCTGGGTGACCAGCCCCAGTTGGGTGATCTCCAGCTTCTGCAAGAGGTCGAGCACTTCGATCATGCTCTTGTAGGTGATCTTCTCGTCTCCCCGCACCACCACCGGCAGGTTCGGGTCGGCCGCCTTGAACTGGCGCAGCCTAGCCTCCAGTTCGGCCATGCTGACCGGAAAGCTGTCCAGATAGATGGTCCCCTCGGCGGTGATCGTAATCGCCTTGGTGGTCGGTTTGATCTTGCTGGCCGCTGCGCTCGCCTTGGGAAGGTTGATCTGTATACCCTGCACCGACGCGGTCACCACGATCATGAAGACGATCAGGAGGTTCCAGGCCAGGTCGAGCATCGGCACGACGTTTATCTCGACCATCTCGTCGTGATCTTCGGACGGAGCCTTCATTCTACCTCTCCGTAAGCTTCCTCGATCTTTCCGGTAAACTCGTCGATGAAGAGCCTGGTATCGGCATACACCTTTTTCATCCGGTTCATGAGGTAGGTATAGGCAAACAGCGCCGGTATGGCTACCAGCAGGCCGAACAGGGTGCAGGCGAGGGCCGAGGCGACACCGGGGGCAATGGCCGACAGGTTGGCCTCGCCCGACTCGGCAAGACCGCCAAAGGTGTTCATGACCCCCCAGACCGTTCCGAGGAGACCCAGGAAGGGTCCGCCGGAGATCCCCAGCGTCATCACGATCAGCCACGAGTTCAGTTCCTGGCTTTCCCGAACGCTGGCCCGGTCCAGAACCGTTTCAAAGATGCTGATGGCAGCCCGTGACATTCCCTTGGTCTCGGACTCGGGGTTCTGTCGCTCGGTCCAGCGGGCAATTTCGTTATAGCCGGCGCGGTAGATCCTGAAGAGGGACGAATGTTCGTAATCCTCGGACTCGGCATCCAGTCCCAGCGGGTCGGCAAGGGTCTCGAAGCTGTCCGTGAACTCCCGGTTGGCCCGGTTGATCTTCTGCAGGGCCACGAACTTGCGGATGAACACGTAAGTAGCGAGCGTCAGCATGAAGACGCAGATGCCGATGACGACCCAGCCGTCCAGGGTAACGCTCTTGGCAATGACCTTGATCAGGTGGATGGTCAGGTCTTCGCCCCCACCTTTTCCCGCCTCTTCCTGGCCGTAGGTCATCAGCTTGCCGTCCTGCCCCTGGCTGTTGACCGCAGCCGCCAGCCAGTTCGCCGGCCGGACGACGCTGGCGAGCTGCAGCTCGTCCAGTTCGCCGACGAACGGGTTCTGACCGGCCAGATTGGCGCCGAAGGCGAGCTCGGCCGCCGGCGATGGGATCGCCGCCCCCAGGGCCGCACTGCCCGACTCTTTGCCGTCAAGGTAGATGGTCAGCTTTTTCCCCGGCTCGGCCGTTATTGCCACGTGGTGCCAGGCCTGGGCCGGGATGTCTGCCGAGGCCGAGGCCTGGGCTGCGCCGACCCGGGCAAAGGCCCGGCCGCCGTTGATCCCGACCGCGATCGCCTGCTTGCCGTCATCCCAGGAGAAGAGCCGGGCGTCGGCCTGGGGCTGGGCAGGCTTCACCCAGGCGGAGAAGGTGAATCCCTTGGCGAAATTGAACGACGGTGCCCGCTTCACCACCACCTTGCTGCCGGAGCCGGCAAATGCGGCGCCGCTGCCGATGACCGACGGCGCTCCGAGCTTGGCTGTCGATTCGGCCGCATGGTTGGCGTAGGAGGTGGCATCTTTCGGCGTCCCGTCCGCCTCGCCCAGGTGCAGCACCAGTGCCTGACCGGTATCGTAGGTGCCGCCGCTGTCGGCGCCGGCCTGGGTGGAACTGTTGCCGTAGTAAAGCCAGACGCTGTCCGAAGCGGCCCCGCCGGCCAGCTGCGGCACCCGTACCCAGACAAGGGCGATCTGCTTTTTCGGATCAAACGACTCGATATGGAACTTGAGGGGCATCTTGTCGTCGCTGGCGACGAAGCGGATATCGGAGCCGTCGGGCTTGGCGTTGTCAAAGGCGAAGTTCCCCGTGTGCAGCCGGACCAGCACCGGCACGTCGGTCACGTTCTCCTTGATGCCGGCCCCCTTGTCGGTTGTGTCGAACGATATCTTCTTCCGGAACTGCCATTTGGCATCCCACCAGGCATCGGCCCGGCTCTGTCCGATCACCAGCGTCAGGAGCAGCAGTGCCCCGGTCAAGCCAGCCACCCTCTTCCACATCCCCTTACCCATAAACCCTCCACAGCAGTTTTTGCATTTTGAACCAAGGCACTGTAGACCATTTTTGTTACAGCCAGACGACGGTCGCGTTAAAGTTGGATAAACTCGCTCAAGGCCAAAAATGAGCCTTCGGAGAGAAGCATCGACGGCATACGAAAAGACCCCCTCAAGGCTAGCTGAGGGGGTCTTTTCTGGGCCAATGTAACTCGTCCCTACTTCTTATCCTTCTCCTTATCGCTATCGGTGTCGGTATCGAAGTTGATGACCTTGATGTCGAGGAACTTGGACATGAAGTCGTCCACCACCTGGGTGCCGGTCCGGAGCGCCTTGTCCTTGGCCGCGCCGGCCGAGGTCTGCTCGATCATCCGGCTGCTGTCGGTCACCCCGCCGGTGCCGGAGAGGGCGCCGATGCTGACCGAACTGCCGCTTGACGTCGGTACCCCGACCGAACCGGCCGAGAAGGAGATGTTCTGGGAGTTCAGAACCTGGGTGGCTCCAAGTGTAATCTTGCCGCCGGCAATGCCGGCTTCGCCGGCGTCGATATTTCCTTCCGGTGCGAAAAGATAGATGTCGCCTGCCGGTGGAGCCGTATCGCCGAGCTTGGCGGCGTAGGTCAAGGCACGAAGGCCGCTGCCAACCGCCGGAGGGGTAAAGACCAGCTGATACTGTGGCGGCATACCGGTATCACCACCGGTCCCGGGAACCAGTTGTAAGGATGGAGGATCGGTGCTGACAGCCGTCCTTGACCCCCGACCGGCATTCACGTTCCCCTGATCGCTCCAGACGGAGATATCGCCTCCCATGAACGTCATGACCCGCGATTCGTTGACATTCACATCGCCGCCGCTGAAAACGTCGATCGCACCCCCTTTAGCCGTATAGATGCCGGTATTCTTCTGCAGTTTGGCTGCCAGCTGTTTGTCGAGAATCAGCGCTGTCTTACCGACGTTGATGTCACCTTTTGCCAGGAGATAGATAGCGTCCTTACCCGCGTTGGTACTGATCTGAGACGAAGTCATGTTGATGATGCCAACACCGGAATCCGACCGAGTGCCGTAAAAAGGGACAATGAGTTGAGAGCGTGCCTCGTCGATCCGCTGCTGTGCCCCAGCGGCATTACCGGCTGCTTTCAGCTCGCTGTACTCTGTCCCGTATTCACGCAATCCTTTCTTACCGCCGGAAACATCCCCATCGAACAGCGACTTGATTCCCGCCGGATCCTTCCTGTCGGCACTGCCTGCCACCACATAGAGATCGCTCCCCTTGTCGGGATCGAGCGTAGCAAGGTTGAAGGCGTTACCGTAGGTTTTAATCCCGTTACTCCCCCCCAGGTCGATATTTCGTCCCGCCTGCACCATAAAGGCACCTGCACCACCCTGTTCCAGGCCGGTTTGGGTCAGGGTGCTTCCGGTGGCTGAACCGAAATAGATGTCGCGACCTGCCCAGACCCTGGAAATATCGGTATTTCCCAGGTTCTGGCCCACGTAATGGATGTCGCGGATGTCTCTGCCGACAGAAACGTCCGCTTTGACCGGCAGAAATATCTGCAGGTTCCTCAGGTCTCTGCCCGCACCGATGGAGACGGACTGGTTACGCAGGGCATTCGAATTAAAATGCTTATCGCTACTGAAGAAAAAAGATGAATCGAGCAAGGTATTATCACCGCCGTAGAATTTATCCGGATCGGCATCGGACATGGCCACGATCGATTTGTCGCTGTTACCTCTATCATTAACGTAGATACCGTCAATGTCCCTTCCGGCGGTAATCTGCAGGTTCCCGGAGTTTGACGGGGCAAGGGAAATCTGGTTGCTGACGAGAATGTCCCGACCGGCGGTCAGAAACAGGGAGGGGGGAAGTATCTGTTCGCGCCAGTTTTTGCCACTGATTCCAATAGTTGAATATTTATTGGTCGCGGTTATTGCAAGGTCTCCGTTTACCGCCTGGGCAAAGAGCCGTGCATCCGGGGTGTATTGCGGACTCCAGAACATCAAATACCCTGCCATGGTCGGATTGTAGACCGTGCCGAGGGTGACGTTTCCCTGGCCGATGACCGAGAGCTGCGAGCCGAACGCCTCGATCACCTGACCTCCACCTTTGATGGGGTCAATGGCGGGGTCGGCGATGTTGCCGCCGGCGTGGAGCACACCTTCACGCCCCCTGACCGCGAAGCGTCCCTTCAGGTCGCCCCCTGCATAGATCGTCAGGCTGCCGGGGTCGACGTTGCCGAAGGTCCCGGCCTGGCTGTTGAAATCGTCGCCGGCCCTGACGTACAGACTGCCGCCACCCATTGCTGCCAGGCCGGTTGTCGGCTTGCTGCTACCCCGGCCTGCGTAGCTGGCAGACCAGTAATTACTTGACGTTGTTAGGGATGATCGCGGCGAGGTAATCAGGTCCCAGGCAGAGGCATTCACCTGTCCGGTCACCTTTCCGGTCACATCGAGCCGCAGGTCGCCACCGCCGGCATATTCCCAGTATCTGCTGTAGTAACTGGTGTAGCTCTGCCCGTTAACGGCGGCGTGATAGCCGGTCGTACGGATCGAGCCGGCCGCAGCGGTTACGGCGAGGTTCAGGTCCCCACCGACCCGCAGGGAAATATCACCGGTAGCGGTTTCAACGGCCCCTCCGTTGACGTTCAGGCCGCCGCCGGTGATTCCGGTTATGGAGCCGCTGTAAGAGCCGAGGGTGTAGGAGAGATCGCCATTGATCATGTAGTAGCTGGCATTCCCTTTCAGGAAAGAGGAATCACTGCCGGAAGCAAACCGGACAGGAGCGCTTTCGGTGTAAACCAGGGCGGTTCCGGTTGCATTGCCGATGGTCAGGGTGCCGGTACCTCTGTTAACGGCCAGCAGGTCGCTGCTTCCCAGGTCGCTCCCCGCGATCAGGTTCATCCCCCAGCTGGTGCGTCCCGTCAGCCCCGGCAGACTGGCGAAAGGGGTGGGATGGTCCACAAGTTTCCTGGCGATGGTGAGATTGCCCGCCGCCCGCAGGGTCAGCGCCCCCGGAACGCCGCTGCCGGTCCTGACGCCTGTCAGGTCCCAGTCGTTGGCAAAGGCGATGTTGCCACTGCTCTGCAACTCGATCCCCGGAAGCAGGTAGAAGCTGCCGGAATTCCACCCGATCTGTCCGAGTCCGCTCAGAAGCCGATCGCTTGTGATGGAAAACGGTGTGACATCGCTCGCGGTGAGGGAATTCAGCAGGATACTGTCAATGGTCAGGTCACTCTGGTAACGATGGGCCTTTACCGCCTCAGCGGTCACCAGCGACGCCCCCCTGATCGTCCCGTTCAGGTTCATGTTGACGTCGCTGGAAAGATCGTTCTGAGGTGCCCGGAAGGCGACCGAGCCGCCGCCAGCCGGGCCGGAGACGTCGATGCCGCTCCCGGCGGCAAAGGTCAGGGAACCGTTCACTTCTGCGGGGAGGGCGCTCCTGTCCTTGGCAGCCACATTCAGCAGCACCGCCCCTCCCTTTCCGGTCGTACCGGAAGCATTGACGGTGCCGTTCAGGGTGAGGTTGCTCCCGGCGTTCAGCTCCACCCGTCCGCCCCTGGCCCCCGAAGCGTCGATGGCGCCGCTTAACGTAACGCTTCCTCTGTCCGCGGTCAGCTTGACGTCGGCCGCCTGCAGCGTCTGAGCGCTGTCGATGGTCAGGTCGCCGCTGCGGGCGCGAAGCTGCACACTATTGGTGAAACCGCCGGATTGAATTTTTCCGGCAAGCCCGGTGAAGTCGATTTGGTTACTATCGATGCTCAGAGCCCCTCCACGGCC
>JAJZTK010000189.1 GCA_021849045.1 Deltaproteobacteria bacterium | reverse complement strand
TTTCTTTCGCTGGAGTTGATCGTTTCTCGCAAAAACAATCATACCGGCATAAAGGGGGGCAATGCTCTTATTTTTAACATCCCGCTAATCCAAATTCAGCGGAAGAGGCTTCTTTTCACCTTTCTGTGACGTGTAGGAAGTAGTCTCAAGAAGCATTACGTTTTGACAGGTTACCTGCATGCTCGATTGACGATTTTCAGCACTCATTAGTATTTCTCCTTTTTGTTCCCCTAAAATGGGGTTTTGTCATCTGGAGGAACTATTAAAGCCCCCAGTATGTGTGACCTCAAACGAGGATCAACGCCCTTTCTCTTTTTGATTTTTCCGTGTTTATCTTTGTATTCTTTTTCAGACCTACCTTTAGGCACCGAAAAACCACCAGCCCAGACGGTACCACCGCGCTGTTCTATATCTTCCTTTAAAGCCTGCAATATTTCATGTGCGGCTGTAAGCGGTGAGTTATCTTCCTTCAAATCATCCACTGACATGTCAACGATTTTTTCAATGCTTTTTGGTTTCATTGTCTCACGTAGCCCCTTTGTTATGTTGTACCTGTTACCACTTATCGGGCTTTCATTGTCTTTAGTGATATATTTACGCATGTAACAGGCAGCATGTTCAGCGTTTGACATTGACACAATATCAACAGAGTTGTTTGCTTGTGACCATATTTTAGTAAGCCATTGAACAGGAAAAAACTGGTCCCACAATATATGAAAATGAATGTTGCCATTTTTATGATTTTCGGCAACCCAAATATAATTTAATTCACGCTTTAAACGTTTTTGTTTCACACTACATGTGTTTAAGAATTTTTTGAGTTTGTATTTTGCGTAATCATGACGGATTAAGCCGTTTTCGTCGAAGTGCCAAGGATGAAGGAGAGAAGGAGAGAATGTAAGGGTGCAAAAGTACCGTAGATGTGTTTCAGAGTTTTCGACGGCACGACGGATTTTAACCAGAGCAGCACCAGTAAAACGCTCAGTAACCACGACACCGGTGCGACTAGGAGGCATTGTCACAGATTGCCGACCAGTCAGATAAGTTGCACCGACAGCTTCACCAGAACGAAAGGAACGAACTGCAAAAAGGACGCGAGAGGAGTTTTTGCGGGAGCCACGATCAAAGAAATTGGTACGGGCGGCAGCATCGGCATAAAGCAAAAGACGTTTTTCACGAAAAGACTTTTTACAGAAAAAATCAGAAGCGGAATTAAAAGAAGAATAATAAGCAACGTCGTACTTACTCGCCAAGGGTCGCAACCTCCTTTGTCAGAGATTGCGAACTAATAACAAGCCCAAAAAACAAAGAGGCGCTATCCGTTCGCGGTTGAACAGATAACGCCTCACTTTTTGCCCCGGCCGTAGCCTTAGAAGTAACTGAATGAAGGGGCGCTTTTACAGACGACTTACTTACAAACGATGATGCCCACTCACAACAAAGTATGCAAACGGGAAGCTTAAAACAGTAACACTCCATCCCACATACAGCACACCGCGTCCAACCAATGTGTGTATCAACTTTACATAATATATCTTATGGGACGTTACGTGTGTGGTGCGAGTTGTGCGACCTGGCACCCCTCAAAGCTTTCGCCGGTCGATCACCCGAGCCGCCTTTCCTTCGTACCGTGGAATGCTGTTGGCCTCCACCAGCCTGACGACCGCACCGACGCCAATTACCGATATGATCCGCTTCTCGACCATCTCCAGGAACGCCTTCTGGCGCTTCATCTCGTCAAAGAAGATGTTCTCGGTCACCTCGATATGCACTTCCAGGACATCCAGCGCACCTTTCCGGTCCACCACCAGCTGGTAATGCGGCTGACACCCCTCAATGGCCATCAGGACGCCCTCTATCTGCGACGGGAAGACGTTTACCCCCCTGATGATCAGCATCTCATCACTGCGGCCCGTGGTCCTCTGCATCCGGACCATGGTCCTGCCGCAGGCGCACGGCTCGTAATCGAGGGTGGTGATATCCCTGGTCCGGTAACGAATCATCGGAAACGCATCTTTGGTCAGCGTGGTCAGCACCAGTTCCCCACTGCTCCCCGGCGGCAGCGGTTCGCAGGTCTCCGGATCGATGATCTCCGGGATGAACGAGTCCTCGAAGATGTGCATGCCGCATTTGTGTTCGCACTCGCCCGCAACCCCCGGGCCGATGATCTCTGACAGGCCGTAGTTGTCCGTGGCGCTGATGCAGAGCCTGGTCTCGATCTCCCTTCGCATCGCCTCGGACCAGGGCTCGCCGCCGAACAGCCCGACCTTCAGCGACAGCGATTTGGGTTCGATGCCGAGCTGTTCCAGCCTTTCGGCTATGGTAATCGCGTAGCTCGGGGTGCAGACCAGGACCGACGAGCGGTAGTCCTGCATGATCATGATCTGCTTGTCGGTATTCCCCCCGCCCATCGGGATGACCGAGGCGCCGATGGTCTCGGCACCGTAATGAAGCCCGAAGGCACCGGTGAACATACCGTAACCAAAGGCAATCTGCACCACATCGTCGTGGTTGACGCCGGCAGCGGTCATGAAGCGCGCCACCAGGCCGGACCAGATCTTGAGGTCGTTGCGGGTATAGCCGACCACGGTCGGCTTGCCGGTCGTGCCCGACGAAGAGTGGATCCTGACCACCTCCCGGAGCGGCACGGCAAACATCCCATAGGGATAATTGAGGCGCAGGTCCTCCTTGGTGGTAAACGGCAGCCGCCACAGATCGTCCAGTGACCGGATATCCTCCGGTGAGACACCGGCTTCGTTGAACTTGTTGCGATAACAGGTGACGTTTTTATAGGCCCGGTTGAGCGTCGCCTGCAACCGCTCAAGCTGAAGCTGCGCAAGTTCCGGCCGCGGCATGCATTCGTGCTGGGGGTCCCAGATTCCCATACGGCGTTCCTACCTCTCCCAGATTTCCTTCTTTTCCCGCCCGAGGTATGCGCGTTGGACCTCTTTGTTTTCCAAGAGCTCTGCCGCACTTCCTTCAAGTATCACTTTACCTGTTTCCAGGACATAGCCGCGGTCGGCCATCTTCAGGGCCGCCTTGGCATTCTGCTCCACCAGGAGGATCGTGGTCCCCTTTTCACTCCGCAACTGCTGGATGACGGCAAAGATCTCCTGTACCACCAGCGGGGCAAGTCCCATGGACGGCTCATCCAGGAGGAGCAGTTTCGGCCTGACCATCAGGGCGCGGCCGATGGCCAGCATCTGCTGCTCGCCGCCGGAAAGGGTGCCGGCCATCTGTTTGCGGCGCTCCTTCAGGCGGGGAAAGATGGCATATATCTCGTCCAGATCCCTGTGGATCGCCACCTTCCCTTCCCCGGCCCGATAGCGGAGATAGGCCCCGAGCTCCAGGTTGTCCTCCACGGAGAGCGGTTTGAACACCTGCCTCCCTTCCGGGACCTGGGAGATGCCGAGACCGACGATCCGCTCCGGTGTCAGTTCGTGGATGGGCGCACCGGAAAGGGCGATCTCGCCCCCCCTGACCGGGGTCACCGCCGAGATGGAGTTGAGGATGGTGGTCTTGCCCGCCCCATTGGCGCCGATCAGGGTGACGATCTCACCTGCGGACAGGTGCAGGGAGATACTCTTCAGGGCGTGCACCTGGCCATAATAGGTATGTATATTGCGTAGTTTGAGCATGGTTATTAATGTAAAACCTTATTACCCCCTCCCAGCGGGAGGGAACATGTATTATCCCTCCCCCAGATAGGCCGCAACCACGGCCGGGTTCTCCTGGATCTCCCGCGGCGTTCCTTCGGCCAGCTTCTGTCCCAGGTTGAGCACCAGAATCCGATCGCAGACATCCATGACCAGTTCCATGTCGTGTTCCACCAGGACCACACTGATGCCCGATGCGCGGATTCTCCGGATCAACCGGGCCAGATCGAGGGTCTCACGGCTGTTCAGCCCGGCGGCCGGCTCGTCCATGAAAATGATCGTCGGTTCCAGGGCCAGGGCCCGGGCGATCTCCAGGAGTCGACCCTTGCCGAACGGGAGACTGCCGGCCGACTGGTCTGCAAGTTCGGAGATGCCGCAGAACTCCAGCCACTGCCGGGCGCTGGCGGCGATGCGCCGTTCCTCGACCAGATGCCAGGGCATCTTGAAGGAGCAGGCGAGGATGCCGCTCCGGCTCTTGGTGTGCAGACCGACCTTGACGTTGTCAAGAACGGTCATCTGGCCGAACAGTTCGATATTCTGAAAGGTGCGGACCATGCCAAACCGCGCCAGCCGCTCCGGCGGCAGGCCGGAAACGTCCCTGCCGTCCAGCACGATCCTGCCGGACGTCTGCCGGTAGATGCCACTGATGATGTTGAACAGGGTGGTCTTGCCGGCGCCGTTGGGACCGATGACCCCGGTGATGTCCCCCTTGCCGATGATAAAGGAGACGTCGTCAAGTGCCGTCAGACCGCCGAAACGCTGCGTAATGCCAAGGATCTCCAGCATGTGCCCCTACCCCTCTTGCCTGCGCGTCGGCAGCAGCCGGGCAAAAAGGGCGGGAATGCCGCGCACCAGACCGCCCGGCATGAACATGGTCATGAGGATCAGGACCAGACCGTAGATCACGATATCGTAATCCTGAAAGGCCCGGAGCAGTTCCGGAAGCAGGGTGAGGATCGCGGCGCCGATCAGGGAACCGTAAACGGTTCCCAATCCGCCAACAACGACCATGGTCACCAGTTCCACGGAAAAATTAAACCCGAAGGAGGTGGGGGAGACGAACCCCATGGTGTGGGCATAGAGGCTGCCGGCGATGGAGGAGATGAATGCCGACAGGGCGAAGATCTGCACCTTGAGCAGCCGGACATTGACCCCCATCACCCGGGCCGCCACCTCCGAATCGTGGATGGCGCACAGCGCCCGCCCGATCCTGGAATTGGCCAGGTTGAGGGAGAGCAGAACCGTCCCCATGGTGAAGGCCCAGATCAGCCCGTAGTTCTTGATGTCGCCATCAAAGGCAAAGCTGCCGATCTTCAGCGGAGGGATGCCGGAGAACCCCGACGGCCCGCCGGTCAGGTCGACCGCCTCGTTGAAGACGATGTAGAATATGATTCCGAGACCCAGGGTGGCCATGGCCAGATAGTGTCCCTTCAGTTTCAGGACTGGAAAACCGACGATGAACGCAAGCAGCGCCACGGACAGGGCGGTAATCACCATGGCGAGCCAGGGGTTCACGCCATAAGTGGCGCTCAGGATGCCCGAGGCGTAGGCACCCAGGCCGAAGAAGCCGGCATGGCCGAGGGATATCTGGCCGGCAAAGCCGAGCAGGAGGTTCAGGGCGATCGCTAGCATGGCATGGATGCCGACAAAAACCAGCACGCTCATAAGGTAGCTGCCGGAAAGGGCCAAGGGCGCCACAACGGCGATGACGGCCAGCACGACAAATTTGACCAGATCCCGGTTCACCGTCTACACCCTTTCGGTTTCGGCACGTTTGAACAGCCCCTGTGGCCGGATGAAGAGGATCAGGAGCAGGATGACAAAGGCAATGGCATCCTTGTAGCCGGATGAGATCAGTCCGGCGCCGAGGGATTCCAGCACGCCAAGGATCACCCCCCCCATGACGGTGCCGAAGCCGCTGCTCATGCCGCCGATGATGGCGGCACAGAACCCCTTGAGACCGAGCATGATTCCCACGTCGTAGGAGGTCATGGTGAGCGGCGCGATGATGATGCCGGCCATGGAGCCCATGGCCGAGCTGATGACGAACGACAGGAGCACCATCCGGCGGACACCGATGCCGATCAGGCTGGCGGCTCTGCTGTTGTAGGAACAGGCGCGCATCGCCTTGCCGCTGATGGTATAGCTGAAAAAGAGCTTGCTGACAGCGATCACGACCACGGTGATGGCAACGATCCAGAGATGCTGGGGAAGGAGAGACGCACCGGCAAGCTCGATCGGGTCACTGCCGCTGAAACTCGGCAGGGCGTGGGTATCCTTGCCCCAGACCAGCATGGCGAGCCCGCGGATCAGGATGCTGCCGCCGATGGTGATGATGACCAGACTGAGCGGCGATGCCGATTTGAGCGGCCGGATGGCCAACCGCTCAAACAGGAGCCCCAGCAGCGTGGTGAGGAGAATGGCGCCGATGATCGCCAGTGCCAGGGGAGCTTTGGCACTCTGCAGGAGAAAGAAGGAGAACATCCCCCCGAGCATGACGAACTCGCCCTGGGCAAAATTGATGATGCCGGTTGCGTTGTAGATGATGGCAAACCCCAGTCCGATGAGTGCGTAGATGGCCCCGGATGCCAGGCCGGAGAAGAGGTACTGGGTAAGCTGGTCGACAATGTTCATGGGGTACGCATTATCCAACTCCCCCTTTCACAAAGGGGGAGTTGATACCTTTTGTCTACTTAACCAAAGCCCAGTCCCTGTTCTTCACCTCCACCAGGACGAAGGCGTCCTTGGAGAGACCGGCGTGGTCGCCGGCAGAGAACGTAAAGATGCCTCCGATCCCG
Source organism: Deltaproteobacteria bacterium (assembly GCA_021849045.1). Taxonomy (GTDB): domain Bacteria; phylum Desulfobacterota; class Desulfuromonadia; order Geobacterales; family DSM-12255; genus Geomobilibacter. The sequence goes on along the minus strand of JAJZTK010000189.1, from coordinate 182 downwards.
GCAAAATGGCTGGTTTTTTCGAGCTGGTCACGGATGGCCGCCGGGCTGTCCCCTCCCCGCTCTATGGCCCCCTTCAGCAGCATGACCGCATCCCAGGCATGGCCGCCGAAATGGTCACCCTCGGCCTTGAAATGCTTCTGGTAATCCTTGCCGGCCATCCATTCCAGCGGCCTGCAGAATCC
>JAJZTK010000188.1 GCA_021849045.1 Deltaproteobacteria bacterium | reverse complement strand
GGTCGTCTGCTGCGGCATCATCCTTGCGGAACTGATGCAGGGAGCTAAGTCAGACAAGGAGCTTGCCGTTCTCGATGACTTCATCAAGGTTTTTTCCTTCATCCCCGAAACTCCCGAACTCTGGGCAACTGCCGGAAAATTGTCGGGCAAGCTGCGGCGCAAAGGTATCACCATCGGCCTGTCCGACTGCTTCATTGCCACGGCCGCCGCTTCGGTCAAGGTTCAGGTAGCTACCCAGGACAGCCACTTCGAACTGCTTGGTAAACCGGCCGGAATTGCCCTCTATCCTCTTGGCTGAAGTGACCCCCCTGGCGCACTAGGCTGGGGGCCTAGTAGTTCGATTCATAAATAGCATTACATATCAGGCAAGTTCCAGATCGAATTTCTTCCAACGGAATGGAACGGGTGCCTCATTGATTTCAGCTATTCCTTTGAGTATTCGCTCTTTCAGTTCTTCTTTTGAAGTAACGCGGATGTGGCGCAAGAATGAACGTGCCATCTTTGAGAAAGCGCACTCAACCAAGTTCAGCCAAGAGTGACGTAACCTGACGACAACGGACACTCCCGCTTGGTAAACTACCGAGAGGGAGGAACACATGAAAAAGCAGCAACGTTACACGCCAGAGTTTCGAGCCGAGGCCGTCAAGCTGGTAACCGAGCAAGGGCTGTCACAACAGGAAGCAGCTAAGCGGCTGGCGGTCCCCAAGGGGACTCTGGCAAACTGGATGGCAGCCACCAAGGCTTCCACCCGCCCATCGGCGCCGGGGACGCGTTCAGCGGCGGATTTGGAAGCCGAGAACGCCCGGTTGCGCAAAGAGTTGGCTGAGGCCCGTATGGAGCGCGACATCTTAAAAAAAGCGACGGCGTACTTTGCCAAGGAGTCGCTGCCCGGTACGCGTTCATGAAGCAGTGGCGACTCCAATTTCCTGTAACAACAATGTGCCGGGTATTCAGCGTATCGCGTAGCGGCTTTTACACCTGGCTGAGGCGCAAACCTTCGCGGCGAACCCAGGAGGATGAACGGCTCAAGGTGGCGATCAAAGCCGCCCACAAGCGCACCCGCGAGAGTTACAGCGCACGGCGGTTGCAACCGGAGCTGGCGGCTGATGGCTTTGTCGCCGGGCGCGACCGCATTGCCCGTCTGCGTCGCGAACTAGGGCTGCGCTGTCGACAGAAGCGCAAGTTCAAGGCGACCACGAATTCGAAACACAACTTGCCGGTGGCGGAAAACCTGTTGAATCAAATATTTACAGCCAATGCCCCCAACAAGATCTGGGTCACCGACATTACCTACATCCCTACCGGTGAGGGGTGGCTTTACCTTGCGGGTGTTAAGGACCTCTTCACCTGCGAAATCGTCGGTTACGCCATGGCCGAGCGCATGACGCAGGACCTGCCTGGCCAGGCACTATTTCGAGCAGTACAACAAAAACGGCCGGTGGCTGGGCTGATCCACCATTCGGATCGTGGCAGCCAGTACTGCTCCCACGGCTATCGGAAACTTCTCGACCAGTTCGGTATGCGGGCGTCGATGTCACGCAAGGGGAACTGCTATGACAACGCGCCGATGGAGAGCTTCTGGGGAAGCCTCAAGAATGAACTTGTACATCACTGCCGTTACGCAACCCGCGCAGAGGCTGAAGCCTCTATCCGAGAGTACATTGAGATATTCTACAACCGCCAACGGCGCCATTCGCGCCTCGGCTATATTGCGCCGGCCGTGTTCGCCCAGAATTTTAGCGTACAGCCGGACGCCGCTTGAGTTGGGAGTGTCCACTGTTGACAGGACACGTCAGTCTAGCAAGACACCTCAAAGTAGCACTGAAAGTAGCAGTGGCAGAAGATACAGAAAAAGGGATTAGCCTTTTCTAGGCTAACCCCTTAATTTCTTTTGGTGGGCGAAACAGGGATCGAACCTGTGACATCCAGCTTGTAAGGCTGGCGCTCTCCCAGCTGAGCTATTCGCCCATTACTAAAACTAAATGGCGGGGCAGACGGGGCTCGAACCCGCGACCTCCGGCGTGACAGGCCGGCACTCTAACCGACTGAGCTACTACCCCTCGATCGTCAACCGAAATAAATCCGTTCAACAAAAGGACCCTCTATGTATCAAAGGTCTTCCCTTGCTGTCAAGCTATTTTCCAAGAAAACAGTGATCAATGCGCCGTAACCGGTTCATGATCAGTAACGATACCGGTAATGGTATGGGCGGAACCGGAACAGACCGGTACTCCGCCAAAGGCATTGTGCAGTACCTCGTCCATATGGGAGACGCAGGTGACCGTGAGACCGGTCATAACCTCCTTGGGGACCTCTTCCAGGTCCTTGCGGTTCTCCTCGGGTATGAGCACCAGCTTGATGCCACCCCGACGGGCAGCCATCAGCTTCTCCTTCAGACCGCCAATCGCCAGCACCCGCCCCCGCAGCGTTATCTCCCCGGTCATGGCGATCCCCTGGGACACGGGAGAGCCGGTCAGGGCGGATATGATCGCCGAAGCGATGGTGATCCCCGCCGACGGGCCATCCTTGGGAATCGCCCCTTCCGGCACATGGATATGGATATCGGAGTTCTGGTAAAACTCCTTGTCCAGCCCAAGCAGATGGGCTCGGGAACGCACATAGGTCACGGCTGCCTGCACCGACTCGCGCATCACCTCGCCAAGTTTGCCGGTGATGGTCAGCTGGCCTTTGCCATGGAGGACGGAAACCTCAATGATCAGGAGCTCCCCACCGGTTTCCGTCCAAGCCAGACCGGTGACCAGACCCACCGCCTGTCCCTGCTCTACCGAGTCGATACGGAACTTCCGGGCACCGAGGGACTCGGCCACATGGTGCGGCTGCAGCAGCTTTGGAAGCTTCTTGCCTTCCACCGCCCGATGGGCCAGTTTGCGGCAGACGCCGGCAATCTCCCGCTCCAGATTGCGCACCCCTGCCTCCCGGGTGTAATAGCGGATGATCTCCATCACGGCCCGGTCGGAAACGGCAATTTCGCGGTCGGCAAGCCCATGGGCCTCAAGCTGCTTCTTCAGCAGGTACTGCTTGGCGATGGCCAGTTTCTCCAGCTCCGTGTACCCTGCCAGGCGAATGACCTCCAGGCGGTCCAAAAGGGGCCGGGGAATGGTGTGCAGGGTGTTGGCCGTGGTGACGAACATGACCCGGGAAAGGTCGTAGTCCGTATCCAGGAACAGATCGCTGAACGTGGCGTTTTGCTCCGGATCCAGCACCTCCAGGAGGGCGGAAGCCGGATCGCCCCGGAAATCTGAGCTCATCTTGTCGATCTCGTCCAGCAGGAATACCGGGTTATCGCTGCCGGCACGCTTCAGGTTCTGAATGATCTTGCCCGGCATGGCACCGACATAGGTACGCCGATGGCCGCGTATCTCGGCCTCGTCCCGCATGCCGCCGAGTGACATCTTGACGAACGTGCGCCCCGTCGAGCGGGCTATGGAACGCGCCAGAGAGGTCTTGCCCACGCCGGGAGGTCCCACGAGGCAGAGAATCGGCCCCTTGATCTTCTTGACCAGGGTATTGACCGACAGGTATTCGAGGATCCTCTGCTTCACCTTGTCCAGACCGTAATGGTCTTCGTCCAGCACCCGGCTGGCCAGTCGGATATCGTTCTTTTCCTCGGTCGAGGTCCCCCACGGCAGGGAGGTCAGCCAATCCAGGTAATTGCGGACAACTGCCGCCTCAGCGGAAACCGGTGACATCAGACGCAGTTTTTTCAGCTCTGCCTGCGCCTTCTGGAGGGCCTCCTTGGAGAGGTTCAACCGGGAGATACGCTCTTCCAGTTCCTTGTACTCCTCGGCACTCTCGTCCTTCTTCCCCAGCTCCTTCTGGATGGCCTTCAGCTGCTCATTCAGGTAATACTCCCGCTGGTTCTTCTCCATCTGCTTCTTGACGCGACCCCGGATCTTTTTCTCCAATTCCAGAATTTCGATCTCCGCGGTCATGAAGGCGATCAACCGCTCAAGGCGCCGCGCCGGTTCGGCAGTAGCGAGGAGCTTCTGTTTGTCCGGCAGCTTTATGGTCAACTGGGCCGCCAGGGTATCCGCCAGCGCCCCGGGTGTGGGCATGGCCGCCAGGGCGGTCTGCAGATCCGGATTGGAAGCCTTGGTCAGGGAGGCATAATTTTCATACACGGACAGCAGTTCGCGCATGAGAGCCCGCACCGTAGGGGTCACCTGATTGTTTTCCCCGGTCTCCTCGGCCTCTACCAGAAAATAGTCCGGCTGGGGCACAAAGGCGTTGATCTTGCCACGGGACTTCCCCTCCACCAGGATCTTCACCGTGCCGTCAGGGAGCTTCAGTACCTGAATGATCTGACAGATCGTGCCATGACGATAGATATCGTCCTCGCTCGGCTCCTCGGTCTTGGCGCTCTTCTGGGTCGCCATGAAGATCAGCTTGCTGCTCCCCATCGCCGCTTCAATCGCCTGCACGGACCGCTCGCGACCGACAAAGAGCGGAACGACCATGGCGGGGAACAGAACCAGGTCCCGTAATGGCAGAAGAGGGAACCTTATCGGTTCCCCCTTCCGACTTTCTGCTATGGTGGATGATTCTTCGACAAGCTTGTTACTCATGCAGACTCCGCCATTTGCTCATAGACGATGATCGGCTTTTCCTTGCGAACGATCACGTCCTCATTAATGACGACTTCCTTGACCATGGTCTGTGAAGGAACCTCGTACATGATGTCGAGCATGGTATTTTCCAGTATGGAGCGCAGTCCACGGGCGCCGGTCTTACGCTTGAGCGCTTCCTTGGCAATGGCTACCAGGGAACCGTCCGTGAACTTGAGCTTGACATGCTCCATATCGAACAGTTTCTGATACTGCTTGACCAGTGCGTTTTTCGGCTCCTTGAGGATCTGCACCATCGCCTCTTCGTTCAGCTCTTCGAGGGTGGCAAGAACCGGAAGGCGACCGATAAACTCGGGGATGAAACCGAATTTGAGCAGGTCCTCCGGGGTCACTTCCGTCAGGAGTTCGCCGGCTTTCTTTTCCGTCTTCTTCTTCACGTCGGCACCGAAACCAAGGGTCTTGACGCCGATGCGCTGCTGGATGAGGTTATCCAGTCCGGCAAAGGCCCCGCCGCAGATGAAGAGGATATTGGTAGTGTCGACCTTCAGGAATTCCTGTTGCGGATGCTTGCGACCACCCTTGGGCGGTACGCTGGCAACGGTTCCTTCGATGATCTTCAGGAGCGCCTGCTGCACCCCTTCGCCCGACACGTCACGGGTAATGGAGGGGGAATCGGACTTGCGGGCGATCTTATCGATCTCGTCGATATAGATGATCCCCTTCTGGGCACGCTCCACATCGTAATCAGACGCCTGCAGCAGGTTCAGGATGATGTTCTCCACATCCTCGCCCACATAGCCGGCTTCGGTAAGGTTGGTGGCATCGGCCATGGCAAACGGCACCTTGAGGATGCGCGCCAGGGTTTGGGCCAAGAGCGTCTTGCCGGACCCGGTCGGACCGAGCAGAAGGATGTTGCTCTTATGCATCTCCACATCGGTCGGCTTGCCCATGAATTCGATACGCTTGTAGTGGTTGTACACCGCCACTGCAAGGGTCTTCTTGGCGCGGTCCTGGCCGATAACGTACTCGTCCAGTACCTCCTTGATCTCCCTCGGCTTGGGAAGCCGCCGGACATCCGGCCCCAGAGCCTCTTCCAGCTTGGACTCCTCGGCGATGATGTCGTTGCAGAGCTCGATGCACTCGTCACAGATATAGACGGTCGGCCCGGCAATCAGCTTCTTCACCTCGTCCTGGCTCTTGCCGCAGAAAGAACAGATCAAGGTGTCAGATCTGTCGTCACGTCTGCTCAACGGGAACCTCCTGTCAGGTTGTTGCGGGCAATAATTGAGTCGACGATACCATACTTGCAGGCTTCTTCGCCAGACATAAAGTAATCGCGCTCAGTGTCAGCCTCAACCTTTTCCACCGGTTGTCCCGAGTGATGCGCCAGGAGCCCGTTCAGGGTTTTCTTCAGCTTGAGAATCTCCTGGGCATGGATATGGATGTCCGTAGCCTGCCCCTGGAAACCGCCGAGAGGCTGGTGGATCATGATCCGGGAATGGGTCAGGGAAAACCGCTTCCCCTTTTCCCCGCTGGCCAGCAGCATTGCTCCCATGGAAGCGGCCTGGCCGATGCATATGGTTGACACGTGCGGCTTTATGTACTGCATGGTGTCGTAGATCGCCATGCCGGCCGTGACCACGCCGCCCGGCGAATTGATGTACAGATGGATATCCTTGTCAGGATCTTCCGACTCAAGAAAGAGCATCTGGGCAATCACCAGGTTGGCAAGATGGTCGTCTATTCCGCCACTCAGGAAGATGATCCGGTCCTTGAGGAGCCTGGAGTATATATCGTAGGACCGCTCCCCGCGGCCGGTCTGCTCGACAACTATCGGTACCAGTGTTGACATGGTTATTCCTCTTTCCGGGGTTCCTGATGGTCAACTTCGGTAACGATGGCAGCACCCTTCAACAGCTCAAGCGCCTTGTCCTCCCTGAGTTGGTGGGTAAGATTGTCCATGGCCTGCTTATTGGACTTGTAGAAGGTATTCATCCGCTCGTAGGTCTGCTCGTTACCACCGGAGATCTCGCGCAGCTTTGCGTCTATTTCAGCCTCGTCAGTGGTGATCCCCTGCTTGTCGGCCAGGGCGTCCAGCAGCAGGGAGCCCTT
>JAJZTK010000187.1 GCA_021849045.1 Deltaproteobacteria bacterium | reverse complement strand
CCACCCCGGCGGAAGGGACCACCTATCGCTTCGCCCGCGAGGACCACAAACGCTTCCCTGACCTCCTTCAGGCCGGCGACAGCGAGACCCCTTTCTACACCAACTCGTCGCAGCTGCCGGTGGGCTTCACCGACGACCCGTTCGAGGCGCTGGATCTGCAGGAAGAGCTGCAACGAAAATATACCGGCGGCACGGTCTTCCATCTCTACATGGGCGAGCCGTTGACCGATGCCGCCACCTGCCGAAAGCTGGTGCGCCGGGTCCTGGAAAACTATCGCATCCCCTACCTGACCATTACCCCAACCTTTTCCATCTGTCCCAAACACGGCTATCTGCCGGGGGAACACCCGTACTGCCCCCGGTGCGACGAGGAGTTGGTGCGGGCCCGATACAAACAGAAAGGAGGACAGCACACATGAAAGAATCAACCACACGGAACGATGTCTCCACCCTTGATGACGCCGAGCGCCAGCCCTGCGAGGTCTGGACGCGGGTCATGGGATACCACCGCCCTGTTGCATCATTCAATGCGGGGAAGCAGTCCGAGCACCGCCAGCGGCGCTTCTTCCGCGACACTGACAGTAACGAACGCCCATGCTGAACATCGGTGGTCTGACCCCTTGCACTGCTATCGACTACCCCGGTGAATTGGCGGCAGTGGTCTTCTGTCAGGGGTGTCCCTGGCGCTGCGCCTACTGCCATAACCGGCATCTCTTGCCGGAACAAGCCGACGGCACGATTCGTTGGGAGGAGGTCATCCGGTTCCTTAAACGACGTCAGGGGCTTTTGGACGCCGTAGTCTTCAGCGGTGGGGAGCCGACCATGCAGGCCTGGCTGCCGGCGGCGATCTCCACTGTTAAGCAGCTCGGGTTCCGGGTCGGGCTCCATACTGCCGGTGCTTTTCCGAAGGTTCTTGAACAGGTCCTCCCCTTGACGGATTGGGTCGGGATGGACATCAAGGCCCCATTTGAAGCGTACGAACAGGTTACCGGTATCCCCGGCAGCGGCGAGTCCGCCCGAATGAGCGCGGCGCTGGTGCGAACGAGTGGCGTCAGCCACCAGTTCCGCACCACCCTCGATCCCTGGCTGCTGGAAGATGGGCGACTGGAACGACTGCAGGAGATGGTGACCGTGGGGTGGGGTGAAAAGGTGGTGATACAGATGATTTGAAGCGGTAAAGCACCCATAAGACCTTGGAACTAGGAAATGGTAGGGGAATGAGAAGCACCTGAAAATATAATCACGTTGTTAAACGATCTTCCAGTTCAAGGGAAACCGGTGCAAGGCCGGTGCTGCCCCGCAACTGTGAGGGGGGACGAAAGCCGCAAAAAGCCACTGCCCAAAGCGGGTGGGAAGGCGCGGCCGGTAGGACGAACCCCGAGCCAGGAGACCTGGCTGGAAGAGATGACAAAGCACTCCAACCGTGGGGAAAGGAGGATTTTTATGAGGGGTGATATCTACTCTCTTCGCCTATGAGGTTGTTCCGCAAGTTGACGGCTTTTGGACCAACCAATTGCGAAAGGAGAAGAGAGATGGGAAGAAATACAATGCGGCATTTTCTGCTTCTGGCACTATTCCTGACGGCGCTGCATTTTGCGGAGGTGAAGGCGCTCGCCCACGAAGACGAGGCCCATGAAGGCGCTAACCAGAGGAAAGAATCGGCAATCCCGACGGTAGTTGCCCATGACCACTGGGCGTGCAAAGAGATGGTGGAGCTGGTTGCAAAGTACGGCGCGCTGAAAAAGCTTCCTGATGCCCCCTCCCTGTCAAGGAAGGATCTGACCGCATCCTTCCTCGCCATCATGGAGAAGGTGTTGGAGAAGAGCGATAAAGAGGGAAACGACGCGGTCCCCCGCGAGGACCTTGACCGCGTGTCGGTCCTGCACGAGGTGCTGGAGGAGGACCTGGCCCAGTATGAGGGGTACCTGCTTCGGCGGGAGGCGATTGAGAGGATGCTCGCCAAACCGGAGGTGCCGGCGTTTGAATACAAGGCCGGCGTCAACGGTTTCCTGAGGGGGGAAGGGGTCGGCAATTTCCGGCTGACCGACTTCTCCTATGCGCCGGGGCATGGCGAGGGGCGTTTCGTCTACCGGGTGAAGCCTTACGCCTACTGGCACCCAACCAGCTACCTGGATATTCACGCGGAGGGTCAGGGGTACGGTTTCACTGGCGGGCGCCATCAGGAGTACAACAAGGTTTCCCTCTACCAGGGGTTCATCGAGGCGAAATTTCCCAGCAGTGATTTGTTTGCCCTGAAAGGGGGGCGCCAGGAATTCTCCTACGGCAGCGCTTTTATCCTCGGTTCCGATTCGTTCTATGACGGCCTCTCTTTTGACGCGGCACGGCTCAGGGTAAAGCCCGTCGTGCCCTTAACCGTCGATCTCTTGGTGGGGGCCTACGCCACCCCCTTCTCCGGTGGCATCGAGGGGAATCTGGCGGGGGGCTACGCCACCTGGGTCTTTTCCGAGGGGAACGCCATCGAGGCTTACGCGTTCCGCGATTCCGGCTCAATGAACCACCATACCGGGGAGTACCTCGCCATCTGGGGGCTCAGGGGGACGGCCAAGCTCGGCCCTGTTTCCCTGGAGTTCGAGCCGGTCTACGAGTCTGGGCGGGCCTTCAATGCCGCACGCAACGCCAATGATCGGATCAACGCCTTCGGCGGCCATCTGGACGCCACCGTCGAGTCGGTCCTCGTCAGCTACAACAACAAATTCTTCGCAAGCTACGCATACGGCTCGGGGAGCAGGGCGGCGGCCAGTGAGTTCCGCACCCCGAACAACGACAATTCGCTGATGGGTGACATGAGCGTGGTGGGAGACATGTCGGGCGTCACCGTAAGCGGCCGCCGCGCCAGCGGCTTGCAGATTTACACCCTTGGCTGGGGGATCGACCTTCTGAAAGAGTTGAACTTCTCCGCCACCGGCCGCTATTTCCTAGCCAACAACGTCGAAGACGGATTCAGCCGCCGTCTCGGCCTGGAGACCGACTTAACCCTGTCTTGGAACGCTGCCGAAGGGCTTTCCTTCCTCGTCGGCTACGACCGGTTCTTTACCGGCGGCTTCTTCCGGGACGCCTCCGGGAACGGCAGGGATATCGACTACGGCTATTTCATGGTGCAGTTCGACCTCTCCCGGGCGAAGCTGAAAAGGGGAGTGAAGAGATAAACGCGGTTACGTCGTTTCACTAATTTCAGACAAGGAGTCAACAATGAACAATTTGAAAGCAAGGGCTCATTCCGCAACGTAGGGATGACCTTGTCGCTTTCGGCTACGGCCAGGTTCTGGCCAGCAGCACTTCGGCCCAGGAGAAATTGCTGGAGGGATTCTACAAGGCCAAAATCAGCGAGCAGATCGCCATCTCACCCAATTTCCAGTACCTGATTAATCCGCTGGGCAACAAGGAGGCAAATAACGTCTTCGTGATGGGATTGCGCACGCAGATTATTTTCTGAAAAACTCACGGTCAGCGGCACTCAAATACTGCAGCAACGTACACCACCACTAAAGGAGTCACATCATGCACATTTCAGAAGGTATTCTTACCGGCCCATCTTTCTGGGCGACTACGGTTGCAGGTGCAGCAGTCATGGCCTGGGGTGTCAGGGATATGAAATGTTTTATAAAAGAACAGCCCGAACGCAAACCGCTCCTGGGCATGGCCGGGGCCTTCATCTTTCTGGTCTCATTGATTCCCATCCCGGCCTATATGGGGACCTGTTCGCATCCCTGCGGCACGCCGCTGGCGGGCATCCTGCTCGGTCCCGGCATCGGTGCGGCCCTGGCGGGGCTCTCTCTGGTTTTGCAGGCTCTGCTCTTTGCCCACGGAGGTTTTGCCACCCTGGGGGCCAATATCCTCTCCCTGGGCCTCGGCGGAGCGGCTGGCGGCTGGCTCTTTTTCAAGCTGGGCCGCAGACTGGGCCTGCCGTTGTTGGCGGCTGCCGGCCTGGGCGGACTGCTGGGCGATATCCTGACTTATATAATATCGGGGAGTATTCTGGGGGGACACCTGGCCTTCTTCTCCCCCCAGCCCCAATACAGCTTTGCCGGCTACCTGGCCGTCATCATGGCGGCCTATGTGCCGGTACAGTTGCCGATTGCCCTGGGTGAGATGGCGGTTACGGGCATTGCCGTACGTTCCATTGGTCGGCAGCGGCCGGAGGTGCTGGAAGCGTTGCGGGTTGTATCCAAGGTAACGCTGGCAATAGTGCTTGTTTTTGGTATGGCTGTCAGCGTATTGAGCCTGTCGTCTGAAGCACGGGCATCAAGCTCTGTCTCTGTGGCTGAGGGAGGGAAAAGCAAGGCTGGCAAGCCCGGAGCGTATGCCGGGATGGACGAGAAGGTGAACGAGGCCATGGCCGAGTCCGCCGGGGCCGCAGCGCATGATCCGTTCATCAACCTCGAAGACAAAGGAGATGTCTGGAATGCCATGCTCCTGGCAGGGGGCGGACTGGCCGGGTTCATCATCGGCCGCAGCTGGCACCTGCTCTTCGGCCGGGCAAAAGAAACCCCGAACGGTCCGACGCACCCGGTTTCCTGAAACCATGAGCGGATATCTTTCCATATCTGATCTGCTCAAGGCGGAGAAGGCCATGGCAATAAGCCGCCGTAGCGGTTTGCACGGTATGGATGCCCGCTTGAAATTGGCCTTGGTCATTGTTGCCGTGTTGTTCAATGTGGTGCTGCCGGACTACCGGCTGAGCCTGGGGTTGCTGCTGACGGCCTGGATCGGCATGGCCGCTTCAAGAACGCCCTTTCGTTTTATGGCCTGGTTTGTATTGGCGCCTGTGTGGGCGACCCTGCCGGTGGTGTTCGGCCTTGCGGTAGGGCTGGGTCAGACCCCGTTGATTAAAATCGGGCACCTGACCGTGTACCATGAAGGGCTTGCGCAGGGTGGCCAGGCAGCCTTGCGGGTTCTGGCCGATACTTCCTGGGCCGGCCTGCTCTTCCTGACGACACCTTTTACCGAAATCCTGGCGGCCCTGCGCTGGTTTCGCGTACCCGACGTGGTGGTCGATACCCTGGGCTTCATGTACCGCTACGTCTTCCTGTTATGGGAGGAATTCCATGCCATGCGGGTCTCGGCAAGCGCCCGCGGCGGTCTTTTGGGGTGGCGCAGAGAATGGCACACGACCGGGGTGATTACGGCCCAGGTCTTCCTGCGCGCCTATGATCGGGCCCAGCGCATACAACAGGCTGTGCAGGCCCGCGGTGGTGTTTGAAACTTTCAGGAGGAACCATGTCGTCCAGTTTGCAATCTTTTTTACACCTAAATTATTGTCCCCTGTCAGATGTTGCAACAGGCAAGCCTAGTCTCTTGTCCGTGCCTTCAGGCCAAGCCGTGTTAGAGGCCGAAGGGCTGCATTTTCACTACTTCGACGATGCCGATGCCGTAGCCGGGGTAAGTTTCAAGATCATGCCCGGCGAAACAGTGGCACTGTGTGGCCATAATGGCAGTGGCAAGACCACCCTGATGAAACTGCTTGCCGGTTTACTCAGACCGGCAAAAGGACTTGTACGTGTGGCGGGAGCCGAGCTGAACGCTAAATCCGCGCAAGAAGTTTTCCGTACGGTCGGCCTGCTCTTTCAGGATTCCCAAGACCAGCTGTTTTGCAATTCGGTCGGAGAGGATGTGGCGTACGGTCCGCGCAACCTCGGGCTTTCAGATGCCGAAGTAAAGAAACGGGTGGCTTTGGCCCTGAACATCACCGAGGCGCAGCACCTGGAGCAGCGGCCGATTCACCATCTTTCCGGCGGTGAAATGAAGCGGGTGGCTCTAGCAGGCATCGTGGCCATGCAGAACTCGGTACTGATCCTGGATGAACCCTTCGACGGACTGGACCCGGCTTCCACTTCCCGGCTTGTTACCCTTATTCGGCACCTTGTCAGCGATCACGGCTACACTGTGGTTATGGCCACACATCAGATGAGTCTCGTCCCGGAGGTGGCAAGCCGCATGCTGGTAATGCAGGGGGGACTCCTTATTGCGGATGGCCCGGTGCGTGAACTGCTCACCAATGTTCCTCTGCTTGAACAGGCCCGCTTGGAGCCTCCGACTATCACCAGATTTTTCTACAAAAAGGCCCTGCTGGAAAACCGCAAGCCGGAGCGGTTGCCTCTGACTCTCGATGAGGCATTGAAATGGCAGGTTGGTCAAGAATAGTGAATAATGTATTTGCGAGGTTAAATAGCGGTACCAGTCAACAGGACTACGCCAATTTATTCAGGAGCACGATAGCTCACACCCTGCCTCCAGCCGAACCAGCATCAGTCCAAAGTTGTGACTCACCTTGAGATTCCTGATCGAGTCTTCCATGCTTAACCCGTATCCCCGCACGGTGCGGTTCTCAATCTTCTCCGCACGGTAACAGAGTTCTCCATCATCCCAGATGACGTTGGCTTCCAGCTTGTTCGATGGGCATTGAGGCGGATGGACATACTCAGGATATTCCTTGAGCTTGAGCATCTTCACATAGCAGCCTGGAAAGTCCCGCCGCACGGCATCCAGCACCGGACCATCGACGTGTTCTCTGATCCGACAAAAAGCAGTTGTAAACGTTGCTAACCGGAAGCAACGCTTCATCGATACAGGGACAGGTGCGTCTCAGGTCCATCAATTTTCTACATTACGGAGGCTTATTATGAAAAAGTATATTTTTGCCCTTGCGGCAATAGTCATTACAGGTGTTGCCTTTGCCGGCTTCAGCAGCGGCATGGGGAAGAAAGTTCAGACAAAGGGGGTCCTGTCGGTGAACGACATTCAGG
>JAJZTK010000034.1 GCA_021849045.1 Deltaproteobacteria bacterium | reverse complement strand
ACGGTCGGCAAGGCCAAGGTGCAGGTCATGGCTGATCGGCTGCGCCTGATCAATCCGCAGGCCGAAATTATCCCATATCGTGATTTTTATGCAGCGGAAAACAGCGAGTTTCTCCTTGCCGGACCCTACGATTATGTTGTGGACTGCATCGATCATTTCACCAGCAAGGTGCATCTGATCGTCAGTTGCCTGGAACGGGGAATCCCCGTCATTGCCAGCATGGGGGCGGCAGCCAAGCTCGATCCGACAAAGATTCACGTTGCCGACATTGCCGATACCCACAAGTGCCGCATGGCCCGGTCCGTACGCAAACTCCTGCGGCAGCGGGGAGTTGAGCGCGGGGTGACGGTTGTCTATTCGACCGAGGAGTACCGCGAGCCGCTCAGCAGGGATGCCGGCTGCAAGAGCGACTGTATCTGCCCCAACCGGGGCGAGCAGCAATTTTCCTGCGAACATCGCCGGGTCATCCTGGGCAGCGTCTCATACATTCCCTCAATCTTCGGGTTGACCATGGCCGGTGTGGTGGTTAACCAGCTGCTTGCCACTGCTCCGAATGCAAAATAGAGTTTGGTGCGTTGAAGTTGCGGAGGAGTTGGCTATACTGTTTCCAAAACCAATTGCGAACGGGAGGGAGATGCCATGGGAAAGGAATATTCGCTGCAGGAGGCACTGAAGCTGGCAGTACAGGCCGAGAAGGACAGTATGGACTTCTACCGCAGGGCCGCATCGGTAACCAAAAACGAGCGGGCAAAAAAGGTGTTTGATCTGCTGGCCAACGAAGAGGTGGGGCATCTCAAGTCGTTTCTTGAGCACTACAAGGGGACCGAGTTCGGCGATCTGAAGAGTTTCATCGATTCTCCACCCAATGCCAAGAGTGCCACCATAATGGCTCTGGAAAAGGCGATTAAGGAGGATACCCCTGAGCAGCAGGCCCTGGAGATCGCCATGAAGGAGGAGAAGTCCGGGATCCAGCAGTATACCCACCTGGTAAAGGACATCATTGATCCGCTGGTGCGGGGGGTTTTCGAGCGGGTGATCAAGGAGTCCCAGGGGCACTATGACATGATCGAGGACGAGTACATGCATATCATGGGGATGGTGGACAAGTCCGATCAGGACACCTATGTGAGGGAGTAAGTGAAAGGGCCGGTACAAACCGTTGCGTTGGTGCTTCTCCTGTGCGGGGCCGCTGCATTAGGTGCGACCAGGGAAGAGGTGCAGGGCATTGCCTACCATGAGCAGGGGCTCAAGGTGGTAGAAGAGAAGTGCCTTTTTTGCCACAATCGCCACAGGATCGACGCTGCCATCAAGAGCCGTCAGAATATGGAAAAAGTGTTGAAAAAGATGGAGGGAAAGGGTGTCGTCCTGACCGACAAGGACCGACAGGTAATGGGTCATTTTTGGGAAAAAAGCCCCTTCAGGGAGCCCCGCAAGTAACGATCCTTGCAAACGCGAAAATACAAAGGGCGGCCCGGGAATCCGGCCGCCCTTTGTCGCTGCGGGGAGTCAGGCGATGTTCTGGGAGTAGAGGTTTTTTACCCTGGCAAGATAGGCGCGGGTTTCGGTGGGGAGCGCACTCCCCAGCCCTTTACGGTCAACATTGCCCGGTCCCCAGTTGTAGGCCGCCAGCGCGGCATCCATGTTGCCGTTGTAACGTTCCAGCAACTCTTTCAGGAACCGGGTACCGGCCATGACGTTTTGTTCCGGATCAAAGGCATTGGTGACACCGAGTTGACGGGCCGTGGCGGGCATCAGTTGCATCAGTCCCTGGGCACCGGCTGATGATACCGCCCTGGGGTTGAAATTGCTTTCGGCCTTGACCACTGCCTTGATGAGCCCGGCATCCACACCGTAACGTCTGGAGGCTTTCTGTATGATGCCATCAATGCTGCCAGTCGCTGCCGGTTCCTGTGCCTGAGGTGGTGCCGGTGGGGCGGTCTTCGGCACTACAGCCGCTGGTGAAGCAGGTTGGTTGGCGACAGAATTTTGACCACCCTGGCGAGATACTTCCAGGAATGCCTGTAAGGCTTCCCGTGCCGGAGAGGTGGGGGAAGGACCATCGTCCGTCGCTAAGGCGCTTCGCATCATCTCCAGTCGCAATACTTCCGCCGCGGTGGCGACGACTGTGGCTCGGTCCTTGCCTCGGGCGTTGTCTGCCAGGGCGAGGATCGCATCGAATGCGGGTCCGCTTCCGGACCGTGGCGTTGCCTGGGCGGGGCGCTCTTCGGTGCGGATCGGTTGCGGTGTATTCTGCAGTTGGGAAATGGACATGCTGGCTCCTGCTTTGTCAAGTTGCAGACAGAGAAAAGCATGGAACGTGCCAGTAAGGAAATGTTTTTCGGTTTGTCAGCTGAACGGCAGAGATCTCAAGTGTCTAAAGAACGCGTGGATGACGGAAGGAATAGCTGCTTTTTTTTCAGCTTTTCAATGAGAGTCGTTCGTTTGAGATTGAGGAGATTGGCGGCTTCTTTCTTGTTGCCGCCGGTCTTCTGCAGGGCCTGAAGGATCAACTGATTCTCGAACTCTTCTACGGCAGTGTTGAGGCAGAATCCTTTTTCCGGCAGCATGAGAGGTTCGGAGGCCGGCAGCGGCCGTGATCCGCGATATTTCTCGGGTAGGTCATCAGGGGTTATCGAGCCACTCCCTTTGAGGATAACCAGCCGTTCGACGAGGTTTTCCAGTTCCCGGACATTGCCGGGCCAGTCATAACCGCAGAGCAGGTTCATGGTGCTGCGGTCGAGTCCAATGACCTTGTTGTGCTTGTCCCGATTGAACCGTTCGAGAAACGAGTTGATCAGGAGTGGGATATCATCTTTTCGCTCCCGGAGCGGGGGAAGTATGATCGGTATGACAGAGATCCGGTAGTAGAGGTCTTCCCGGAACTCCTTTTCCGCAACCATCTTGTCCAGGTTCTGGTTGGTGGCTGCTATGATCCTTACATCCACCTTTTTGGAGCTTGTGGCACCAACCGGTTCGATCTCTCTGTTTTGCAGAACCCGCAGCAGCTTCACCTGAAGATTGGGTTTCATATCCCCAATTTCATCCAGGAAGAGGGTGCCCCGGTCAGCCATTTCAAAGCGGCCGATCCGCGTGGCAATGGCACCGGTAAACGAGCCCTTTACATGGCCGAACAGCTCGCTTTCCAGCAGGTCATCGGGTATGGCCGCACAGTTAACCGGGACAAAG
Source organism: Deltaproteobacteria bacterium (assembly GCA_021849045.1). Classification (GTDB taxonomy): domain Bacteria; phylum Desulfobacterota; class Desulfuromonadia; order Geobacterales; family DSM-12255; genus Geomobilibacter. The sequence goes on along the minus strand of JAJZTK010000034.1, from coordinate 29,701 downwards.
TTTCGGTTGCGACGGGTGCTGAGGTCATGAATGGCACGGGCGACCAGTTCCTTGCCGGTTCCCGATTCGCCCTGCAAGAGAACGGTGGAGTCCGAGCCGGCAACCTTTTCGATGAGCTCGAACAGGGAGAGCATCTTGCGACTCTCACCGATTATGTTGTTGAGCAGGGAGCGGTTCTTGACCTGGGGTTTGGTGCGAAAGCTCCTCGTTTGCAGTGCCTGATGTTCCAGACCGCGCCGGACGTGAGACTCAAGATCCTCCAGGTTAAACGGTTTTTCCAGGAAAAAGAAGGCGCCGGCCTTGAGAAGGTTGGCGGTCATCTCGAAGTTGGCAAAGGCGCTGTATGCGATGGTAACTATTTCCGGATGCGTTGCCTTGAGATTCTTGATGAAATCCAGGCCATTCACCCTTGGCATCATCAGGTCGGTGATGACCATGTGGATGGTCTCCTGATCGATTTTTTCCAGGGCGTCTTGGCCGTCAATTGCCTGCAGGATCTGGTAACCCTTGTAGGTCAGGAAGGCGGCGACGAAATCACGGGTTTTCTTGTCATCGTCGACAATCAGGATTCTCGCGGTATCCATTAAGCTTCCGTTCGCAGAGAGGGTATGTTTTGGTGCGAAGCAACTATACTGGCAACATTTTATCATGTCAATTAAATGACTTCATGTCTGGGAAAAAAATGACAAAAACGTGACAGACTCTCTGCCGTGATGAGAGTTTTTTAAAACCAATTAATGGGTAATGAGCAAAAACAATTTAATCAGTAGCTGCTAGTGCCGAATAAGATACAATCATTCTCTGGGCAGTATCGGGCGAGGGTAGCGGATTTTCGCTGAGTCAGGAGGCTTGGGACGATGGAGATTGTTAGAGAAAGTTCAAGTGACAATACCGGTGAGTTGATCCAACTGGTGAGCTTTATGCTGGGCGAAGAGGAATTCGGCGTGGATGTACTGAAGGTCAGGGAGATCATTCGCATGCCGGAGATTACCAGGGTCCCCAACACCCCCCATTATGTAGAAGGGGTGATTAATCTCCGGGGGAAGGTTATTCCGGTCATGTCCATGCGGAACCGCTTTGGCCTCGAGCAAAGGGAGTGGGACAAGCAGACCCGCATAATGGTTATGGAAGTTGATAGCGAGCTTATGGGGTTTATCGTGGATTCCGTTTCCGAAGTCATTCGCATCTCTGAACAGGAGATTCAACCTCCGCCCGCAGTCGTTTCTACCGGAGTGGATCACGAGTGCCTCTCCGGCATTGTCAGCCAGCGGGAGCGTCTGCTGGTCCTTCTTGACCTTGAAAAGGTCTCCAGCAAGGAAGACCGGATGCTCTTATCGATGTAGACCCAAAATTACCTTTCAATCTTGGATAGTGTGGAGTAGGCCATGCCGTTTGCGCCGGAAGATCAAGAACTAATTGATGGATTTTTGACAGAGACCACGGAGCTGCTGGATAAGCTCGATGATGACTTGGTCACTTTGGAAAAGTCCCCGTCTGATATGGAACTTCTGAACGGTATCTTCAGATCGATCCACACGGTAAAGGGAGCATCCAGCTTCCTCGGCTTTGATCTGCTGGTCAAAGTGACCCATAAGACTGAAGACGTCCTCAACCGTCTCCGCAAAGGGGAATTGGTGGTCAACCCCGAGATCATGGATGTGATCCTGGAGGCGGTCGATCTGGTGAAGGTTCTGGTGGGAGATATCAAGGCCGGAGAGATAGTGGAGCGGGAGATCGACGGGACAGTCACCAAGCTGCTGCCTCTCCTCTCGGAGGGGGCGGGTGAGGCGACGGTGCTTGCCGCTCCGCAGCAGGTCGTTTTGGCGGCAGCTTCAGCGGAAGAACCACCGGCCGAGGCTGGAGAAGCGTCTTCCTGTTCCGTACAGCCAACAAAGGAGAAGGCACCGTCACCAAGGCCTGCGGCACCGCCGGCAGTGGCGCCGGGCAAGGAGTTGAAGGCCAAGCCCGAGGACCTTACCGATAGTTCGACGGTCAGGATTGACGTCAAACGGATCGATGATCTGATGAACCAGGTTGGCGAGTTGGTGCTGGAACGAAACCGTATGCTGCAACTGGATAGCGACCTGCGTAGCGGTGCCGATATGAACCGGTTTGCAGAAGAGTTCGGCAAGCTGGCCAAGCGGCTGAATTTTGTCACCTCGGAAGTTCAGATGCAGGTCCTCAAGATCCGGATGATCCCGGTGGAGAAGGTCTTCAAGAAATTTCCGCGCATTGTCAGAAATCTGGCCCGTGAATTGGGAAAAGAGGTGGAACTGCACCTTTTCGGCGAAGAGACCGAACTGGATCGCTCGGTGGTGGATGAAATCGGTGACCCCCTGACCCACCTGATCCGCAATGCCATGGACCATGGTGTCGAGATGCCCGAGGAGCGGGCCGCTGCTGGTAAGTCCCGGTGCGGCACCATCGTTCTTTCCGCGGCGCATGAGGGGAACCAGATCGTCATCAGTATCAAGGATGACGGCAAAGGGATTGATCCTGACAAGGTGGCAGCCAAGGCTGTTGATAAGGGATTGGTCACCCAGGCCCAACTGGCTAACATGGGGACCCGGGAGATCCTTGACCTCATCTTCCTGCCCGGTTTTTCCACGAAAGAAGTTACCACCGACCTGTCGGGACGCGGGGTTGGCATGGATGTGGTGCGGACCAATATCAAGAAACTGAACGGCATCATCGAGATCCGTACCGAACTGGGGCACGGCAGCGAATTTGTCCTGCGGCTCCCCTTAACCCTTGCCATAATTCAGTCATTGTTGGTGGATGTGGAAGGAGAGATTTACTCGATTCCACTCGCTGCAGTGTTCGAGACCCTGCGGGTGGAGATGAAGGAATTTCATACGGTGGGAGGGCAAGAGGTCCTCAAACTGCGGGATTCCGTGCTGCCGCTTGTCCGCCTTGAACGGGTTTTCAGCGTCAATCATACCTATGCAAACGACGTGTCGTGCTATGTGGTTGTCGTCGGTGTGGCGGAAAAACGAGTGGGCGTGATCGTAAGCAGGTTGCTCGGACAACAGGAAGTTGCCATCAAGTCGCTGGGCAAATATCTGGCAAATGTTCCCGGGATAGCCGGGTCGACAATCCTGGGGGATGGCCGTGTCGCCCTTATCGTCGATCCGGTTGGCCTTGTGGAGGGAAACGAAGGAGGGAGTGCCGGCCGTTAGCGGCTGGTGCGGATAGCCTATGGCGTTTGAACCGGTTACCGGGGGCAAAACAGCCCCTTCCAAGATTTCGGACAAGGATTTCGAGCTCCTCAGGGATTATATCTACAATCTCTGCGGGATCTATTTCCATGCCAGCAAGAAATATTTCCTCGAAAGCAGGCTTTCACGGCGGATGGAGGCGACTGGCAGCAAAACCCATACTGATTATTACCAGTTGGTCAAGGGGGCTGGTGGCAGTGGGGAGTTGAAGAAGCTGCTGGACGAAATAACCACCAATGAGACCTGCTTTTTCCGTAACCTCCCTCAGCTCAATGCCCTGGAGAACAAGCTCCTGCCGGAGGTGGTGGAGACCAAGAGCAAGATCGGTTTCCGCAAGCTGCGGATCTGGAGCGCCGGGTCCTCGTCCGGTGAGGAGGCCTATACCATGGCCATGATCCTGGCGGAAAAACGGTCAACGGTTCTTAAAGACTGGATCATCGAGATCATCGGGACCGACATCAACGAGACGGTGCTGGCCATGGCCCGGGAGGGGGTCTATAACAGCTATTCGGTCAGGAATACCCCCGACTATTATCTGAAGAAATATTTCACCAAGGAGGGGCCCGAACGGTTTGTGCTATCGCCGGAGGTCAAAAAGTTCGTTACCTTCTCGTCACTCAACCTGTATGACGATACCAAGATGATCTTCATGAAGAGCTTTGATTTTATCTTCTGCGCCAACGTGCTCATCTATTTTGACACTGCCTCCAAATCGAAGGTCGTGCAGCACTATTACAATAACCTGCAACCCTACGGCTATTTCTTTGTCGGTCAGTCCGAATCACTGCACGGGGTGAATGACAAGTTTAAGACGGTCCACTTCCCCGGTGGTTTCGCCTACAAGAAGTGAGGAAACGGTAATCATGGACAAGACGGCTATGGTGCAAAAAGCCCGGGAGATGGTGGCAGAGGTCGATGAACTCCCCACCATTCCGGTGGTGGCGATGAAGGTGCTGGAACTGCTGGAAAAACCAGATGTGGAGCTGGACGAGGTGGTGGATCTGATCCTTACCGACCAGGTCATGGCGGCACGGGTCATCAAAATCGTCAATTCCCCCCTCTACCGGGCGGCCCATGAGATCACATCGGTCAAACAGGCTCTCATCTATCTCGGGTTCCGGCATGTCCGGGAGCTGGCGCTTACCTGTTCGTTTATCGAGGCGTTCAAGGACAAGGACGGTGCGTTCGATATTCAGACCTTCTGGGAGCATTCCTTTGGCGTAGGCATCGTTGCCAAGCTCATTGCCCAGCGGGCACGGTACCACGATATTGAAAAGGCGTACCTTGTCGGCATCATCCACGATATCGGCGAGGTCTTCCTGAGCTACTATCACCAGGACGAATTCATGAAGATCGTCGCATCGAAGCAGGGCGAGCCGCGCAAGTTCTATACCCTGGAGGAAGAGTATTTCGGCACCACTCACTGTGAGGTTGGCCTCTGCATTGCCGAAAAATGGAATTTCCCCAAGGAGTACAAGGAGATCATCTCTCTCCACCACACTCCGCTGGATGCGACCATCGACCCACCGCTCAATGCCATCGTCAACCTGGCTGACCTCTTTTGTACGGTGCGGCAACTCGACTATGGCGGACGGGAGTGGATCTCGTTCAATCTGGCGGAGGAAAAGGCCTGGGAGATTTTGAAGAATTATGCGCCCCACCTGGGAGGCCTGGATGTGGAGCGATTCTGTTATGAGCTTGATGACAGGGTGGAAGAGATTCAAGAGTTGGTCCGGTCTATTTTTGCCGGCATAACGGAGGAGTAACGCGAATATGGTGCTTATGCCGGGCAAACGGATACGGGTTCTCATCGTTGACGACTCGTCGTTCATGCGGATGGCCATCAGGGGGATACTCTCCCGGGATCCGGATATCGAGGTTATTGGCAGCGCTGTCGACGGTCTGGAAGGGGTGGACAAGGCAATAGAGCTGAAACCCGACCTGATCACCATGGATATCGAGATGCCGCGGCTGGACGGTATCAGCGCCCTCAAACAGGTTATGGCAAAAGCTCCGACCCGGGTGATCATGGTTTCAACCCTGACCAACGAAGGGGCCAGGGCCACCTTCGAGGCGCTGGAAGCCGGAGCGGTCGATTACATCCCGAAGAACGTGACCGACTCGACCGATGCCCAGCAGGTCTTCAAGGAAGAGCTGCTGCGAAAGGTCAAGGGTGCGGTCAGCTCAAGGTTCCGCTCCCTGGTACTGCCGCGGGCGGCTGTGCTCCCATCCCCACGTCCGGTTGCCAGCCGGTTGCCGAAGCGCAATGTGCAGTTCGTGGGGATAGGCGCTTCCACCGGCGGTCCGGTTGCCCTGCAGGAGGTGCTGTCCCGGATCCCGATGAATTTCCCCCATCCGGTGGTGGTGGCGATCCACATGCCTCGGGCCTTTACCGGGCCATATGCGGAGCGGCTCAATGCCAAGTGCTCCATCCAGATCAAAGAGGCAGCCGACGGCGACATCCTGAAGCCGGGTCTGGTGCTGATCTCTCCCGGCGGGCGGCACCTGTCCCTGGTGAAAAGAGGCACCAGCGTTGTGGTGGCCACGGCCCAACCGTCAGAGTTTCCCCAGTATCTCTACATCCCGTCGGTCGACCGGATGCTGACGACCATGGCGGACGTGAGCAACGGCTCGGCGCTGGGGGTCATCCTGACCGGCATGGGTAACGATGGTTTCAAGGGGATGCAGCACCTGAAAAGCAAAGGCGGGGTTTCCATCGCCCAGGACGAGGCGACCTCGACCATTTACGGCATGCCCCGGGCCTGTGTGGAAGGTGGCGTTGCCGACGAAGTACTTCCCCTTGGCGATATCGGTTTTGAGATTGCCAGGGTGGCTGGGTAGGTTCAGCGCCGGGCAAAGAGACGAAGCCCGCCATCCTCGCTGATCACCCGGCAGTCGGAGTATCCCAGGCGTTTGAGGCGAAAAAGGAGAAAGGGTGCGGCAAAGGATGCCGTGTCGGGGAAGAAGACGCCGAGCTCTCCCCTTCCTGATCCGGACGGTTCGATTTTGATGGCAAAGGCGACGGCAGACCCGAGCGGGCTGCCGTTTTTATTGGTGGACGGCCACAGCAAGCTGCAAACCAGCCTGATGGTGCGGAGCGTTCTGCCTGTTTGGTACATGTACCCACTGTACCATGGGGATGGAGAGCCTACAATGGGGTTGAGCTATTGTCCGACCATTGACGCGGAGGAGCTGCAGCGCCGGCTCAGGGCGCTCCTGGTGCCGGTATCTATCGCGGATACCGGTCTGGAACGGCGTCTGGCGTGCCTGGAGCTACGGTATCGGATATACGCCGCCACCTGTCCGGTATCCTTGTGGGCGCCCGGCCTGATCCTCACCAACGAACTGGTGAATCAGGCCGAACGGTATCTGCCGGTTGCGGAGATTGCCCGCACCTTCAGGCGGTTCAGCCGGCTCGCCATGACTGGCCCGGCTCCTTCCGACCCCCTCGTCTTTCATGACGCCACCGGCTGGCTCCCGGTCCTGGAAAGGCTCGGCTGGCCGGTGGCAGACGCCAATCCGGCCGGACTGTTGCGGCCGCTTCTCACCGACCGGGAACGTCGCGTCGCTCTCCTCTTCTCCCTGTATCTCCCGGAACGGCATGGAGGAGGATTCAGCCGCTACCCGTGCCAACTGCAGGCATTACGCGACTGGCTCGCTGTTCGCAGCGGGCAGAAGGGGATGGTCCGCTGCCTGGATGCGGCCTGCGGAACAGGGGAAGGGACCTGGGACCTTGCCGAAGCGCTCCTCGCTACGGGGCTCCCCAGGGAAAACATCATGATTACGGGACTCACGCTGGGAGCCCTGGAGCTCTTTGCCGCTGCCCATGCCTTTTTCCCCCACGACCTTGAACGTCAGCATGCCTACCGGGAGCGTATCGCTTCGCTCGTGGCCAGCGGCATGTCAAAGCGGATGCTGTTCAGGCAGGCCGATCTGATGGATTGCGGGGATCTTGGGGAGGGGTATTCCGCCATCCTCTGCAACGGGCTATTGGGAGGTCCGATGCTGCATGATCTGGTGAGTGTCGAAAGGGTCGTGAAGGGGTTGGCGGCAAGCCTGGAACCGGGCGGTATTTTGATGGCCGCGGACCGGTTCCATGCCGGTTGGCGTAAACTGTTCCCCCGCGAGCAACTGGCGGAGCTGTTCGTCCGCTGCGGGTTGCGGCTGATGGCTGGCGGGGAGGGGATTGCCGGGATCAGAATCTGACCAACAGCCCTCCCCAGGAGAGCCCACCGCCAAAGCCCATGATCAGGATCTGGTGTCCGGGCTTGATGGTGCCGTTGCGGAGGTTCTCGTCCAGGGCCAGTCCAACCGAGGCGGCAGCGGTGTTGCCAAACCGGTCCAGGTTAAGGAGGAACCGTTCCTTCTCGATGCCGGTCTTTTTGGAAATGAAATCGATGATCCTGACATTGGCCTGGTGGGGAATGATGTAGTCCAGGTCTGTCGGCTTGATCCCTGCCTTGGCCGTGACCTCGGCAATGATCTCGGGAATCACGTCGGTAGCGAAGACAAACACCTTCTTCCCTTCCATCTTGAAGGTGTTTTCTTTGGCCTCTATGGTTGCCGGGGTAATCGGTTTGCGGGAGCCGGATGACGGAATCTGGATCAGCTCCCAGCCGTTGCCGTCGCTCCTGACGATGCTCTGCATGATTCCCTTCGGCTGCTCGGTGGCCCCCAGGATTACTGCCCCGGCACCGTCGCCGAACAGGGGGCAGGTGGTTTTGTCATCAAAGTCGAGGATCTTGGAATAGGTGTCGGCGCCGATCACCATCACCCGCTTGTATTTCCCGGAGCGGATGAGGTTGTCGGCCACCTCCAGGCCGAAGACCAGGCTGCTGCAGACGGCATTCATGTCAAAGGCGACCGCCCTGGCGGCACCAATGTTTTTTTGCACCATGCAGGCAGTAGCCGGGAGGTACATGTCCGGCGTGGAGGTGGCAACGATGAGGCAGTCGAGGGAGAGCGGGTCTATATTGCCGGCGGCAAGTGCGTTGCGGGCCGCTTCGGTGGCGAGGTCGGATGTTGCCTGGTCTTCACTCACGAAACGCCGCTCGCTGATGCCGGTTCTGGACCTGATCCACTCATCGGCGTCGTCAACGAGATAGCTGAAAAAATCGTTGGTTACTACCCTTTCGGGGATGCCGGACCCGGTGGCAAGCACCTCAGCATGGATCATCGATGTTCTCCCACTGCTGCAAATATTCATAAACTTATCATTTATTGCACAGAAGGCCGAATCATGTCAAATAGAATGCCGTTTCAGCCGGATTAGCCCGGTGTAATGGATCGCTCTTTTCCTTTGCCGATGGCCGCGTCCAGAACGCTGGCGAGCCAGAGGATGCCGAATCCCCAGAGGAGCCAGCGCGCCTCGGGAGAGCTCTGACGAATCGTTTCGATGGTCTTGATGACGTCGGGAGTGCCGCCGGTCTTTGCCGCGAGCAGGACGGGACTCATCCCCCGGAGCAGCATGAACAGGGCTCCCAGGAGGAAAATGTTGACGAGGATGATGAAGATTCCTCCCTTGACCCGGTCACCCTTGGCCAGTTGGCCGAGGCCGGGAAGGAGGAACGCGGAAAGGAAGGCTGCCTTGATGTTCTGGTGCATCTGAAACGCTCCAATACGTTGTGACGTTCACTCCGGCTCCTAACGGGCGGTTGCCGGTCGGATGACGGTCACTTTCTCCAGGGTAATCAACCCGCCGGACAGCATGCCACGGAGGGAGGGAATCACCGCCTCCAGCCGCTCCCCGGTGTCAATCGCTTCAATGACCAGCGGCAGGTCATGGGCCAGGTCCAGAAGCCGGTCGGCATGGAAGGCGCGACTGCCGCCGAATCCCGCCACCCCCCGCAGGACCGTAGCGCCGGCGATTCCTTCCCGGCGAAGATGCTCCACGATCGCTTCATAGAGGGGGATATGACCGTGGCGGTCGTTTTCGCCGAGAAAGATGCGCAGCAGGAGTTCTTCGTTTGTTTGTCCGGTCATGACGGCTTTCTCCTCTTCCAATGCGCGCGGTTCGTTACAGGGTCCTGGCAGCCAGGATTCCCAGCCAGGTAAAGGCAAGGCAGATCAGGACACTCCCCAGGACATTGCCGGTGGCAATCAGGAACTCACCCTCTTCCAACAGGCGGAAGGTTTCGTAACTGAAGGTGGAGAAGGTGGTTAGCCCGCCCAGAAAGCCGACGGTGAGGCCGATCCGGAGATTGGGGGAGACAAGGGTGCTTCGGAGGGCGAACTCCATGATCAGGCCGATCAGGAACGCTCCGAGGATGTTGACGACAAAGGTCCCGTAGGGGAAGGCGCGTCCCAGCAGGTCGTACACCATGCCGGACAGGTAGAAACGGCCCAGGCAGCCGAGGGCGCCGAAAACGGCTATGAACAGGGCGGTGACGACGGTGCCGGTCATGGCCGGTTACCGGAAGCAGTACCCGACGCTGACGCCGACAATATCTTCGGCGGAGCGGGGCTGCAGTATCGAGGTCGACTGACTGATCCGCACGGCAGGTGACTGGTTGGTGCGGTACCCCTGGTAAAAGATGGCAGTGCGGACCTTGCCGGTGCGTATTCCCATCTCGCCAAATTCTGACCAGTGCCCTTCAGGCCTGACCGTCACGGTGCCGTTCCCGACGATATCCACGCTGTTGGTGTTGTAGAAGGGGTAGCTGACCCCACCTTCCAGGAACAGGCGCCAGTTGTTGTCAAGGGTGTGGGAGAGGTTAAGGCCGAGTTTCGCGTAGGCGCTTTCCCATACTTCCGTATATCCCTGTACCTGCAGGGCCTGGCCGTTACGGTCCGTGGTCGAGGAATCGTGCAGGTCCCGCAGCCAGATGCGGTAGCCGATGCCGGAAAACGGCTGGATGGCAAAGCGTCCGGCCGGAAAGGACCAGCCCAGGTTCAGTTCGCCCTTGCCGCCGACATAGGTAACATCGGTATTGACCGGTAGCTCGCTTTGTGATGGATCTATTGATTTCTGAGTCTGACCGTCGTAATCGACCACGCCGCCGAACAGCTCGCCTTTTGCTTTCATGAACAGGGAGCCGGAGGTGTCGGTCTGGAGAAGGTTCAAGCCTACGGCAGTACCGATGCCGTAGAGGGGGCCGCTTTCAGTCAGGAGTTTGCGGCCTCCGCTCTCCTCTTGCCAATGAAAGTACTGGATGTAGGGGTAAACATACAGCTCGGTCATCCCCCCGAAGCGGGGTGCCGCCAAGGCCGGAGCCGACCAGAAAGGCAGCAGCGCAGCCAGTACGATGAACACGCTTTTGAAGCGACACAGCATGCTACTCCTCCCCAATTGGTTCAGCTTTTTTGCGTCTGGTCCGTTTCGGTTTTTCAGCAGGAGCGGCGGGTGCCGCTTCAGGCTGCTGCTCGACCGGTGCCGGCGCCTCCACTTTGGCGGCCGCCTTTGACCGCCTGGTCCGTTTCGGTTTTTGCTCTTCAGCCGGTGTGGCCGCTTCAGGCTGGGTGACCGGTACGGCAACAACTGCCGGTTCGCTGGCCTCCGGGGCATCCGCTTTTTTCCGCCGGGTGCGCTTCGGTTTCGGTTCGCTGGCAACCGCCGGAGCAGTTTCCTCTGGCTGTTGAGCCGGTCCCGGCTGTTCCTGCATCACGACCGGTGCCGGCGCAGCGTCAGCCGGGGGTTCGCTGGTCAGTTGCCCCTGTTCGGTATCGTTGGGAGCACCCTTTCCCTTGGTGCGCCTGCGCCGCCGTCGCTTCTTCTTCTGTTCCTCGTGGTGCTCGCCATCATCCTCTTCACCGGTTGTTTCCAGCGATTCCACGGACTCCTGCCCGGCCGGCTCGGCAGTTGGGGTCAGCAGATCGGACTCAGGTGTGGCGGGAGCAGCCACCCCTTCCGTGGGCTTTCCTTTGCCCCGGCGACGCCGGCGGCGGCGTTTTTTCTTCTGTTCCTCAGTCGCCTCGTCACCCTCGGGAGTGACGCTCTCCGCCAGAGGCTCTTCGTCGGTCGGAGTGACAAGGACCTCCGGATGAACCGCTGCCTCTACTTCGACAACGGCGGCTGTCTCCTCGGCATCTTTCTTTCGTCCCCGCGCGCGCTTTTTCTTGCCAGCCGGCTCGACATCAGTATCGCTGCTGGCAGTGTCCTGTGGTTCGGTCGGGGAAACAATAGGTTTTCGCTCAGGACGTTCCTCTGACAGCGGTTCGATATGGGCCGGCTTTTCCCGCTTGACCAGTTCCAGCTCCAACTGGTTCATGAGGAAGGACGGTTTGCCCTTGATCGTCACCTCGATATCGTAGTCGTTCTCGATCTGGGCCAGATCCCGTTTCTTGCGGTTGAGCAGGTAGTAGGCCACCTCCAGCGGCAGTTCGCCCCGGACTTCGGCAGCGGTCCCCTTGGCCGCGGCTGCATGGACCTTGCGCAGAAAGGAGAGGGCCATCGATTCGACCGATTTCACCTTGCCCCGCCCCTCGCAGTGGGGGCACGCCAGGTAGCTGGCCTGGTTGAGCGCCTGACGGATCCGCTGGCGGGACATCTCCAGGATGCCGAACTGGGAGATCCTCCCCACGGTGACCCTCGCCTTGTCGCCTTTCAGGGCTGCCTTCAGGGTCTTTTCCACCTCGCGGATGTGCTTGTTGTCCCGCATGTCGATGAAGTCGATGACGATCAGCCCCCCCAGGTCGCGCAGGCGGAGCTGGCGGGCCGCCTCTTCGGCTGCCTCCAGGTTGGTGCGGAAGGCAGTGTCCTCCACTCCCCTTTCACCGGTGGACTTGCCGGAGTTGACATCGATGGAGACCAGCGCCTCAGTCGGCTCGATCACCAGGGAACCGCCGGATTTGAGCGGGACCTTCTTTTCGTGGGTCTGGTCGATCTGCTCCTCGATCTGGTAGCGGGAGAAGATGGGGCGCTTTTCCTGGTGCAGCTTTACCAGTTTTTCATACTTGGGCATCGCCTCTTTGAAGAAGGCCTTGGTCTCCCGGTGGACCTCCTTGCTGTCGATCAGCACCTCGTCGATCTCGGCGGTGAAGTAGTCCCGGATGCTGCGGATGACCACCGAGTATTCCTTGTGGAGCAGGGCCGGTGCCTTGGCCGATTCCGCCTGCTGCCGGAGTTCCTCGTACTTCTCTACCAACTGGTCCAGGTCTTTCTGGAGCTCTTCCAGGCTCTTGTCCACCGCCTCGGTCCGGATGATGTAGCCGATCCCCTCGGGGATCGTCATCTGGGCCACCAGGGCCTTCAGCTTCTTGCGCTCCGTTTCCCCCTCCACCTTGCGGGATATGCCCGAGGAATCGCTCCCCGGCATGAGCACCATGTAGCGGCCCGGCAACGACAGGTAGGAGGTGAGGGCTGCTCCTTTCATGTCCCGTTCGTCCTTTTCCACCTGGACGATTAGCTCCTGGCCCCGGCGGAGGACCTCCTGGATGCGGGGACGCCTCTTGCGCTGGTCCTCGGGGACATCGTCACGCCATTGCCACCATTCCGGGTGCAACTCCCCGATCTGGAGGAAGCCGGGCTTTTTCAGGCCGATGTCGATGAAGGCGGCCTGAAGGGCGGGCTCCACGCGGAGCACGACCCCTTTGTACACGTTGCCGCGGGTCTGTTCACTGCCGGCGATCTCGATATCCAGATCGATCAGACGGCCTTCGTCGACGATGGCGACCCGCGCTTCCTCGGGATGGAGGGCATTGATGAGCATCTTTTTTGCCATAGGTGCAAGTTCCTTGTGGGGAGGCTGGACGCCAGGCTCCCTGAATGATGTATGGTCAGCCGGCGGCTGCGGGGCAGCTCGCTTCCGGCGTAACGTCGACTAAAATCGGTAAACTATACCAGAAATTACCCGGCTTGCCCATATAAAAGGCAGGAGCGGGAAATTGACAAGGCGGGCCATCCCCCCTACAATGCCGCTGTTTTCGTATGGAGAAAAGGAGCATGGCATGTTGCAGTTGGACAATCTTAGCAAGGAATTCGGCGGGCGCGAACTGTTTCACAGGATCTCCTGGCAGTTGAACGGTGGTGAGCGGGTCGGCCTGGTGGGGGAGAACGGTGCCGGAAAATCGACCCTGATGCGGATCATTGCCGGCGAGGTGGAGAGTTCCGCCGGCGAGATCCGAATGGTCCGGGGGGCCACGGTCGGTTATCTCCCGCAGGACGGGCTCGTCACCCGCGGCAGGACCCTTTTTGCCGAGTCTCTGGCCGCCCTGGGCGACCTGCAGCGGATGGAGGAGGAGATTGCGACCCTTACCGCCGATCTCGCCCATGTCCGCCATGACGACCCGCGCCACGAGGCCCTGCTCGAACGGTACGGCCACTTGCAGGAGGAGTTCCGACTGCGGGGAGGGTATGCCAAGGAGGCGGTGGTGGGAACCGTCCTTGCCGGCCTGGGATTTCTGCCGGGCGACTGGGAGCGGGACTGCGACGAGTTTTCCGGCGGGTGGCAGATGCGGATCGCCCTGGCCCGGCTCCTCCTGAAAAAGCCGAACGTGCTGCTCCTGGACGAACCGACAAACCACCTGGATATCGAGGCCCGCAACTGGCTGGAAGGGTACCTCAGCCAGTACCCGTATGCCGTCATGCTGGTCTCCCACGACCGCTTCTTCCTGGACACGGTCTGCAGCCGGATTGCCGAGGTCTGGAACGGCACCCTTGCCGACTATCACTGCAACTACAGCAGCTATCTGGTGCAGCGTGAAGAGCGGGTGTCCGCCCTCAGGGAGGCGAAGCGGCGCCAGGACGAAGAGGTGCAGAAACTGGAGGATTTTATTAGCCGCTTCCGCTACAAGGCGGACAAGGCGGCACTGGTCCAGTCCCGCATCAAGCAGCTGGAGAAGATCGAACGGATCGTGCTGCCGCCGGAGCGGAAAAGGATCCGCTTCCGTTTTCCCGACCCCCCCAAGAGCGGGCGGATCGTCATGGAGCTGAAGGGGCTCACTCGGGCCTACGACAGCAGGGTAATCCTGGACCGGGTCGACCTTGTGGTGGAGAAAGGGGAAAAGGTGGCCCTGGTCGGCCACAACGGTGCCGGCAAGTCGACCCTGATGCGGGTCCTGGCCGGGGGCTCGTTCCAGGGGGGAGAGCGGATCGTCGGCCACAATGTACTGCTCGACTACTTTGCCCAGGACCAGGCCCGGGAACTGAACGGCGACCTGACGGCGTACGAGGAGATCCTGGCCGACGCCCCGTACGACATGGTGCCGCGTCTGCGTGACCTCCTGGGGGCCTTTCTCTTCTCCGGGGACGACATCCACAAGCGGGTAGCGGTCCTCTCCGGCGGGGAGCGCAATCGCCTCGCCCTGGCCAAGATGTTGCTCAAGCCGGCCAACCTGCTCCTCATGGATGAGCCGACCAACCACCTGGACCTGTTCAGCAAAGAGGTGCTGCTGGACGCCCTGCGGGACTTTCCCGGTACGGTGGTGTTCGTCTCCCACGACCGGCATTTCATCGATGGCCTGGCCACCAGGGTGGTGGAGGTGGATGCTGGCGCTTTGACCAACTATTTCGGGGACTACGAGTACTTTCTGGCCAAAAAGGAAGGGGGTTCCCAGTCTCCGGTCACCGGCCCACGGCCACCAGTCGCCGATTCTCCGGTTCCTGCCTCTAAAGAGGAGCGGCTGCGCCAGCGGGAAGAAGAGAAGCAGCGCCAGAAGACGGACCGGGCGCGGCAGAAACGGCTGGCCGAGATGGAGTCGGCGATCGAGGCGGAAGAGTCGCGGCTGGCCGAACTGGAAGTGCAGCTGGCCGATCCGGCCGTGGCGGGCGATTACACCGAATTGCAGCGGCTCGGTGCCGAACATGCGGCCCTGGCGGCCCGGATAGCTGCCCTCTATGAGGAGTGGGAACAGCTCCAGGCCGAGTTGTAGCCGCTTCCGGGCGCGACTGTCCTTGACACCGCCCCACCGTCCCGATACTCTTTACACGTACCTATGCCGCGTTTCCAGCAGGGGCGGCCAGTGAACCGCCCTGCTCACCGAGGAACAGACCATGCCGGACAGCACCCCCATACCGGAGATCCTTCCCCTCTTCCCTTTGCGGGAAATGGTGGCCTTTCCGTACATGATCCTCTCCCTGTTTCTCAAGGATGAGGAAACCCCTGCATTTGAAGAGGCGGTTGCCGCGCACAACAGCCTGATCGTGCTGGCAAAACTCAAGAGTGACCCGAATGGTGACGGTTTGTTCCCTTCGCTCCATCAGGTCGGCACGGCCTGCCGCATCACCCGGCTGCGCCATCTGGATGAGGGGGGCGCCAAGGTGACCATGGAGGGGCTTGTCCGGGTCCAGCTCCAGGAATTGGTACAGGAAAAGCCGCTTACCATGGTCCGGCTGGAACCGCTGCGCGAATTCGTGGAAAAGAGCCTGGTGTCCGAGGCGTTGGTGTCAAGCCTCTCGGCGCTCCTGAAAATAGCCCTCTCCTACGGCAGACCCCTTCCGGACGATGTGATGAAGATGATCGACTACATCGACAACCCGGCCCGCCTTGCCGACCTGGTGACCCTCTATATGAACCTGCCGCTGGATGATCAGCAGCTTCTCCTGGAGACCATCGATCCGCTGGAGCGGCTCAAATCGGTCTACGCCCACCTGACCAGCGAGGTGCAGCGGCTGCAGATCAAGGGGGAAGTGCAGGCGGAGGTGACCAAACGGGTCGGCAAGACCCAGAAAGAGTATATCCTCCGCGAGCAGATGAAGCATATCCAGGAGGAACTGGGGGATGAGGACCCCCGGAGCGCCGACCTGAACGAACTCAAGAAAAAGGTCATTGCGGCAGGCATGCCGACCGATGTGCGCAAGGTCGCCGACAAGGAGCTGAAGCGGCTGGAGCGGATCAACCAGTCGTCACCTGAATACACCGTGGCCCGCACCTACCTTGACTACCTGGCGGGCATGCCCTGGCAGACCGGCACCATTGACAACCGGGACATCACCCAGGCGGAAACGGTACTGGACGAGGACCACTACAACCTGAAAAAGGTGAAGGAGCGGATACTGGAGTACCTGGCGGTCCGCACCCTGAAGGAGTCGATGAAGGGGCCGATCCTCTGCTTTGTCGGCCCGCCGGGGGTGGGGAAGACCAGCCTGGGGAAGTCCATCGCCCGTGCCCTGGGGCGGAAGTTCATCCGCGTCTCCCTGGGGGGGATGCGGGACGAGGCGGAGATCCGGGGCCACCGCCGGACCTACATCGGCGCCCTGCCGGGGCGGATCATCCAGGAGATTTTTCGCTGCGGCGCCAACAACCCGGTATTCATGCTGGACGAGGTGGACAAGATCGGGCTCGACTTCCGGGGCGATCCGGCCAGTGCCCTGCTGGAAGTGCTGGACCCGGAGCAGAACTCCACCTTCACCGACCATTACCTGGACCTGCCGTTCGACCTGTCAAAAGTCATGTTCATCACCACCGCCAATCAGCTCGACCCGATCCCTCCCCCCCTCAAGGACCGGATGGAGGTGATTACCCTCTCCGGCTACACCACCGAGGAAAAGGAGCATATCGCCACCCGCTACCTGGTGCCGAAGGAGATCGAGGAGAACGGTCTTGCCGACTACCACCCCCGGTTTCCTCCGGAGGCCCTGCTCAGAATCATCGAAGAGTACACCCGCGAGGCAGGGGTGCGGACCCTGCAGCGTAACATCGCCTCGGTCTGCCGCAAGGTGGCCAAGGAGATCACCCAGGGGAAATCGCCCCGGGAGACCATCAGTGCCGAACTGGTGAGCGAATTCCTCGGCCCGCGCAAGTTTTTCAACGAGGTGGCAGCCGAGGCGGACCGGATCGGCGTGGTCACCGGCCTCGCCTGGACCGAGACCGGTGGGGACATCATTTTTGTCGAGGCAACCCGGATGAAGGGAAAGGGTGAACTGATCCTGACCGGCTCACTGGGGGAGGTGATGAAGGAGTCGGCCCGGGCAGCCCTTTCCTTTGTCGAGGCCAATCAGGACGAGTTCGGGATACGCACCGATGCCTTTATTGACACCACCATCCACATCCATGTCCCGGCCGGGAGTATCCCCAAGGATGGTCCCTCGGCCGGGATCACCATGGCGACGGCCCTGGTGTCTCTCATGACCGGCCGCCCTGCCCGGCGCGATCTGGCCATGACCGGCGAGATCAGCCTCACCGGCCGGGTCCTGGCCATCGGCGGGCTGAAGGAAAAGGCGTTGGCCGCCCGCCGCGCCGGCGTGGTCAGGATCATCGTCCCGGAGCGGAACCGGGTCGACCTGGAAGATCTGCCTGAACCGGCGCGGGCCGAACTGACGTTTGTTTTCGTCAAGGATATCCGTGACGCCCTGACCGAGGCGCTGGTGTGATCGGCTTTGTGCGGTTGGATGCCAGACTGAAGCAGGTCTTCTTCGAGATACAGTCGTACTTCGCCCTGGCGTGGCGGGCCGTCAGGGGAATGGTCTTCCCTCCCTTCTATTACCGTGAGTTCGTTACCCAACTGGACCGGATCGGGGTCGGTTCACTCTTCATCGTCTGCCTGACCGGTCTCTTTACCGGCATGGTCATGGCGCTGCAGGCCCTGATTCAGCTCAAGCCGTTCGCGGCCACCAGTTATGTGGGGGGGATGGTGGCCGTGACCATGGTCAAGGAGTTGGGACCGGTCCTCGCCTCGCTCATGGTTGCCGGCCGGGTCGGGTCGGCCATCACGGCCGAACTGGGGACCATGGTGGTGACCGAGCAGGTTGACGCCATGCGGGTGGAGGGGACCGACATCGTCAAGCGGCTGGTGACGAGCCGGTTGAAGGCGATGCTGGTCGCCATGCCGCTTCTGGCGGTAATCGCCGACACCGTGGCACTCTGCGGCGGCTACCTGATGTCCATGGGGTATGGGATCAATCCGCTCATGTACTGGAAGTCGCTGCCCCAGTTCATGGTGTTTCAGGACCTGATCGAAGGGGTGGCCAAGCCGGCCGTGTTCGGGTTCATCATCGCCATGATGGGGTGCTATGTCGGGCTCAACACCCGCGGTGGCGCCGAAGGGGTCGGTGCCGCGGTGAAGCGGACCGTGGTGCTGGCCTCGGTGCTGATCCTGATTACCGACTTCTTCATGACCAAGATATTCATCGTTTTCAGGGGATAGGACAAGGATGACAACGGCCGATACGAGCGGCATCAGGATGGAGCAGGTCACGTACAGTGTCGGTGGGCGGCGGATACTGGAGGAGTTCGATCTCCGGCTCTTTCCCGGCGAGAACCGCACCATTCTCGGGGTGAGCGGTGTCGGCAAGACCACCATCCTCAAGCTGATCCTCGGCCTGCTCAGCCCCGATGCCGGCCGGATCTTCATCAACGGCACTGCCATTGCCGGCTTGCGGGAACAGGAGTTGACCACTGTCCGCCGCTGTATTGCCATCGTGTTCCAGGGGGGGGCGCTGTTCGACTCCATGACCGTGGGCGAAAACGTCGGCTACCGTCTCTTCGAGGAAGGGGAGCTGTCCGAGGCGGATATCGAACGGATCGTCCTGGAGAAGCTGGGCTTTGTCGGCCTGGAGCATGCCATCGACCTCTATCCGTCCGAGCTGTCCGGTGGGATGAAGAAGCGGGCCGCCATTGCCCGCGCCCTGGCAGCCGATCCGGAGTATATCTTTTTCGACGAGCCGACCACCGGCCTTGACCCGATCGGGGTCTACAATATCAGGCATCTGATGCTCCGTCTTCAGCAGGAGGGAAAGACCACCCTGATGGTGACCCACGATCTGGAGACCGCCTTTGCCGTCTCCTCCCGTTTCTCATTTATCCACCAGGGCCGTCTCGTCTTTGACGGCAGCAGTGACCAGCTCCGCTCAGCCTCCCTGCCCGAGATCCGGGAGTTCTTCGCCCCGTCGGAGCAGTCTCTGTTCACCTATTCCAATGGACAGGAAGCACGGTTATGAAACGTAGTGACACCCTAGGATGGTCGCAGGTAACCACCGGCATCTTCATCGTCATCGCCCTCTTGCTCTTCGCCGGCGGCGTGCTGCTCATGGGGGACAAGACCAAGATGTTCGTTCCCAAGGGGGAGATAACGCTGGTCATGGTTGACGTGGCCGGGCTGAAGGTCGGGGCGCCGGTCTGGCTGTCCGGGGTGGATGTGGGGATCGTCAAGGATATCCGTTTTGTCGACGCCAGGAAGAGCAACGATGTGGAGGTCCTCCTGGAGATTGAGAATGAGGCGCTGAAGAAGGTCGGCAAGGATTCCCGGATCACCATCAAGACTCGTGGCCTGATGGGGGAAAAGTACGTGGATATCACCCCCAGCCGGCACTATGCGGAGGTACCGGAGACACGGGTCTCCGGCACCGAGGTGCCGCGACTGGACGACGTGATGCAGAAGGCCGGTTCCGCCTTTGACCGGCTCAACGGGATCATGGACAAGATTGATAAGGGGGAGGGTTCCCTTGGCCGCTTTGCCAAGGATCCCAAACTTTACGACAACCTTTCGCGGCTGACAGCGGAACTGCAGATCGTTACGCACTCAGTGAACCAGGGGCAGGGGACGCTGGGGAAGCTGACCAAAAACAGCGAGCCCTATGACCGGCTCATTGCCATCCTGACCAGGACCGAGGACACCATCAGGGATATCCAGTCAGCCGATGGCACCCTTGGGCGGCTGGTTCATGACCGTCAACTCTATGACAAGATGGTGGCCGTGGCCGACAAGAGCACCCAGGCGGCCGAGGATGTGCGGGAGCTGAACCGGAAGCTGCTTTCCAGCGACAGCACGGTGGGGATGCTGCTGAGTGACCGCGAACTGTATGACAAGGGGGTGGCCCTCATCGAGCGGGCCGACAGTGCGGTCAAGTCGTTTGACGACGTGGCCGGCCGGCTGCGCGGCACCGAAGGAACCGCCGGCCGCCTCATCAACGACCGGGAGGTCTACGACCGGTTAACCCGGATGGTGGAGAGCGTCGATGCCCTGGTAAAGGACATCAAGGAGAATCCGAAGCGGTACGTGAAGTTTTCTTTGTTTTAAGAATGGAGTTGTGCACCATGACCAGGAAAGCAGTCGTGTTATACAGTGGCGGGCTCGATTCCACCACCTGCATGGCCATCGCCAGGAGCGAGGGGTTCGAGCCCTACGCCATCAGCTTTGCCTACGGCCAACGCCATAGTGTGGAACTTGAACTGGCCAAGAAGAATGCCCGGCCCATGGGGGCCAAGGACCATCTGGTGGTGGATTTCGACTACCGTAGGATCGGCGGGAGCGCCCTTACCTCCGACATTGCCGTCCCCAAGGAGGGGGTGGGGAGCGACATCCCGGTCACCTACGTGCCGGCACGGAACACCATCTTCCTCTCCTTTGCCCTGGGCTGGGCCGAGGTGCTCTCCGCCTTCGACATCTACATCGGTGTCAACGCCCTGGACTACTCGGGGTATCCCGACTGCCGGCCGGAATACATCGCCGCCTTCGAGGCCATGGCCAACCTTGCGACCAAGGCGGCGGTGGAGGGGAAGGGACATTACACCATCCACACCCCGCTTATCCACCTTACCAAGGCGGAGATCATCACCCGTGGGCTTTCCCTGGGGGTGGATTACGGTCGGACCCACTCCTGCTACGACCCCACTCCCGACGGACTTGCCTGCGGACTTTGCGACTCATGCCGCCTGCGGCTCAAAGGGTTCATCGAGGCCGGGGTCCCGGACCCGGTGAAGTATGTGCGACGTGACATGTGACGAATGATCGTGAAATGAGAAAGGTGTAACGTGAATCAGAAGAAAGGGAGTGACAGTCAGTCCCCGGTCCCGGATACCCAATCCCGGCAGCCGTTGCACGACGTGCAGCAGTTGCACGATCCCCGCAACATCCCGATCAACAAGGTGGGGGTGAAGGATATCTCTTATCCGGTCGTGGTCATGGACAAGAACCGGAAGTTCCAGCAGACCGTGGCCCGGATCAACATGTATGTGGACCTGCCCCATCACTTCAAGGGGACCCACATGAGCCGGTTCGTCGAGCTCCTGAACGCTCACCGTGAGGAGATCGCCCTGGACAAGCTGGAGACCATTCTGGGCGAGATGAAGAAGAAGCTCGGGGCCTCCAGTGCCCACCTGGAGATGGAGTTTCCGTACTTCATCGAGAAGCGGGCGCCGGTCTCCAAGGCCAAGGGGCTTATGGAGTATACCTGTGAATTCAACGCCTCCCTGGCGGATAGCTTCGACTTCGTCCTCGGCATCCGGATACCGGTCACCTCGCTTTGCCCCTGCAGCAAGGAGCTTTCGCGGTATGGCGCCCACAACCAGCGCTCCATCATCACCATCCGGGTCCGGTACCGGGAGTTCGTCTGGATCGAGGATCTGGTAGCGCAGGTGGAGGAGTGCGGCTCCAGTCCGGTGTATTCCCTGCTGAAGCGGGTCGACGAGAAGTTTGTCACCGAGCAGGCCTACGAGAATCCGAAATTCGTGGAGGACATTGTCCGTGAAGTGACCCAGCGTTTCCTGGCCATGGAGAACATCATCTGGTTCAGCGTCGAGGCAGAGAACTTCGAATCGATCCACAAGCATTCGGCCTATGCAGCGATCGAACGGGATAAAAGAAGGAGTGAGGTTCGAGGATAAAGGACCGGGGACAAGAGAGCCACCGAGCATACTGGAATTCCCTTATCCTGCTCATTGTTCTTGTGGATAAGTCTGTTGAAAACCCCTGAAATTGTGGATAACGCTAAATTTTTCATTATCATTGAAATGGTGGTTTTACAATCGTGTTACACGACAGCGCCCTGATCGTTTTTGCCAAACTTCCCGCCCCGGGTCGGGTCAAGACCCGGCTGACCCCTCCCCTCACGCCTGAAGAGGCGGCCGAACTCTACCGCTGCATGCTCCTGGACACCCTGGCCAAGGTGCGTTCACTACTGCAGGTGCAACGTTTTCTTTTTTACCAGGATGACCCGGCGGCGCTCCAGTATTTTCAGGGGATTGCCCCCGACTTTGTGTCGTTGCCCCAGCAAGGGGGCGATCTGGGGGCAAGGATGGCCGGCGCGTTCCGCGAGGTCCTGTCCCGCGGGCACCGACGGATGGTCATTGTCGGGACCGACGCGCCGGACCTGCCGGTCGACTATCTGCACCAGGCGTTCCGGGCATTGGCTGACGACGCGGTGGATGTGGTGTTCGGTCCGAGCACAGATGGCGGCTATTATCTGCTGGCCCTGAAAGCGGTGCCGGATTGTCTGTTCACGGGGATTGCCTGGAGCACCGGCACCGTCCTGGCGGAGAGTCTGGCGCGGGCTGAGGAGGCGGGTCTGCGGGTGCGGCTGCTGCCCGAGTGGCATGATGTGGATACCCCGGCAGACCTGCAGCGGGAGGGGTTGGTGCGTGCCGGTAATGGTGCGCCTTTGACGCGTGAGTTTGTCCAACTGCTCGGATCGAATAATCCCGGATTAGACCGGTAGTATGTAAGGTTTTTCGACAAATTTTGTCGGGTAACTTTACAGTATGGAGGATTATCCTTCAGCCAAACAGCCCTAACTGGCTGAAATACAGTTATCATTAAAATGGAATTACTTTTGCTTGGAATACGCACATTAAGCAAATCATAGTGTGCTTGTCGCCAAGGGTGGTTGGCTCATGAAGATGGCAACTGACGAATCTACTTCCAGTCCTCTTCGAGAGATTTTCCAGCAGGACGAAAGGGTGCCGCTCAACAAGGTGACCCGGCCGTTGATGACTGGCGTCGTGCACCGTGAGCGGCTTTTCAGCCGCATCGATGAAGCCCGCATGCGTCCCGGCCTATGGATTGCCGCTCCGGGCGGTTCGGGAAAGACCACCCTGGTTGCCAGCTACCTTGAATCACGTTCGCTCCCCTCACTCTGGTATCAGGTGGACAGTGGCGATACGGACATCGCCACCTTTTTCCACTTCATGGAAATCGCTGTCAACAAGGCAATGCCTGAACCGGGGCAGCCGCTGCTTCGCCTGACGCCCGACCAATTTCTTGCCCTGGAGACCTTTGCCCGCCGCTGGTTCGAGACGTTTTACGCCCGTCTTTCCCAACCATGCACGGTCGTATTCGACAACTTTCAGGACGCCCATGGTCCTCTGTTCCACGATGTTCTCTACGCAGGGCTGGATGCGGTCCCGCCGGGGATCACCATCATCGTGGTCAGCCGGGAGGCGCCACCGGCACGCTTTGCCCGGCTGCAGGCAAACGGCAGAATTGAGCTGCTTGGGTGGGAGCAGGTGCGGTTCACGCTCGAAGAGGCGATGGAATTCGTCAAGGCAAGATCGGCCGCTGGCGTTTCCGCCGAGACTGTTCAACAGCTGTATCACAAGACAGAAGGGTGGATCGCCGGGCTCCTGCTTATCGTGGAACATGCGAAGCTTCAGGGTAGCGAGCTGTCGAAGGACGGGTGCTGGACTACCGAGGGGATATTCAACTATTTCGCCGCCGAGGTGCTTGCCCGGATGAACCAGGAGCATCAGGCCTTTCTGCTTGCTACATCTCTGCTCCCCTACGTCCCGGTATCACTGGCAGAGTCGCTGACCGGCTATGACCGGGCCGGTCGTATTCTTGCCGAGTTGAGTCGCAGCAACTATTTCACCTCCAGGCGAACCGCAAAGGAGGCAATTTACCAGTACCACCAGCTTTTTCAAGCATTTCTGCAGAGCCAGGCAGAGGAGCAGTTCGGACGTAAGGACGTCAATCAACTCAGGTGTAGCGCTGCCGTACTGTTTGCAGAAGTAGGGGATCCTGCGGCGGCGGTGGATCTGTATCAAAAGGCCGGAGAGTTGGAGCAGGCTGCCATGTTAATCTGCCAGCAGGCCCCGGCCATTCTGGCCCAGGGGAGGAGCGGAACAATCCGGGAATGGCTGGAAAGACTACCTTCCGAACAGAGGGACGCGGACGCCGATCTTCTCTTTTGGTATGGCATGGCGCTTATGGCCGTCTCTCCCCTGGAAAGTCAGCATCATCTAAAAAGATCCTTTTACCTGTACCGGGAAGCTGGCAACCGGGCAGGCATGTTTCTCGCCTGGTCTAACGCGGCTAATGTCTCCTTTCACCTGGGAGAGTTCGGCGCCAGTGAGGAGTGGCTCGCCACGCTTCGCGCCATGCTTGTCGACGACCCTTCGTTCCCGAGCCGGGAGATCGAGGCTACGGTAACCATGAGTATCTTCAACGCCATGTCCTTGAAGATGATCGATCACTCCGACATCTTAGAGTGGCATGAACGGGCCTATACTCTTGTCCTCAACGACGAAACCGTTGAGCTTAATCAGAGGCTCATGACAGCAATTCACCTGAAGACTTATTATACCTGGGAAGGAGATTTTGCCAGGGCTACAATGCTGTTCGAATTCCTGCACCGGATGTCCTTGTGCGATGGGCTATCGGATCTGACCCTTCAGGCGATCAAGACCAATGAAATTATGCACTGCTTTGTCACTGCTCGATGCGACGAAGGGGTTGAGTTGACCCACGAGCAACTCCAACTGGCAAAAAACAGCGGTGTTTATTTCTGGGAGTCCCACGCCTTGGGGCACGGAGTTTCCTGTGCATTGAGCAAGGGTGACACGGCCACTGCCGACCGATTCCTAGAGCAGATGTCCCGGCAACTTAATACGTCTCGCCGTCTCGACATGCTCATGTATCATACCGGCTTAAGTTGGGAGAAGTTTCTGACAGGGGATCTCTCCGGCGCGCTGGAAGACCTGAGGATGGTAATACATACTGCTATTGCCATAGGATTTCTTGCTCCGGAAGGAATTGCCTATTCCGGGTTAGCGGAACTGCTCTGGGAACTTGGGAAGGATGAAGAAGCAGCGGTTGCGTTGGCAAAAGGGTATGACATTGCCAATCGTATCAGGAGCACCTTGCTCGAATTTTACTGTCTCCTGGTGGACTCACAGATGTTATTCGGCCACGGAGAAGTTGAGGCAGGAACAGAGCGTCTCGGCAAGGCGTTTCTCCTCGCAAGGATCAATGGCTATGTGAATAAGTTTTACTGGCGTCCTACTGTAATGGCTGACCTCTGCGCAAGGGCCCTTGAGGCCGGGATCGAGACGGAATACGTCCGTCGGCTCATCCAGCTGCGCAACCTCACGGACCATCCACCAACCGTTGAAATCGAGGCGTGGCCCTGGCCGGTGAAGCTCTATACCCTCGGTGGCTTCAAGATGCTGGTCAACGAAGAACCGGTCCGCTTTTCCGGCAAGGTGCAGAAGAAACCGCTGGAGATGCTGAAGGCGCTGGTGGCGCTGGGCGGGACGGAGACGCGCGAGGGGCAGATCGCCAATTATCTCTGGCCCGACGCCGACGGCGATACGGCCAGGAGCGCGCTAAAGATCACCCTGCACCGCCTGCGCGGCCTCCTTGGCAACGACAGGGCAGTTCAGGTGCAGGAAGGGAGGATCTCTCTCGACCAGCAACTCGTTTGGACCGACGTCCGGGCCTTTGACCAGTTCCTGCGGAGCGCCCAGTTGAAGGGGGATGGGGGGGACGAGGCCGAGGCGGTTCATCTGACGGAAAAGGCCCTGGCCCTGTACCGTGGCCAGTTTCTGGATGACGAGGGTGACAAACCGTGGCTGGTCTCGCCGCGCAAGCGGCTGAAGAGCAGGTTCGTGCTGCATGTGGTGGCCATGGGGAACCTCTGGCTGCAGAGGGGTGACCACAGGCGGGCCATCGCCTGCTATCTCCGGGGGCTGGAGGTGGATGACCTGGCCGAGGAACTGTATCAGAATCTGATGGAGTGCTACCTGGCCGCCGGGCTCAAGGGTGAGGCGGTCGACACGTACCAGCGCTGCAGGAAATGCCTCGCCTACCAGGGGATAAAGCCGTCTGCCAGAACCACGGCAATTTACAAAACTGCGTTAGTGTGATTTGTATTATTTAATATTGAGCCTCAATAAAAATAATCTCTCCGTATTTTTCCGCCTAAATCAGTCATAAACAATCCCTTTTTTATTTTCTTCATAATACGTATCCAATCCGTAACCTACCCTCTGGTATGTTCACATACCAGAGGCGTCGGCCGGTTAGTACTTTGCGGTTAGTGGCAGTCAGTGCACGTTGATGGGCATTTTCATGCCCGAAATCAAAAAGGAGGTCTAACTATGTACCGCAGAATTATTTCGTCGTTACGAAGCTGGAGAGTTGCCCTGACGGCAATCCTTCTCCCCCTGGCATTGGCCGGATGCGGTTCGTCCGGCAGTTCAACGCCCGCTCCGACGGCAGTCACCTTGACCGGGGTGGTAACCTTTCCTGCGGGAAATACCGTTGGGAAAGCTGTTGTGAAAACCGTTGCCGCCCCAGCCACTCCGCCAACCGTTGAAATCAGAACGTTGGTCGGCGCGCTGGTAACATCGGTTACGGCAACGGACAATGGCGATGGCTCCTACACCTACACTGTTGCCAATCTTGTCAAGGGGGATTATGTCGTCAAGGCTGTGAGTGGCGCCAAAGTGGTAAAGGCGCTGCTCGACCAGGGGGCTCTGGAGACAAATACCAGAAAAGATATCAACTCTATCAGCTCGACTGCGGTCATTCTGGCGGAACAGAAGATCGGCGTCCCCCCGGGAACGATCGGAGAAACATCAAACAGCGCCGTTACCTCCACGGCCGTAGCAACCATTCAGCCGGCTGTTCTGGAAAACACGGTAAAATCTGCTGTTAATGCCGTCCTCTTTGCCCCGGCAACGGCCACGAAGGCTAACATCGACTTAGCCAACCTGGCCAATGTCGTAGCCGCTTCGGTCTATACCGGCGTTGATCCGGCCAAATTCCTGAACGGCACAGTAACGACACCGGTAACAACTACCCAGTATACCCTGGTAAGCGGTACTGCTACGGCAAACACATCTTTTTCGGTCAGCACGGCAACCGCTCAAAGCTCTCTGACCTCGGCAGCAACGGTCTATACCCCGCCGCCTGCCGATTCAGTTTCTTTCACGTCGAAAGTTTATGAATACACCACATCTGCAGCCGGCGCCCCGCTGCCGGGTGTTTCCGTAACCACCTCGGGCCTTACCCCGGAAATAACCACCACTACCGATGCCAACGGGCAGTACGTTTTGGCCGGCATTCCGAAAAACACCAGCTTTACCGTCAAAATGAGCCTTTCAGCCTATGCCGATTCCTATTCCAATGTCATTTCCCTAACGGCAAATCGTGACGGCTCCGACCGACCCTATGCCCTTTTCCCACCGGCCAAGCTGACGAGCTGGGGGAATACTGCCGGAAACGGTGTTATCCGCAGCAGGGTAGTTGACAGCACGAATGAAGTCAGCGGCTATATCGGCGGCGCTGTCGTAACGGCAAAAGATTCAGACGGGGTGACGACATACCCGGTAAAGTATGTCAACAGCACCAACAACAGCATCTCCAGCACCATGACCAGCACCGATGTCAACGGTACTTATATTATCGTGAACGTGCCTGCAGGCCGCACTGTGGAGGTGACTGCCAGCAAATCAGGCTACACATTCAACACCAAAACCTTCCTTACCCATGCCGATGCTCTCAGTCAAGGCCGGCTGGTCGGCACTGCCAGCTCCACCTTCAGCCAGGCGGATCTCACCGGAAACTGGAATTTCGTCCACTTTTATACCGGCCCGGGTGTTGCCGCCGGAACGCGTCCGGGGTGGGTCAGCGGAACCAGTGCCGTTGCTGCCAATGGCGATGTCACTATCACCTCTATGACCTACGGCAACAAGCCGACGAATCCTACCTCACCGATCGATGTTCCTGCTGCCGACATATCCACTTTCATCGGCGGCAACCTAAACTGGGCTATAGACGCCACCGGCAAGATTACCGAAACCGGCACGGCCGCTTTTGCCACCTCTACCACCCCGGCGCCGTTGCAGATCTCCTCCAACAAACAGATTGTCGTTGGCGTTGCTTCCGTAGGGGCTGATCGCGTCCTGCGGGTGGCAGTGAAACAGGGCACCTTCAGCAGTGCAGACTTCGTGGCCGGCAGTTTCGTCGAGAGCCAGATCTTAAGCGGAAACTTCACTGAATGGGTGTTTGCCAGAGGAACTACTGGCAGCACGGGCAACGTGACGTACACCAGCAACCTGGTAGCTCCATCACGCACTGGTTACAGCGGGCCTTTTGGTACCTCAAAGATCAGCTCTACCGGCCTTGCCACCAATACGGCAGTACCCGCCTGGCGCGGCATTATGACGCCGGACAAGAAAATGATCTTCGGTGTGGGCAACTCCCCGTTTGCGGGCAATGGGTATCTGTTCAATGTGATTTCGATGAACGGCCAGACATTCACCCAGGCTGATCTGGCCGGGAACTGGAGAAACTTTGCCGTTGCCAACGAGACCACGCCAGTCTGGCACTCAACAACCGACGCCATATCCAGCGCCGGCCTGCGTTCAGTTTCGTCATACCTTGACAGCAACGGCAGTACCAGTACGACCGGACAGGGAGGAGAAACGGTGCTGCTCGACTCTACAGGTCTTCTGACGGTTGCAGCGGATAGTTCGGTGCACGGGTTCATGTCAGCCGACAAGAAACTGGCGATTGTTACGTCCACCTGGTCATCCGGCGTCTACGGAATCAATCTGTTGGTAAGATAACCACAGGCATGCGAAGAGGAGCGCCGTCGGGCACTACCGGCGGCGTTCCTTGGGCTGAAACCTGAGGTTCGCATATGTCGCATTTGCAGGTCCACGCACGATGAGTCGTACGGTCATGATCGTGGATGATGCCTTTTTCATCCGGAACCTCCTGCGCAGCATCCTGGAGCTGGATGGCTACAACGTGGTGGCCGAGGCCGCCAACGGGGTCGAGGCGGTGGCAAAATTCCGGGAGCACCGCCCTGCCATGATCATTATGGATGTCATAATGCCGCTGTTGAACGGCATTGAGGCGACCAGGGAGATCGTTGCCCTGGACCAAGGGGTGAAGATCGTTCTCTGCAGTTCTGTAGGTCCTGAAGAGCTGGCACTGGCGGTCAGGTCGGCCGGGGCGCAGGATGGGATCGAGAAACCGTTTACGGCCGAGCAGGTGCGGGAGGTGGTGGGGAGGCTTTCTGCCGAACGGGCGAGTGAATTTGAAATGGGATGACGAGGAGGAAATCTTCCCACCTTGCAATGTGCGCCGGACCTCTCCTTCCGGCGCTGGATTCTTCTCCGGCGGTATCCGCTACATAAGCTGAACTGAAATTGCCCATATGCTGTCTCTCACTCCAGTTCTGTCCGGCAGGGCTGGATAATTTCCTCAAGGAGGTTTGTCATGAAAGGACTATGGAGATGGTTGGTTTTAACGTTGGCTTCTGGCGCACTGCTGGCAGGGTGTGGCAGCAGCTCCTCATCACCCACGACGGCAACAGGAAAATTTGTGGACTCCCCAACTCAAGGTCTCACGTATGTATCAGGAGCTATCACTGGCGTAACCGACACAAACGGGACGTTTACCTATGACCTGAATCCGTGACCGTTCATTGAACGGACGGGCTTTGTCCCCCGCTAGGGGGTATTTTCGATCTTGTCCGGGAGAATCCTGTAAATTTTGGCCGCTCAGCTTGACCTGTAGGCCCTGTTCTTTGTCAATCGAACCGTTTCTTACCCCTTTTTCTGATTTCAGGGCAAGTGCTCCTGTGCTTCTCTCTTGAGATG